>JBATKF010000448.1:0-7398 GCA_049669185.1 Sedimenticolaceae bacterium | reverse complement strand
GACCGGGACTTGTCCTGCCTGCAACTGAATTGTCGCAGTACTGATACGGTTTTCAGACGAGGCGCCCCGCCGGTCGGGGCGCCTCGTCTTTTCCAACCTGGGAAAATACCATGCGCAGCCATTACTGTGGTGAAGTGAACACTGCCCATATTGACCAGACGGTCGAATTCAGCGGTTGGGTCAATCGCCGCCGCGACCATGGGGGCGTGATCTTTATTGATCTGCGCGATCGCAGTGGCCTGGTCCAGGTCGTCTACGATCCCGATCTCCCTGAAGTCTTCGCCGCCGCCGAACAGGTGCGCAACGAATTCGTGGTGCGTGTCAAAGGTCGCGTCCGCGCACGCCCCGAGGGCACGCTGAATAAAGAGCTGCCGACCGGTGAGGTTGAGGTACTGGGGCAGGAGCTGGAGATCCTCAATCGCGCCGAGACTCCTCCCTTCCAGCTCGATGATGAGGACACCTCCGAAGAGCTGCGCCTACGCTATCGCTATGTCGATCTGCGCCGCCCGGTGATGCAGGAGCGCATTGCGCTGCGGGCACTGGTCACGCGCACGCTGCGCCGCTATCTCGACGACCGGGGATTTCTCGATATCGAGACGCCGATGTTGACCAAGGCGACGCCCGAGGGCGCGCGTGACTACCTGGTGCCCAGCCGGGTGCATGCCGGCAAGTTCTTTGCGCTGCCGCAGTCACCGCAGCTGTTCAAACAGCTGCTGATGATGTCCGGCATGGACCGCTACTATCAGATCGTGCGCTGCTTCCGCGACGAAGATCTGCGCGCCGACCGGCAGCCGGAGTTCACCCAGCTCGACCTCGAGATGTCGTTCATGAACGAAGACGAGATCATGCGCCTGATGGAGGGCATGATTCGCGACCTTTATGACAAGGCCCTCGGCGTGCAGCTGCCCGATCCCTTTCCGCGCATGAGCTATGCCGAGGCGATGCAGCGTTTCGGCACCGACCGCCCTGATCTGCGTTGTCCGCTGGAACTGATCGACATTGCCGACCTGATGGCCGATGTCGAGTTCAAGGTATTTGCCGGCCCAGCCAAAGACCCCAAGGGTCGGGTGGTGGCGCTGCGGGTGCCCGCGGGCGGCGAGCTGAGTCGCAAGGACATCGACGATTACACCAAGTTTGTGGGGATATACGGCGCCAAGGGCCTCGCGTACGTCAAGGTGAACGATGTCGCTCAGGGTCGCGACGGTCTGCAGTCGCCGATACTAAAGTTTCTGCCGGACCACGCGGTCAGCGAGATTCTGGCGCGCACCGGCGCTACAGACGGCGACCTCATCTTCTTCGGTGCCGACAAGGCGCGGGTGGTCAACGAGGCCATAGGCGCACTGCGCGAAAAGCTGGGTCGTGACCTGGGCCTCATGGAAGAGGGCTGGCAACCCCTGTGGGTGGTGGACTTCCCGATGTTCGAATGGGACGAGGGCGAAGGGCGCTGGCAGGCGCTGCATCACCCGTTCACGGCACCCAAGGCCGAACATGTCGACAGGCTCGGCAGTGCGCCTGGCGACACCCTATCGCGGGCCTATGACATGGTGATCAACGGCACCGAGGTCGGCGGCGGCTCGATCCGTATCCACCGTGAGGAGATTCAGGAGCAGGTGTTCCGTCTGCTTGGGATCGAGGCACAGGAGGCGCAGGAGAAGTTCGGTTTCCTGCTGACCGCGCTCAAGTACGGTTGTCCGCCGCACGGTGGCCTGGCATTCGGCCTGGATCGCCTGGTGATGCTGATGAGCGGTGCGCATTCGATCCGTGACGTGATGGCCTTCCCCAAGACCCAGAGTGCGAGCTGCCTGCTGACCCAGGCACCCTCAGAGGTAACCCAGGGCCAACTACGCGAACTCCACTTGCGCGTGCGGCTCCCGCAGTCCGGGGGCGCCGAGGGTAACGGGGGCTGATTGGAGACGGATGCCCCGGCAGAGCCAGCCAACAGGGACTGCAAGCGCCCCGAATCCGTGCTGGTGATGATCTGCACCCGGGCCGGCGAGGTGCTGTTGATGGAACGCACTCGGCCACACGGCTTTTGGCAGTCCGTGACCGGCTCGCTCGACTGGGGAGAATCGGCACGCGCGGCGGCCGCGCGCGAATTGGCGGAAGAGACCGGGCTTAGCGCCGGCCAAAACCTCGTGGATCTGCGACGTACCGTGAGCTTTCCGATTGTTCCACCCTGGCGCGCCCGTTATGCGCCCTCGGCGCACACCAACCGTGAACACTGGTTCGCGCTCGAATTGCCGGCGCGCCGCAGCATCCGACTCAACCCGGCTGAGCATCGACAGTGCCGCTGGTTTCCGGCCGCCCAGGCGGTCCGGCGGGCGACCTCCTGGACCAATCGCAGGCTCATTCGCGAGTGGATGGTGCGCCACTTTGCAAGTTCACAGCCATAGATTGCGTTAGGCGAAAGCCGCTGCGCCATCACGTCTCACGAGATCCGTCCAGCCCCATCACTTCGAGAAGCTCTGTGCGGCCGAGGACGTGGCAATAGATCATGTTTATGATCTCCAGTTCCCGGGCGTGCAGCTCGTCTGTGCCGGCGGCGCAACAGTCCTCGATCAGCACGACGTTGAAGCTCTCGTCCGCCAGGCTGCGCACGGTCGAGGAAACGCACTGATCGGTATAGATCCCGGTAACGATCACATTGCGAATACCCATATTGCTGAGCACCAGGCGCAGATTGGTGCCGGTCAACGCACTGTCGGTGGTCTTGGTGACGACGATCTCGCCGGGCAGCGGGGCGAGTTGAGGGATGATCTGCGACTCCTCGGAATCTTTTGGCATCAGCAGGTTGTTCCAGCCCGGCATCTTCTGGCTCAACGAGCGGTCGCGGCCGTCCTCGAGCAGGCAGGCGATGCGCGCATGAATCACATCGATCCCGTGCTTGCGGAATGTTTCCTGCAGCGCGCCCAGGTTGGGGATGACGATATCGCGCATACGCGCATAAAACGGCGCCCAACGCCCATCCTCGGCCGCGGTCGATTTGGGCGCGAGGCCGTATTTTTGCACATCGATGCACAGCAGTGCGGTCTCCGCGGGGGGCAGCGACAGGTCGTCGGGTTCAGGGGCATCCTGATAGTAGAAGGAGCGATAGGCGGTCTTCCAGCGCATCACGGGGCTCTCCGAGTTGTGGGGTCGGGCCTGACCCGAATCCCTCGCTGCCTCAGCCGACGGGTGAGACGCCGAACAGCCAGGCGTGACCCTGCAGCACGAACCAGACATACAGGCCGAGGCCGCCGACGACTGCGATGACGTCGTTGTACTTTGACGGCGGCGCACCGGGGACAGGTCGCTGCACCCGTCGCTTCATCGAGATACGATCGACCACCGCCCAGGCCAGAAACGCGCCAAACAGGACCACGTCATGCAGCATGCCATTGGCGAGCAGATGGGCCAGGGCCCAGATCTTGGTCGCCAGCAGCATGGGGTGGCGCGTGGCGGACTTGATCCGGCCGGGCAGATAGGCGGCGAGAAGCAGCGGGAAGACAAGCAGCATCAGCAGCAGTGCGACATGCCGCAGCCACACCGGCGGGACATAGAGCACTTCGGGCGCCTGGCGTGCCAGACCATAGCCCCAGACGATCAGGACGAATCCAGCGACTGCGAACACCGCGTAGATCGCCTGCCAGCTGAATTCGCCCAGCCGTGCGGCGACCTTGTCGCGCCAGGGCGCGTTGACGATGGAAATCGAGTGCGTGCCAAGAAAAAGCACCAGGCCGATCAACATTATCTCCATAGCGCGTCTCGCTGCATTCCGTGGGTAATCGAGGCGGTCAGGATAATCCAGATCCACATGCAATAGGGACAGTTCGTTGACGAAGTCCCGGTCAGGCGCGTCCCGGGACGATCGAAGCGGTCGGTATATGTCGAGAAACCCACTGATGGCTTCCACTGCAGCCACGCCAGATCACGATCGACGCGACCGCGTTGCGGTTTACCAGTCCTCTTGCCGCTGTTTGGGCCGCTGGGGTGGCGACGGCGGATTGGGGGAGTTGGGGACTATTGCCACTTCGTCGCCTGGATCCAGGCGGGTGAAGGGCTCCGCGAACTGCTTATTGACCGTCACCCGCACATTCTCGTCGGCCAGGAGATAGGCGCGGTCGCCTTTCACCCGGCGCAGCCAGGCGAGCAACTGCTCGACGGTCTCGACGCTCTCCGGCGGCGTGACCTCCTCGGCCTCTTTGCGCATCTTGTTCGCCAGATAGGCGAAGTAGAGTACCTTGATCTTGCGTTCGGCCTCTGGCGCCCCGGCCAGGCGCGCGCCGCTGCGGTCATAGCCGGCGGCCGCGAGTCGATCGAGATATGCCTGCCAGTAGGTCTCCTGGTTGACGCCGAGATCGTAGAGCGTCTCCCACGAATAGATCCCGGTGTCATGCCCGTCGTCGAAGGAAATCCGAATGGCATAGGTGCCCTGCGGCTCGATTCTGTCGATGTTCACCTGCTCCTTGCCCACCTCCGGCGTGGCGCGGCTGGTCACCTCGGCCGCGTGTGAATTGACGCGCAGGTACTCGCAGGGCAGTGAAAAGGACTGCCCGTCCGAAAAGCGGATATTCAGCAGCCTGGATTTGCGATGCAGATTGATCTCTGTCGGGATTGGCCCCCGGGCCTGTTCGCTCACGTCGATGTCTCCCTGCACGTCCGGTTTTGCACCTCGATCGGTAGATGGTTGCACGCCGCTACGGCCGCTTCAACTGGGGGCTGTCCGCGGGATCACGCCAGACTTTGACGCTGTCGCGACATGCCCGCAGTGATAAAATCGCCGCGTTGACGTCGAGTTCAATGCTTTGGGTACGAGGTAGTGGCATGGCAGGTCACAGCAAATGGGCCAATATCAAGCACAAGAAGGCCGCCAATGACAAAAAGCGCGGCAAGCTATGGTCTAAGCTGATCCGGGAGGTCACCGTGGCGGCGAAGGAGGGTGGTGGCGACATCGATGTCAATCCGCGCCTGCGACTCGCGGTGGACAAGGCGCGTGGCGCCAATATGCCCAACGATACCGTCGAGCGTGCGATCAAACGCGGCGCGGGCGGCGAGGAAGGCGACAACTACGACGAAATTCGTTACGAAGGCTACGGACCGGGCGGAGTCGCCGTTATCGTCGACTGCCTGACCGACAATCGCAACCGCACTGCCTCGGAGGTCCGTCATGCCTTCACCAAGCACGACGGCAACCTGGGCACCGATGGTTCGGTAGCCTATATGTTCAGCAAAAAGGGCATCATCAGTTACGGCCCCGGCGCCGATGAGGATAAGATCATGGAGGCCGCAATAGAGGCCGGGGCGGAGGATGTGGTCGGCAACGACGATGGCTCGGTCGATGTGTACACGACGCCGGATGATTTTGCTGACGTGGTCGATGCGATGCGTTCGGCCGGTATCGAGCCGGACAACGCCGAGGTCACCTTCGCCGCCGAAAACAGCTCAGCGCTGGACCAGGACGGTGCTGAAAAGCTGCTGCGCCTGGTCGATTTTCTCGAAGACCTGGACGATGTCCAGGAGGTCTATACCAATGCCGACATCGCCCCGGAGATCCTGGAAGCCCTGGAGGCCTGAGTTGACTCGGGACGCCAGGGTGTGACCCGGGTACTCGGCATCGACCCCGGTTCACGGATAACCGGCTACGGCGTCATCGAGAGTGACGGCGTGCACAGCCGTCATCTCGGCTCCGGGTGCATACGCACCCTGTCTGGCGCTTTTCCCGACCGTCTCGGTGAGATCTTCCACGGCATCCGCAAGGTGCTGCTCGATTGGCAGCCGCAGGAAGTGGCAGTCGAACAGGTCTTCGTGTCGCGTAATGCCGCGTCAGCGCTCAAACTCGGACAGGCGCGTGGTGCCGCGATCAGCGCGGTGGTCACGCTGGAACTGCCGGTCTTCGAGTACACGCCGGCGGCCGTCAAGCAGGGATTGGTCGGCAGCGGTCGTGCGCAGAAAGAACAGGTACAGCACATGGTGCGCGTGATCCTCGGCATGCAGGGCAGGCTGGCGCTGGACGAGTCGGACGCACTGGCGATCGCGGTGTGCCATGCGCACAGCCACGCCACCCGGCGGCAGATCGAGGGCGCCTTGTGATCGGGTGTCTGCGCGGCCGGATACTCAGCAAGCAGCCGCCGTTCCTGCTGCTGGACGTAAACGGCGTCGGTTACGAGATCGAGGCGCCGATGTCGACCTTCTACGTGTTGCCCGCCGGTGATGAACCGGTGACGCTGCATACCCATCTGGCGGTGCGTGAAGACGCACATGTGCTCTACGGGTTTGCCCGCGAGGCCGACCGTACCCTGTTCCGTGCGCTGCTCAAGGTCAGCGGTGTGGGTGGCAAGATGGCGCTGGGGGTACTCTCTGGCATGACCTCCGAGGAGTTCAGCCTGGCGGTGCAGGCGGCTGATCACGCGGCGCTGACCCGCCTGCCCGGCGTCGGGAAGAAGACCGCGGAACGCCTGGTCGTGGAGATGCGCGACAAGCTCGACGGGATCGGTGTGCTGCCCGCGACCAGCCCGCCGTCGGTCGCTGGCGCGGCTCCGATCGGGGCCGACCACGACGCCGTCAGCGCATTGATCGCCCTGGGATACAAGCCGCCCGAGGCCAGTCGCATGGTGAGCAAGATATTCGAGGCCGGCATGGGTACTGAGGCGATCATCAGGGCGGCGCTACAGGGTACGGTCAAGTAAGACTGGGCTGCGCTGGCAGCGCGGTGCGGCGACCGCCTGCCGATTGCCTTAACAAGGGCTCGAAGCGACTTTAAGGGCTCGAAGCGACGCGCCCATTCCGACATAATCACCGCATGCAAGAACCCGATCGCCTCATCAGTGCCCAACCCGCCCTCGACGACGTAGCGATCGATCGTGCTATCCGGCCCAAGACGCTGGCCGAGTACGTCGGCCAGCCCGCGGTGCGCGAACAGATGGAGATCTTCATCCCGGCGGCGCGGAATCGTGGCGAGGCGCTCGATCACGTACTGATCTTCGGTCCGCCGGGACTCGGCAAGACCACGCTGTCGCACATCATCGCCAATGAGATGGGGGTCAATCTGCGCCAGACCTCGGGTCCGGTACTCGAGCGCCCGGGTGACCTGGCGGCCTTGCTGACCAATCTCGAGCCGCACGACGTGCTGTTCGTCGATGAGATTCATCGACTCAGCCCGGTCGTCGAAGAGGTTCTGTACCCGGCGATGGAGGACTATCAGCTCGACATCATGATCGGCGAGGGGCCTGCGGCGCGCTCGATCAAGGTCGACCTGCCACCCTTCACCCTGGTCGGAGCGACCACCCGCGCCGGTCTGCTCACGTCGCCACTGCGCGACCGTTTCGGCATCGTGCAGCGCCTGGAGTTCTATTCCGAGGCCGAGCTGGCGAGCATCGTGCAGCGCTCCGCCGGTATCCTTGGGGTCGCGATCACGGCAGA
>JBATKF010000447.1:0-1645 GCA_049669185.1 Sedimenticolaceae bacterium | reverse complement strand
CTCGTGATCTGCTCGGACACCCCGTTGCGTATCCTTTCCGAATCTAGGTGCGACGAAGTGTGGAACGCGACCCTGCCGCAATCAACCCCGGCTGTCGATGGCAGTCGCCGCCGCCCGCACCGGCGTTGGCCGGCTGGTGTAGACTCGCAGGCTGCACCGCCCCGGGGGAGGCCTTGAGACCATGAGACTGTGCGACAGGGACATCATCGCTGCACTCGAGGAGGGGCGCATTCGTATCGATCCACGCCCGGACGACCGCGTGATCAGTGGCGTCAGCGTCGACCTGCGCCTCGGTCACCGATTTCGCGTCTTCAGCTCCCACACCATAGCCTATATCGATCTGTCCGGTTCGCGTGAACAGGTAGACCAGGCGGTCGAAAAGGTGATGGGCGACGAGGTCTACATCAGCGGGGACGAGACCTTCGTTCTGCATCCTGGCGAGTTGGCCCTGGGAATCACCCTCGAGGCCATCACCCTGCCGGACGACCTGGTGGGCTGGCTGGACGGGCGGTCAAGCCTGGCCAGACTGGGACTGATGGTGCACGTCACGGCACATCGCATCGATCCGGGTTGGAGCGGCAATATCGTGCTGGAGTTCTTCAACTCCGGGAAGTTGCCGCTGGCCATGCGGCCGGGGATGGCGATCGGCGCAATGAGCTTCGAGACCCTGACCGGCCCGGCACAGCGACCCTACACCCAGCGTGACGATGCCAAATACCGCGGCCAGAGCGGTCCGCTCGCCAGCCGGATCAGCGAGGATCACTCGGACGCCCGTTGAGTGACTCCAGCTGCATCTCGACGCGGTTGCCGTCCGCCTCGTGCAGCACCCGCAGCGGCAGCGGGCTCAATGCGGTGTCGAACCAAAGCACCCGGTCTTCCTGCGTAGCAGGACTGAGCCTGCGCACCCTGCTGGCCGGATAGGTCCCCAGCGGGACAGTGACTTTCTCTTTGCCGTCGACCTCGAGCCGGAAGTCGTCAGTGGACTCCAGCGCCGCGATCTTTATCGATTGCGTGGAATCGCTATTCGCTGCGAGCCGGTTCGCAACCAGCAGATAGCTCAGCCTGTCCTGCGTTTCAGGTAGCAGCGCGACGCGCTGCGTGCCGTTGCGGCCGCGCAGCTGGAGCGCGTGCCCATCCCAGTCGAACTGCAGCTCGACGACCTCGATGTTTTCATCTTGCATGACGCTGTGCTCGAAGCGCTGCGGTCGAATCCCGGCACCATCGATGGTGCCGCGGCTGATCTCGAGCACCTCGTGGCCCGCGGCCTGGCGCATCTTTCCGGCCGGGCTGGTGAAGGCCTCGAGCTGGTAGCTGCCGTCGGCGTGAATCTGCAGCGCGAACAATGCCATTCCCACCAACTGCTCGTTGAACATAAGACGGTAAGTCGCCTCGACCGCCATAGGCTGGTTCAGGGTCTGCGGCGAGGGCGTGCAGCCGAGCAGCAGCGACAGCACCATGCCGGCTACCAGATAGCGCGTCTTCAACACTGTATCGGGCGGCGCAAGGGTGCGCCGTCGAACCAGACCTGGTCACCACGCATCGCCAGCCGATCCTGCGCGAACCAGCTGACGACCCGCGGCAACAGCTCGTGCTCGCGCGCCAGGACGCGGGCCGCCAGGGTCGCCTCGTCGTAGTCCGCGTGCAC
>JBATKF010000446.1:0-28412 GCA_049669185.1 Sedimenticolaceae bacterium | reverse complement strand
CGTCGGCACCCCCCTGCAGTCTGGCTGTATGCCGCCAGTCCTGGGTTCCCAGCCGGCCCTCGATATGCACACTGCGCAACCTCCGGCCGCTCTCGACCGCGACCACCAGCGGCTCGCCGGCGTACAGGTCGGGCACCTGCAGCGGAGTCTGCACGACGCCCCCGTCTGGCTCCTCTGCGTCCCAGCGCAGATGCACATCGGTCAGCACCGGGGCACTCAACTGCGCGAACAAGGCCGCCACCTTGTCTTGCACTTCGTCGGCGCTGCCGATGTAGGTGAAGGTGCCGCGTCCAAACTGCGCTGCGCGCCGCATCAGCAGTGCATTGGGTGCCGAGCCGATGCCGAGGCTGAACAGCCGGCTGTCGCCGATATCCTGCGCCACCGCCTCGAACATCGCCTGCTCGTTACCGACGGCGCCATCGGTCAAGAAGACGACCTGGCGCAGCAGACCGCTCGGCCTCGGGTCATACAACGCGCGCCGCATCGCGGGCAGCATCTCGGTGCCGCCATCGGCCTTGAGACCGCGCACATAGCGTCGCGCGCGCAGCAGACTTGCCTGATCGACCGGCATCGCCCGATCGAACAGCTGCTGCAAGGTGTGGTTGAACTGGATCACGTTGAAGCGATCGCCCGGTTTGAGTCGTTGCAGCGCGCTAAGCAGCGCTGCACGCGCCTGCTCGATAGAGGTGCCGTGCATCGAGCCCGAGGTATCCACCACCAAGATGAGCTCGCGCCCACGACCCTGGGGCAGCGCCTCCCGTCGAGGCGGCATCACCATCAGCAGACTGTAGTGGCGGCCCTGCCATTGCTCGTTGAACAGCGCCGCCTCAGGTTGCGCCGCCAGCGTCGGTCGCCAACGCAGCACGAAATCACGCTCGGCCGCCACGGCGCCATCGGTCAACTCGACCGCGTATTCGCCGGGCGCCAGTGCCTCGACGCGAACCGGATGATAGGGGCTGCCGATGTCCGCGAGGGCCAGCCCGACATGCAGAACAACGCGCAGCTGCAACGGGTTGAATCCTTCTGCAGCGCCCACCACCACCGGCGGGGTGATCTGCGACGCATCCGGCACTTGATCGGTATCCGCTGCCCAGCCGTGCGCGGCCGCCGTTCCCGATTCGCTCTGTAACGGACGACCCGGGATATAGCGCGGCCCGACCACCATCGGAAAACGCAGCGAGAATTCGCCCTCCAGCCAGCGCACCGGCTGCTGATACTCGATTTGGATTGCGACGGTCTCACCCGGCGGGATGTTGGCCACCAAGGTGGTAAAGATGTTCGACCGCTGCTGATTGAGCAGGCTTGCCACCTGGCCCCTGGCGCGGGCCTGCTGGTAGGTCTTCTCGGCCTGCAGCCTTTCCTGGATCTCGCCCTCTATCAGACGCTCGCCATAGCGCATCTGCAGGCGATCTACGGCTGCGCCCTCCGGCAGGGGAAACACGTAGATGCCCTCGACCCAGGCCCCATTCGGGTTGCTGAAACGCTGCTCTACACGAACCCGCGCCAGCATCCCGGTGACCTCGATCGTGACATCGGTCCGCAGTTGAGGTGCAGGCCCCACCGGCTCGCCGGCGGCGCCATACAGCACTAGCCCGCTTATCTCACCGTTTTCCGCCGCCTGGGCCTCGCTGGTGCCCAACAGAATCAGCGCGGCCATAATCAGGCTGACCGACAGGCCGGTGAATACCGCCCTGCACAGCAGCCACAGCCAGCCCAGGGCGTCACAGGGCGCAACACCCGTCTCGACTGACCGGCGTCGCGTAAACGCCCCAGGGATCTTCAGAGTGATTTCCCGCCCGCGCTTCACCTGCGTCATCGCTGAGACCTCCTAGGTTGACTTGGCCCAGCGCGCCGTCCGTGGCGGGTGCGGCCTCCTGGCCTGCGCCGGTATAGCTGTCATTGCAGCCCACCCGTGTGAACGGGCGCTCACCGACTTGAGGAAATCCACCGACAGAAGGTGGCGAAAATCGGGCATCCGCCGATATCCAGGTAAACTGCCGGCGGCCCAGCAAGCAAAGACCACTGCCGATATGGCGAAAACCATAGCCATCGTGGAAGACGAGCCGGCGATCCGGGAGAACTACGCCGACCTGTTTCGCCGCCAGGGTTTCCACGTCGATACCTACGACGAGCGCGCCAGCGCGAGTGCGGCGCTGCAGGTCCGACTGCCGGACCTGGCTATCCTGGATATCGCGCTGGGCGATGAATTCGATGGCGGATTCGAGCTGTGCCGGGAGCTGCGCGGCCGCTCGGCGACGCTACCGATAATTTTTCTGACCGCGCGCGACAGCGACATCGATAGCGTTGCCGGCCTGCGGGTCGGCGCAGATGACTATGTGACCAAGGACGTCAGCCTGCATCAGCTGAGTGCGCGCGTCAGCGCACTGTTTCGGCGCGTCGACGCAGCGCAGATGGCGGCGCCGAACGAACAGACCCTCTCGGTTGGGCCGCTCGCGCTGCAGCCCGAGCAGATGCGCGTGAGCTGGCGCGGCAAGCCGGTGCAACTGACGATCACCGAACTGTGGATATTGCATGCGCTGGTGCGCTATCCCGGGCATGTAAAGAGTCGACAGCAGCTGATGGAGGCGGCCGACACCTATGTCGACCTGGCGACGATCACCTCCCACATCAAACGCATCCGCAGAAAGTTTCTCGAGGTCGATCCGGCGTTCGACGCCATCGAGGCAGTCTACGGCGCCGGTTACCGTTGGCTGATCCAGGATTGATGCGCAGGTGTCGCGACCGCGTTTCTGGCATCGAGTCCGCTTCAAGCTGCTGCTGGTCTCCTTCACACTGCTCGGGATCCCATGGGCCGGCTATCGCTTCATTCAGGAGACAGAGCACTTCCTGCGCGACGCGCAGGACCAGGCTCTGCAGACCACCGCAAATTCCGTGGCGAACATCATGCACGGCTATGAGGGGCTGTTTCCCGAGGTTGCCCGTCCGGGCTCGGTACTGACCTTCCGCAACCTTTTTCTGCACCCGCTGGAAAAGGCACCACAGCTCGACGGCTACCGCGACGAATGGGTGCAGCACGAGAACAACTTCATCGTACTGCGCTCGGTCGACGACAGGCTCGAGGCGCGCATCCTGCTGGGCCAGCATGGGCGCTACCTGTACCTGCTGCTGGGGGTCAAGGACCCCGCGATCCGCTATGGCGAAGGCGGCGATGCGGTGGACCTCGCGTTCATCGACCAGGACGGCAAACTGCAGCGCTACCGGATCCAACCCGAGGCCCCCGGCTGGGTGGTCGCCCGAAATCTGCGAGAGGCCGAATCGCCGGCGGACGGGCATCCCAGCGAGACGCCGATACGCGGCGAATGGCAAAGCCATGCGGAGGGTTATTCACTGGAACTGCGCTTGCCGCGCGCAATCCTGCAGGATCGCCTGTCGCTAAGGGTTCTCGACAGCCAGAGCCGTCAGGTACTGGCCAGCGGCCGCCTGTATCCGGCCGCGGCGCTAGGCCGCATCGTGGAGCGCGCGACGCAGCTGGACGAGATACTGGCCGATGTCACCCCACCGGCAACCCGGGTGTGGGTAACCGACCACCAGGGACTGGTGCTGGCCAAGGCCGGTCGACTCGATGTCGACGCCCCACTGAGCGCCGACCAGCCGCGGATGCCGTGGTTCATCCAGGAACTGATCCTGGCGGTGCTGCCCCGGGATGCCGATGCGGTCGCCGACCTGTCGGATAATCAGACGCACCTGTTCATCGCCCCCGTCGTGGAGGCACTGAGTGGCCGGCCGGCCAGTCTGCGTCGGCAGCCGCCGCGCGGTAAGGCCGTCGTGGTCAGCGCGGCCGCACCCATCCGCAGTAGCGCGGGCGTGCGTGGGGCCGTGCTCGTCGAACAGACGACGAATGCGATCCTGTCCATCCAGAACCTGGCCTTGCAGCGCCTGTTCGGAGTGACCCTGCTGTTCTTCGCAGTCACCAGCCTTGGCCTGCTGGCCTTCGCCAGCCTGCTGGCGTCGCGTATCACCCAGTTGCGCGACAAGGTAGAGGCAGCGGTCAGTCACGACGGACGTATCATCGGCGGGATGCAGCCGGAAAGTTCGCATGACGAAATCGGCGACCTCAGCCGCAGTTTCGCCAGTGTTCTGGATCGTCTGCACGACTACACGCACTACCTGGAGGCCATGGCCTCCCGGTTGACGCATGAATTGCGCACGCCGCTCGCGGTAGTGCGCAGCTCGCTGGAGAATGCCGCCCAATGCGGCGACGAAGAGCAGGCCACCTATCTGGACCGCGCGCGGCATGGGACCGAGCGTCTGGAGAAAATCCTGGTGCGGCTTCGCGAGGCGACCGGGCTAGAGCAGGCGCTGCGCCAGGCTGAGCCCACGACCTTCGATCTCATTGGCCTGCTGCGCCTGCAGACGGAGGAACTGCGCGGCCTTTATCCGACCGTCGACCTGCAACTGCAGACTGCCGACGGCGAGCTGACGCTGCACGGCGTCCCCGATCTCATCAGTCAGGCAATAGACAAATTGGTCAGCAATGCCGTGGATTTTCATCAACCGGGCAGCCGCGTCCTGATCGAGTGCGCGCGCGATGGGGATGATGTCATGCTCAGTGTGACCGATACCGGTTCGCCGCTGCCGGCGGGCGCGGATGTCTTTCAGTCCATGTATTCCGAACGCACCGGCCGTCAGGCAGAGCCGCACCTCGGCCTTGGCCTCTACCTGGTCCGCCTGATCAGTGAGTTCCACCGCGGCAGCGTGAGCGCGGAAAATACCGACGACGCGGCGCAGGTGCGCGTAACGATGCGCCTGCCCTGCACCTGAGCGGTGCAGCCGATGCTAGCCCGCTTATCTCGCCAACTTCCTGCTGCGGACGCCGTTGGGCTCGCTCCCGCATGCCGGCGTTGCCAAAGCCCGTTAACATAAGCACCAAATCACCCTCCGGCATCCTGCCCGCCACTTGGAGTTCGCGTGGCCGCGCTGATCGAGATCGAGAACCTGGTCAAAGAGTACCCCGGCGTGCGCGCCGTCGACGGCATCAGCTTCGCGATTGCCGAGGGCCGCTGCTTCGGCCTGCTGGGGCCCAATGGCGCGGGTAAGACCACCACGCTCGAGATCCTGGAGGGCATCACCGAGCCCGACAGCGGTGAGATCCTGTTCCGCGGCGCCATGCGCGACGCCGCCTATCGTCAGGCCATCGGTATTCAGTTTCAGCATACGGCACTGCCGGATTTTCAGACCGTCGACGAGGCCCTGCGGCTGTTCGCCAGTTTCTATACCCGCCATCGTCCGCTCGCCGAACTCATCGAATTATGCAATCTCGGCGAGCTGCTGCAGCGCGACACGCGCAAGCTTTCTGGCGGTCAACGCCAACGCCTGCTGCTGGCAATCGCGCTGGTCAACGATCCGGATCTGGTGTTTCTGGACGAGCCCACCACCGGCCTGGATCCGCAGTCGCGGCGCAACTTCTGGGCGCTGATCGCCGGCATCAGGCGGGACGGCAAGACCGTCCTGATGACCACCCACTACATGGAGGAGGCCAGCGTACTGTGCGATGAAATCGCGATTATCGATCGCGGCCAGATCATCGAGCACGGGGCGCCGCGACAGCTGTTGGCGCAGCACTTCCCACGTGCGCTGGTGCGTATCCCACTGCATGTGCTGCCGGCCGCCGACGACCTGCCTTCGGGGTTCGCCGTGCACGGCGAACACGCCGTTGCGGCGACCGACGATATCGATGCGGCGCTGGCTGAGCTGACGCGGCGCCATGTTGCGCTGGATGACCTGCACGTGAGCTCGCCAACGCTGGACGATCTGTTTCTCAAACTCACCGGCCACGGACTGCGCGAACCATGAACCTGCGACGCATCCTGGCGGTCGTCAGCGCGCGCAACCGCGAGTTCTATCGCGACAAGGCGGGTCTCGGCTGGAACCTCCTACTGCCGTTTGTCCTGGTGCTCGGCCTCGCGTTCATCTTCAGCGGCCCGGAAAATGCCTTGTACAAGGTCGGCGTGCTCGGCGCGCCGGCGGACGCCGCGCAGTCGGGGTTCCTTGCTACCCGCCACATAAGCTTCATCGCCCAGGAGGATGAGGCGGCGGCGATCGAGAAGGTGCGTTATCACCGCATCGATCTGTTGGTCGACCTGCGCGACCCACCGCGCTATTGGGTCAACGATCTCTCGCCCAGCGGTTACCTGGTCGAACGGCTGCTGCTGCAGAGCTTCGCGACGACGCCAGGCAGGCTGCAACGCGAGGCGGTCAGCGGCAGGCCGGTGCGCTATGTCGATTGGGTGCTGCCCGGTGTGCTCGCCATCAATGTGATGTTCAGCAGCCTGTGGGGGGTCGGCTGGGTGATCGTGCGCTACCGCAAGAACGGCGTCTTGCGCCGGCTGCGGGCGACGCCACTGACCGCCAGCGAATTCTTGGTGGCACAGATCCTCTCCCGCCTGCTGGTGGTCAGCGCCGTCAGCGTGCTGGTGTTCCTGAGCACCGATGCGCTGCTCGATTTCCCGATGCGCGGCTCTTATCTGGCGCTGATCCTGGTATTTCTCGCCGGTGCCGTGGCGCTGATCAGCCTCGGGCTCACGGTCTCGACGCGCGTGCGGAGCGAGGAGCTCGCCGACGGCCTACTCAATCTGATGGCCTTTCCGATGATGATACTGTCCGGGGTCTGGTTCTCGCTGGAGGGGACCAATCCATGGGCGCAGCGGCTGGCGGAGCTGCTACCGCTCACACACATGGTGGAGGCCGCGCGACGCATCATGCTGGATGGCGCCGGGGTGGCCGAGGTGATGTTCGAGGTGATCATATTGCTCACCATCGGGGTGGTGTTGCTCGCGCTATCCGCGATGGCCTTCCGCTGGCAGTAGGACCGCGGACGGCCAGGACTCCCTGCGACGGCGAGGGTATCGCCGCCCGCAGCAGGAAATCGGCGCACTGAGATCTGCAGGCTGGATTACTGGCCGATGCCCGCGCGCACCTTGTCTGCTGCATCCTCGACGCCCTTCTGCAGGGTCTGCAGGGCCTGCCTGCCTCGGCGTTTCTGTTCCGCATTGATCATACGCAGCAGTTCGGCATCCGAGAGCGCCACGCCATCGAGGGTCATCTTGTAGGGCAGCGTTGCGTAGGCATCGAAGGGATACGCCAGGTTGACGGCCGTGTCTTCCAGCGCATCGTAGGCGTAGTGACAGGCCGCTCGTCTGCTGCCGCGCCCGCCGTCGCGCTCCATCACGTCGAAGGTCAGCTCGGTCACGGCGAACTCAGGGCGCTGGAAGGTGTTGTCTTCGCCGGTCCATTCGATGGCCTCAGGGTCTGATTGCAATGCGCTGATCAGATCCTTGCAGAATGTCACACGGACATCTTCGCGCGAGCCGGAGCACGCGCCGATCAACGACAGGCCACAGGCGAAGACAGTGATTGCCACAGCTCTCGAAAGCGGTTTCTTAAGCATTACGATCTCTCCTCGATGCGCCGCGTATGGTGGGATATATCCGCGACATCAATGTTCGCACTCGATGCCGTCGACGTTCTGGAAACCACGCGGCAGCTTGTTGCCGCGGCGACCGCGTTCACCCTCGTAGGCGTTGAGGTCGGCTGCACGCAGGTTAAGGTGGCGTTTGCCCGAATTCAGTCGCAGCCTGCCACCCTGCGGGACGGCGACGATATCGACGACATATTCGCTGCGCTCGGCCACTGCCTTGGACGGTATGCCGATAATCTTGTTGCCCTTGCCACGCGTGAGCTCGGGCAGGTCGTTGGCCGATATCACCAGCATCCGCCCTGCGTTGGTCACGGCAACCAGGCGGTCGGTATCGGCATCGGCAATCGCCGACGGCCGCAGCACACGCGCGCCGGCCGGCAGGGTCAGCACCGCCTTGCCCGCCTTTTTGTTGGCGAGCAGATCCTTCGCCTGCACGCGAAAACCATACCCGGCATCCGAGGCCAATAGCCACCATTGCTCGGGTTCGCCGCCGAGCACCGCGACGAAGGATTGTCCGGCCGGCGGATTGAAGCGCCCGGTCAGCGGCTCACCCTGACCGCGTGCCGAGGGCAGGGTGTGGGCGGCCAGCGAGTAACTGCGCCCGGCCGAATCAAGGAAGATTGCCTGCTGATTACTGCGCAGCCGCACCGCCTGGCGAAAGCCGTCGCCGGCCTTGTAGCTGAGCTCCGCCGGATTGAGGTCGTGCCCCTTGCCGGCGCGTACCCAACCCTTTTCGGACAGCACCACGGTCACCGGTTCGCTCGGCGTCAGCTCGGCCTCGTCCATCGCCTCCGCTGCCGCACGTGCGACCATCGGCGAGCGTCGCTCGTCGCCATATTTTTCCGCGTCGGCGGCAATCTCCTTGCGTATCAGCGTCTTCATTCGCTGTTTGGAGCCCAGCGTCTTGTGCAGCGCATCGCGTTCTTCGGCAAGCTGCGTCTGCTCGTCGCGGATCTTCATCTCCTCGAGCCGGGCGAGCTGACGCAGTTTGGTATCCAGAATGTAGTCGGCCTGCAGCTCACTCAACGCGAACCGTCGCATCAACACCGGCTTAGGCTCATCCTCGCTGCGGATGATGCGGATCACCTCATCGAGATTGAGGTAGGCAATCATCAGGCCTTCGAGCAGGTGCAGCCGCTCAAGCACCTTGTCGAGGCGATACTGCAGCCGGCGGCGCACGGTCTCGAACCGATAGTCCAGCCACTCGCGTAAAATTGTGAGCAGGTCTTTGACTCGCGGCCGCCCGTCCAGGCCAATCAGGTTAAGGTTGACCCGATAGCTGCGCTCCAGATCGGTGGTGGCGAACAGATGCAGCATTACCCGCTCGACATCGACACGACTGGAGCGTGGCAGGATCACCAGCCGGGTCGGATTCTCGTGATCCGACTCATCGCGCAGGTCTTCGATCCAAGGCAGCTTCTTGGCCTGCATCTGCGCCGCGATCTGCTCGAGCACACGCGCACCGGAAACCTGGTAAGGCAGCGCCGTAATGATGATCGCCCCCTGGTCCGTGTGCCAGCGAGCCCGCAGTCGCACCGAACCGACGCCGGCCCGATAGAGATTCTTCAATTCGGCCCGCGGAGTAATGATCTCCGCCTCGGTCGGAAAGTCCGGCCCGGGGATGTGTTCGCACAGGTCATCGAGAGATGCCTTTGGATCCTCGATCAGGCGGATGCAGGCGGCCGCTACCTCGCGCAGATTGTGCGGCGGCACGTCGGTGGCCATGCCCACTGCGATCCCCGTGGCACCATTGAGCAGCACATTCGGCAGGCGCGCCGGCAGCATCGCCGGCTCCTTGAGTGTGCCGTCGAAGTTGGCCGTCCAATCGACAGTGCCCTGACCCAGCTCTGATAGCAGGACCTGCGCATAGGGGGTCAGCCGCGCCTCGGTATAGCGCATCGCCGCGAACGACTTGGGGTCGTCCGGCGAACCCCAGTTGCCCTGACCGTCGATCAACGGGTAGCGATAGGAGAAGTCCTGGGCCATCAGGACCATCGCCTCGTAACAGGCGGTGTCACCGTGAGGATGGAACTTGCCGAGCACGTCCCCGACGGTACGCGCTGATTTCTTGTGCTTGGATGCCGCCGACAAACCCAGTTCGGACATCGCATAGATGATGCGGCGCTGTACCGGCTTTAAACCGTCCCCAATGAATGGCAGGGCACGGTCCAGGATGACGTACATGGAATAGTTGAGGTAGGCCTTCTCGGTGAACTGGCGCAGCGGCAGCTGCTCCACGCCCTCGGCGTTGTACTGCGGTTCCTGATCCATTCGTGGTTGCTAGATGCTGATGAAGCCCGGGATTCTACACTGCCGCCCCCGGCGTTGGCGCAAGCTATGAATTCGGTTTGGGCGTTGCGGGAGATTGCCCTAACATGTAGAACCCTTACCGTCACGATCACCGATTGATGCCGTCTCCCAACCCCGTCGATGCCCTGCTGGCATTCGTCGAGCCCTGCAAACGCCTTTTCGTATTGACCGGCGCCGGCATCAGCACCGCCTCGGGCATCCCGGATTATCGCGACGAAGACGGCGCCTGGAAGCGTCCACCGCCGGTGCAGTTCCGTGACTTCACAGATCACGCAGAGACCCGCAAGCGCTACTGGGCACGCAGTCTGGTCGGCTGGCCATGGTTCGCGCAGGCCCGTCCCAACGTCTGTCACTATGCCCTGGCCGAATGGGAGGCCTCAGGCCTGATAACCCAGCTGGTGACACAGAACGTAGACCGTTTGCACCAGGACGCCGGGTCGCGACAGGTGATCGACTTGCATGGCCGACTCGACCAGGTGATCTGTCTCGACTGCGCTGCACGCCTGGACCGCGTGGATTTCCAGCGCCATCTGGCCGCGCTCAACCCAAGATTCGCCGGGCTCACCGCGGCGCTCGCGCCAGATGGCGATGCCTACCTCGATGCAGTGGATTTCAGCGCCTTCCAGGTCCCGGCATGTCCGCAATGTGGCGGCATATTGAAGCCCGACGTGGTGTTTTTTGGAGAGACGGTTCCACGCGCGCGTGTCGACCTTGCAATCGCAGCGCTGCAAGAGGCCGACGCGCTGCTGGTCGTCGGTTCGTCGCTGATGGTGTACTCCGGCTTCCGCTTCTGCCGCCTGGCCGTCGAACACGGCATCCCGATCGTGGCGATCAACCCGGGCCGGACGCGCGCCGACGACTTGCTGTCACTCAAGGTGCCTGCACGCTTCGAAGACCTGCTTGCGTCCCTGAACGGCAGGCTACCGGCGCCGGTGCATTTCTGAGCGGGAGGATTGCGGGTCTTGGGGTCAGCAATACGCCGCCATCTACCAAAGCGTTTACCCGTAAGGACCCTGCAGAAAGGGGTTATGCGCCCTCTCCTCACCCACCGTGGTGGTCGGGCCGTGCCCGGGAAACAGCGTCACATCGTCACCCAACGGCCAGATGCGATCGCGAATCGAGGCCAGCAAGGCCGCATGGTTACCGCGTGGGAAATCGGTCCTGCCGATGGAGCCACGGAAGATGACGTCCCCTACGATGGCCACCCCTACGGCGCGATGAAAAAAGATCACATGACCCGGCGTATGCCCGGGGCAATGGCGCACCTCCAGCAGCTGATCTCCGAACTGCACTTCATCCCCGTCCTGCAGCCAACGGTCCGGCACAAAGGCCTCACCGGGCGGGAACCCGAACTGGCTACACCACTGTGGGACGGTGTCGAGCAGAAAGCGATCGGCCGGATGCGGGCCCTCGATCGGCAGCGCCAGGTCGCGCGCCATCCTGGCCACGGCACCCACGTGATCGAAATGCCCGTGCGTGACCAGGATCTTCTCCAGGCGCACGCCGGCATCGGCCGCTGCGGCGAGCACGCGTTCGGGTTCGCCGCCAGGGTCTACGACCGCTGCCCTGCCGCTCGATTCACAGCACAGCAGTGAGCAATTCTGCTCAAAGGCGGTAACGGGAATGATCCGAATGTCCATAAAGAACCTGTTGGCGCTGCCGTTAGTGACATGACAGGGGCGATCCCGAGAACCCTGTCGCAAAGGGCGCTTTCGGGCTTCTGCAGACTGCCAGCTCAACTCGGCAGCCGTTTGCGACAGGTGACCGGGTAGCAAAATAACACTCTGCCCAGCCCGCGTGCACCCCAGATAGCGGTCTGGTCGGACAGTTTGTGGAATGACCAACGTGTTCGGAAAACTGCTCGGCCGCAGCGCCAAAGAAGATGAAACCACACTTGCAGCCTTGTCTGCACTCGCTCCCTACGTCGAGCTTGGCCCGGCCGAACTCGAGATGGCGGCCAACCTGGTCGACCGAATTCAGATCAAGGCCGGGCTGCTCACCAGCCAGCTGCCCACCGATCGACGTGTTTTCCTGGAACGGGGCAGCGTTCAGATCCAGACCCATACCGGCTATGTGCTGCTGATAAGGGCCGGCACCTCCCAGGCCCGCTATCCGATACCGCTCAAGCCCGATGTAGCAAGCCTGTATGCGGCGGAGCCTTGTGTCTTCCTGACAGTGCCGCTGTCGGTCGAGACCGGAAGCACCATCGGCAACCATGCACCGCTGGTCCGGCCGGACTTGACTGCGGAAGAAGCGGAAGCGCTGGAGGCGTTGCGCGCCTACTTCAGGAAACAACAGTGTGAACTGCCAAGTCTGCCCGAACTGGCAATGAAGATCGGCACCGCGATAGACGACACCGACAACGCCAACGACGACATCGCCCGACTGATTCAGCTCGATCCGGCGCTCACGGCGCGCGTCATCAGTGTGGTCAACAGCGCGGCCTTCGGTGGCTTGAGCAAGATTTCCAGCATCCAGCAGGCGACCGCGCGCCTTGGGCGTGATAAGGTTCGAAGCCTGGTCTACAGCTGTCTGCTGAAGAGCATCTTCAAGATCAACTCGAGCGTCCTGAAAAGACACATGGAGGCGCTGTGGCAGCATTCCGCGCATGTCGCCGCGCTCTGCTACGTGTTGGGGCGTGAGACCCCGGGCATCGACCCTGAACAGGCGCTGCTCGCCGGACTGGTGCACGATATCGGGGCCGTCGCCATTATCGGCGGCGTCAATCAGTTTTCTGTGCTGGCCAAACGCGAAGAGGTGCTCAATTACGCGATCGATAGCCTGCGCATCGAGGTTGGCGTGCTAACGCTCAATCAGTGGCGGCTGCAGGATGAGTTCGAGGACGTGGTCAAGAATGCGGAGAACTGGTTCCGCATCGGCAGCGCGATCCCCGAAAACCCCGATGTGGTCATCCTCGCTCAGCTGCATGCACTCATCGGTAGCCCGCGACAGGTCGAGTTGCCGCACATCGATGCCGTCCCGGCCTATGCCAAGTTGGCCAATGGCGAATTGTCACCGCATCAGTCATTGAGCCTCCTCGAGGAGGCAGAGGCGGATGTGCGCGAGATTCGGGGATTGATCAGCGGCGCCTGAGCCCCCACCTGCCTGGGAAGATCAGGCCCGGGCGATACCCGTAGATGGCTCGATTCGCGATTGGCGCAGGGTCGATCAGGCCGTAGCAGTCATGCGCTGGATGGCGGCGGTGTTGCTGCGCTAACCCTTCAGCACGCTGCGCATTTCGTCGACCTGCGACTTCGCCTCATGCAGTATCTCCAGGCTGCGCTCCGGTGTGGCGTCGTCGCCGAGCACGCGCTGGATAGCGGATATCTTCTCCATTGGCGGCAGGCCATCGAGCTGGTGTTTGCGCAGTCGCTCGTGGACCTGTGCGACGACCAGCAGGTCGGTGAAATCCGCGTCGCGATCATGCCGCCGCAGCCAGTTCTCGGCGTCACGTGCACCAGCGACCACGGCCGCCGGGAAGTTCCATTTGCGCAATATCATCGAACCCAGTTCGCCGCGCATACGGTCAATGGTCTCCTCCAGCGCCGCCTCGTCTTGCGCCAATTCCGGGTACTTCTGGATGTAATTGAGAATGGCGATGGCACCGACGTCGTGCACCAAGCCGATCAATAACGCCTCTTCGGGCTGCATGCCCTTGACCTCGCGCGCCAGCACGAAACAGATTGCCGCGATCTGCGCACTGTGCTTCCACAGCACGTGCATGCGCTTCTGCACCATCGGATCTTCATTATAAAAGATCTCTTTCAGCGCGAAGGTCAGCACCAGCTGCTTGGTCGTCTGCATGCCAAGCCGCACCACGGCCGCGGAACAGGTGTCTACGCCGTCCAGACCACCATAGAGTGCGCTGTTTGCCGCCTTGAGAAGCTTGGCCGCCATTGCCGGATCGGCCTCGACCAGCCGCGCAATGGCCTTGGCATCGCTCACTTCGTCGTCTATCGCGCGACGAATGCGCATCGCCAGGTCCGGCAGGCTGGGTAGTATGGCCTTGTCACTCTTGAGGTCCTGGTACAGCTGAAAGCTGAGCTTGGATTCAGCCTCACGGCGTTGGTCCTCCTCTTCGCTCTCGACCGTGATCTCATCCGGGTTGTGCGCTCGGCCGCTGCAGCCGGCCGCACTCAGCACGATGTCCGGAACCCGGATACCGCGCACCTGACTCAGCGCCCTGACGGCGAACAGCCGCGGTCGCAGATTCGAGACCGGGCTACGAGAGACCTCTGCGTTGAGCTCGACGACCTTGTTCTGGCCATCGGCTGCATCCAAGGACACCTCACCTTGTTGCAGAAAATAGGTATAGCCGTCGTCGGTGCCGCGTTCGACTACCACGGTACCCTTGTGCACCACCACCGGCTCTACGGCCTCGGCAATCACCTCGAGTTGCCAGGGCGGAAGGTCGGCCAGCATGGAAATCTTGCGCAGTGCATCTGTGTCGTGGGTACTTGCCATGCCCCTGTAGCGGCACTTCACGCTGGGAGTTTAGGCCCCAATCGCGGCCGAACCGCGCGTGGTTCGGCTAGTCGGCCAGGAAACGAAAGCGCGTGCGGAGCTGGCCTTCGAAAAGCGCCTCGATGGCGATGTGATCATCGGCCTGGGTCACCGCAAAACCCGGCTGGGTCTCGGGACTGAAATCGGCCAGCACCAGGGACCTGGGATGGTCGATCCGCAGGGACAGCCGCAAGGGGTAATAACCGTCCAGAAACCGCCGCATGAAGGGCCCGTTCTGCAACTCGAAAACGGCCGCGTCGTCGCTGTGCAGTGCACGGCTCTCGGCGCGCAGGCAGATCTCGGAGTCGTCGCGGACCCCCTGCAGCTGAATGGAGTTCGCCTCGGCGAAGGCGTGATCGATATTGCGAAAACTGACCACCTCGAGGCCCCGCGAGCGCTGCGGGTTGAAGACGATCTGCGCGGCGGCCACGCGATCGAGGTTGAAGTGGCATTGTTCAAGCAGCACCCAGCCGTCCAAGAGCGAGGTATCGCTGATCAGTATGCGGCTTCGATGGTGGTGCACCACGTCCTGCGGTTGGCCGGTGATGAAGTCCAGGTCCCCCTCGTTGACCGTCGCGATGCGCTGTCGCAATGCCTCTTCTTCGTCCACCCAGCTCGGCCAGTCCGCGTCGGCGTCTCCAGGCCCGGTCGCGGCAACCGACGATGACGCCCACCCCAGGGTGACCGCTGCGATCAAGATAACGCTAGAGACCTTTCGCCAGGCATGGTGCATGGCCTAACCTTAACCGAGTTACTCGCACCGAGCATGCTGATGATGTCCTCCCGTCATAGACATTGGCCGCTTGTCGGCCTGCTGATCACGAGCCTGGGCGCGGTCGCGACCGAGCGTGCACCGATCGCCGATATACATCTGCACTGGAAGTGGAACCAGAAAGAGGTCACGACGCCGGCGCAGGCAATAGAGATCCTCAGGGCCCAGGACGTCGCGCTCGCAGTCGTGACCGGCACGCCACCGGAACTGGCGCTGGAACTGCACGATCTCGCCCCGGACAGGGTCTTGCCGATCTACGGCATCTACCGGATCCCCGGTGAATGGTCCTCCTGGCATCTCGATCCGACGCTGCTGCAGCGAGTGCGCGACGCGCTGCAGACCGGCCGCTATGTCGGTATCGGCGAGATCCACATGATCGGGGGCTTCATCAGCGACTGGAAGAATCCGATCATCAGCGGCCTGTTCGAGCTCGCGGCCGAGTTCGGCGTGCCGGTGTTGCTGCATACCGAGTTCTCGCGCGCCAATTACACGCTGGGCCTGTGTCAGGCATTTCCGAACACGCGCATCCTGTGGGCGCACGCAGGCTCCATGTTGGCGCCCGGCGAGGTCGACCGGGTGCTGCAGGGATGTCCCAATGTCTATGCAGAGCTGTCGGCGCGCGATCCCTGGCGCCACCGCGGCAATCGCATCGTCGACGACGCCGGTGAACTCTTGCCTGCATGGCGCGCGCTCATTTCACGCCATTCCGACCGCTTTATGATCGGCTCCGATCCGGTGTGGCCAGTCGACCGCCTCAACCCCTGGGACGAACCCGACAGCGGCTGGCAGGAGCTGCCGCGCTTCCTCGACTTCCACCGCCGTTGGCTGGCCACGCTGCCCGAGGAACAGGCCGCGGCAATCCGCTGGGAGAACGCACGGCGCTTCTTCGGCGGGGGCAGCTGAGCGGGGCGACCCTTAAGATCAAAGAGGGTTAGTCAAACGAGCAGGATCGGCTCGGCCGCGTCACTGCGTGCAAGCACCCGACCGATGATCGCCGCATGCTCATAGCCTCGCGCATGCAGCGACGCTATGCTGGCCTCGGCGCTGGCCTGCGGTACGCCGGCGAGCAGGCCGCCCGCGGTCTGTGGGTCGAACATCAGCGGGTACATCGGGAGACGGCTGACCCGTTCCAGGTCGCGCACTGCCCGGCGCAGGCGCAGATTCTGTGGCTGCAGCGACGACAGGATACCAGCGGCCACCGTCTCGCGCGCGCCATCCAAGACCGGTATGGAATCCATCGTTACCTCCGCGTCGACGCCCGCCGCACGGGTCATCTCGATCAAGTGCCCCAGCAGGCCGAAACCTGTTACGTCGGTGCATGCCGACGCGCCGTGGGCCCGCAGGCACTCCGCGGCGTCCTGGTTAGACTGCAGCATCGCGCGGATGGCGTCATCGATCCAGCGCCCTTTGGCACGCTGCCGCATGTCCGCCGCGAACAGCGTGCCCGTCCCGATCGGCTTGGTCAGGACGAGCGAATCCCCCGGCTGCAGGCCTCCCTTGCGCAGCAATTGGTCAGATGCGATCAGGCCATTGACCGTGAGGCCAAAGGCCAGTTCTGCGCCCTCACTGGAATGCCCGCCGGCAAGCACTGCCCCCGCCTGCGCGGTGACCGCCAACGCGCCCGTGAGCATGTCGAACAGCGTCTCCTCCACCACCCGTTCGCGCCCGTAGGGCACGGTCGCGATCGCCAGCACCGACTGCGGCGCTGCGCCCATCGCGAACAGATCGCCAAGCGCATGATTCGCAGCGATCTGGCCGAACACATAGGCATCATCGATGAAGGAGCGAAAGTAATCGACGCTCTGCACCAGCAGCATCCCCTCAGGGATGCGATACACGGCCGCGTCGTCCGGCGCGTCGAGCCCAATCACCACGTCATCGCGCCGCTGTTCGGGCAGACGCTGCACCACGCGGCTCAGTACCGTACTGCCGACCTTGGCTCCACAACCGCCACAGCGCATCGCCAGCGTCGACAGCTCCTTGATCGCCTGCGCATCGGCGACTCCGGCGGCCAGCGTGGGTGAACCCTCTTCGGGCATCGCGGGTAGCTCATTGAACCGCCGCATGAAGCGCCGGTCGATCCAGTCCTTCCAGGTCCAAAGCCACCTGCCTTCCAGCGACCAGCTGCCGCGTGAGGCGATAGCATAGCGGTCGCCGGTGCTGATGAGTCCCAGAAAATTGCGTTGCGGACGGTAGCGCCGAAGTGACCGGCCAGTGCAGGCGCGACGCAGGTTATCGGCCAGCACCCGGCCCTGACGCACCGCAAACACGCCGGATTTAGGCCGCGGCTCCGGCAACGAGGCGATGTCGCCGGCGGCAAATATCCCGGGATGCGAGACTGACTGCAGACTATCGTCGACTCGGATGAAGCCGTGCGCATCGACCGCCAGGCCGGATTCTCCCGGCCAGTTCGGCGCCCCGGCCTGGGTGACCCAATGCACGGCATCCGCGGGCCGCGACTCGCGACCCTCGACATGCACCGCGTCCGGCGTGACCTCGACCACACGATGCCCGGTGCGCAGTACGATTCCTCGCTCCTCGAGTATGCGGGTGAATCGCCGCCGTACACCGGCATTGTGGGTCGCAAAGATCGTCTCGCCGTCGGTCAGGAGTTCATAGTGAACGCGGCCGGGATCATCGCCCTGCTGCTGAAGCAAGCCGGCCAGGCGATGCTGGGTAGACAGCGCGAGTTCCACGCCACCGGCACCGCCGCCGACCACGACCATGCGAAACGGCCCGCGGCTCGCCAACACGCGCGCCTGCAATGCCTCCCACTGCTCCAGCCATTTATCGATGGGTTTGATCGGCATCGCGTATTCGAGGGCGCCTGGCACATCCAGCGTGCGGGGCCGAGACCCCGTGTTGATGGACAGCAGGTCGAACGATACCGGGGGGCGGCCGCCGGCTATCACCTGTCGACGTTCGAGATCGAGACCCTCGACGTCGGCATGGTAGAGGCGCGCGCCGGCGAATCTGGCCAGTGGTCCGAGATCGATATGGCAGTCATCGTAGCCATAGTGCCCGGCGACATATCCCGGCAGCATCCCCGAATAGGGCGTGTGGATGTCGCGTGTGATCAGGGTCAGACGCACACCGGCCAGCGGCCGCATACCGAAGCGACGCAGCACCGAGACATGCGCGTGCCCCCCACCAACGAGCACGAGATCCTTGACTACAGGTGCCTGAGTGCTCTTCATGGCCGGATTCTGTTCCAGAAACGTCGGGTCAGAGGGCGCAGGTCCGAAAACCCGCAAACACATCGTTGCGCTGCGGCCCGTAATAGTTGCGCCAAGTGTTGCGGATCAGGCGGCCGCGCGTGGCCCAGCCCCCCCCGCGCAGGACTCGGGTCTCGCCGAACAGCGGCTGCGAGTAGTCGCCGTACATGTCCGGGGTGAATCCCGGGTAGGGGCCGAACACGCTGTCGGTCCACTCCCAGACATTGCCGATCATCTGGCGGCAGCCAAATGCACTGTCGCCCGCGGACAGGGCACCGACATCGATACAGCCGAGCGAATACCCGTCCAGATTGGCCAGCTGGGGTGTCGGTACCGCGTCGCCCCACGGGTAACGTCGCTTCTTCGCGGCCAATTCCCCGCCATCGGGTCTCGGCTGCGCCGCCGCAGCGACCTCCCATTCCAGCTCGCTCGGCAGGCGTCGCCCGGCCCAGCGGCAGTAGGCGCTGGCCTCATACCAGCTGACGTGAACCACGGCCGCATGGGGCCGCAGCGACTGCCAGACATCGAAGCGACGCTGTTCCCAGCCATTACCCCGCCGACGCCAATAGACCGGATGCTCCAACCCCTGGCTGCGCCGCCAGTCCCAACCGGCCGCGTCCCAGAATGTGCGGTCGAGATAACCGCCGGCATCGACAAAGGCCGCGAAGTCGCTGTTGCTCACGGCCGCACGAGCGATCTGGAACGGCTCCACCTCGCAGACATGGCCCCATTTCTCGTTGTCGAACACAAAGCCGTCCTGCGGCGAGGCACCCAGCGAGAACTCACCGCCCGGGATCTGGACATCGCCGGGCAGACCGCCCTGCTCACCCGTGGCCTGCGCCCGGGCGCCAAACGCCGGGGGCGGATAGCCAAGGGTCTGGCGCGTGTAAGTAAAGGCCTCGGTGTGCATGTCTTCATGGAAGACCGCGTACTGAGTCAGGTAATCGCGCTGCGGGTCCGCGGCGTCCTCGGCCAGGTGCCGCGCGACCCGTGTCTGCACCTCCCGCATGTATTCGAGCGTCGCCGGCAGATCCGGCAATGGTAGGTCCCAGCGCGTGTCATGCCCGATGTTTATCGAATCGAACAGCGCATCCGCATCAGGCAATATCGGTGGTTCCCCAAGGTGCTGACGCAAGACCCAGTATTCATAGAAGTAGGCCGCATGGCCTATCTCCCAACGCAGCGGATTGACGATGTCCATTCGCGGACCCATCATCTGCCGATCGTCCAACCCCTCGATAAGCGTCAGGGTTCTCTCCCTGGCGTCTCGCAACTGCGCTGGCAAAGATTCCGACATCTGGCGTCCATCCGGTAAATACTAGGGCTTGATGTTCTCAAGGACCGGCGGCAAAGTCACATCGCTTTGACCCTGACACGCCGTCGACAAGCGCTGCAGCACCGGGCGCCACCTCGTCCATCAAGGTTGCCGAAAGCATGCATATCGTACTCATTACCCCGGCGCCCGTCCGCTCTCTGTCCGGCAACCGGGCCACGGCCAATCGCTGGGCGCGACTGCTGCGCGCGCTTGGTCATCGCGTCGACGTCGCGGTCGAATACAACGGCCAGCGTGCCGACCTGATGGTGGCGCTGCATGCCTGGCGCAGCGCGGCAGCGATCCAGGCATTCTCCAGCGCCTATCCCGAGCGACCCTTGATCGTCGTGCTGACCGGGACGGACGCCTACCACTTTATCCACACCGATTCGGAGACAACCCTCGCCTCGCTGGCCGCGGCCGATCGGATTGTCGGTCTGCACGGCCTGATCGCCGACTGCGTGCCCGATACCCAGCGCCACAAGGTCCGCGTGATCTATCAGTCGGCCAGACCGCTGGGCGGACGCAGGCCGCCGCGACGCTTCTTCCGCGTCTGTGTCGCCGGCCATCTGCGCGACGAGAAAGACTCCTTGCGCACCGCCCTGGCCGTGCGCGACCTGCCGCCAAGCAGCCGAATTCGGGTGGACGCGTACGGCAAGGCCCACACGGCGGAATGGGAGCGCGCCGCGCGGGCCGAAGCCGCGGGCAATGCTCGCTATCGTTGGCATGGCGAGATCGCACACTCCCGGTTGCGCGACGTCTACCGTCGCTCGCACGTCCTGGCCTTGACCTCACGCATGGAGGGCGGAGCGAACGTCGTCTCTGAGGCGGTGATGGCCGACCTGCCGGTGATCGCCTCGCGAATCCCGGGATCGGTGGGCCTGCTCGGCGCGAACTACCCCGGTTATTACCCAGCGGAAGACACGCGCGCACTGCGTGACCTGCTGCTGCGGGCAGAGTCAGACCCTACTTTCTACACCGACCTGCAGGCCGCCTGCCGCATGCGCCGCCCGCTATTCAGCGAACACGCAGAACAAGCCGGTTGGGCGGAGCTGTTGGCCGACATTGTCTAAGCGGTAGGCGCACCAGGCTAGGGTCAGTCCACCGCCGCCCGGTTCGCGACGCTGCGTCGGACGTCGCTGAGAATACTCACCAGATCGCTGTGCCAACGTCCCAGCTGGATCTGCACCGCCTCGTCGGCGAAAAAGGGCGCCAGCGTCTCCGGATTCAGCACCGTCAGCAGGGTCTCCTCCGCCTCCGCGATGACCGCGATCTTAAGCGGCAGGTAGGCCACCAGTTCGGGATAGCTTTCGCTAATCAGACGAACCTCCCCCAATTTGCCAAAGAAGATGACGCGATAGAGATCCGATTTATAGCCAAAATCGGTCATGCCGCCATCGCACAGCTGCACGTGGGCGACCGAGTAGCCATGCTCCTCGACACTGCTCTTCACATACTCGAACACGATGTCGGCGGGCGCCGGGATACGGGCCATGATCATGTTGTCCGCACTGCAGAGCGCCGCAGACAGCAACAGTGCGGCGGCCATCAACGCGCGCATCACAGGGTCGCCTCCTCGATGATCTCGTTAAAGGTCTCTTCCATCGCATCCCACAGGCCGACCAGTTCGTCATTGTTGAACCAGCGTGCCACGACCCGCAGATTCGGCACCACCAGGATCACAGAACCGTCATCCCGTTCCATAATGGTGACGCGGCATGGCAGCACGACGCCCAGCCTTGGTTCGATCTTGAGCATGCCGTAGAGCGTGTTGAAGTTGCAGAAGCGCACGCCCACCTGGCGTGTGTTCACGCTGAATTCGTCGATCAATCCCTGCTCCACTAAACGATCGGGAAAGATGCGGAAGTTGGCGCCAGCCAACGACGCCTTCACGTTCTTCAGGGTTGTCTCGAAATCGTAGGGCGACTCATGGATGTGTGTCGGTCGCTCTTGCGCACCCAGTGTGGCAGCGGGTTTGTCTCGGTGTTCGAAGGTGCGCACATAGGCCACCAGATCCCGAATCTGCGCGTCGCTGAGCCTGCCGCGCCCAAAGGCCGGCATGCCGGAGTCCTTGCGCCCGACGGTGATCGAGCGCTGGATCATCTGATCGGTGGCCGAGGCGAGGAAACCCGGATTCGAAATGGAGGCCGGCATGACCAGGAACGACCGTTCACGGGACAGGGTGACGCCAGTACCCTTGCCCTCCCCGCTGCCATCCTCGGCATGGCATTTGACACAGTGCTCGGTGTACAACGCCCTGCCATTGGTGACATCGCCGGCGATGGTGGCCATGTCCTCGTCCATGCCGATGGTGCCGGAGCCCTCGCGCAGAAAGGCCACGATCGCACCGACCTGCGCATCACTGAGGCGCTGAAACGCCGGCATCACGCGTCCCGGCCGGCCCAGGCGGATGGTCTTGTGCAGATAGGCGTCCGACACATCGGCCAGCTTCGCCTTCGCCAGCGGCAGGCCTATTCCACCCTGACCCTGCGTCTGATGGCAGGCACCGCAGTGCTCGATATACAGCGCGCGGCCATCGGGTCCCGCATGCGCCGCCGCAGCGGTCAGCGCAACCGCCCAAACCAAGCCAATAAAGCACACAGATCTCAGGCGCATTAACGCGTCCTCAACCTCAATTACATAGTTTTATTATATTAGCGCATTCTGATGTAAAAGTTTAGACCGACTTCGTGCTCGCTTGCGGTCGATCAAATCCATGTCGCACGGGCCTTCGCGTACTGGTGAAGGCCCAGGAACAGGGCCGCGGCCGGATACTGAAAATCACGAGACCTCGGCCAGATCCCCACTCTCCTGCAACCAGGCCTTCCGGTCAGCGGCCCGCTTCTTGGCAAGCAGCATGTCCATCAGCTGATTTGTGTCGTCGCCATGCTCGACGACAAGCTGAACCAGACGCCGGGTGTCGGGATGGATAGTCGTTTCACGCAGCTGCATCGGATTCATTTCACCGAGCCCCTTGAATCGCTGAATGGTGACCTTGCCCTTGAGCTTCTCGGCCGCCACACGATCCAGCACGCCCTGACGCTCATGCTCATCCAGCGCATAGTAGACCTGCTTGCCGACGTCGATACGAAACAGGGGCGGCATCGCGACATGGACGTGCCCCTGCTGAACCAGGGCGCGAAAATGGCGCACAAACAGCGCGCACAATAGCGTGGCGATGTGGGCACCGTCAGAGTCCGCATCCGCCAGGATGCAGATCTTTCCGAACCGCAGCTTGGAAAGATCATCGCTGCCCGGCTCAACGCCTATCGCGACGGATATATCATGGACCTCCTGCGACGCGAGAACCTCTGCCGAGTCCACTTCCCAGGTGTTCAGTATCTTGCCACGCAGCGGCATGATGGCCTGGAAGTTGCGATCGCGCGCCTGTTTGGCCGATCCGCCGGCCGAATCCCCCTCCACCAGAAACAGCTCGGTGCGGTTGGTATCGTCGGAGAGACAGTCGGCCAGCTTGCCGGGGAGCGCCGGTCCCTGGGTCACTTTCTTGCGCACCACCTTGCGACCAGCCCGCTGTCGCGCCTGTGCGGCATTGATCGCCAGTTCTGCAATGCGTTCGCCAATTTCCGTATGCTGATTCAGCCACAGGCCGAACGCGTCTTTGACGACCCCGGCGACGAAGGGCGCGCATTCGCGCGAGGACAGACGCTCTTTGGTCTGTCCGGAAAACTGCGGGTCCAGGAGCTTTACAGATAGCACGTAGCTGACGTGATTCCAGACGTCGTCCGGGGCCAGCTTGACCCCGCGCGGCAAGAGGTTTCGGAACTCGCAGAACTCGCGCACGGCGTCGGTCAGCCCTGAGCGCAGACCATTCACGTGGGTGCCGCCTTGCGCCGTGGGGATCAGGTTGACATAACTCTCGGTGACCGATTCGCCCCCCTCGGGCAACCATACCAGCGCCCACTCGGCCGCCTCGTCATTGCCGACGCTGCTGCCAATGAACGGATCCACGGGCAATGACGGCGCACCCTGCAGCGCGTCCAGCAGATAGTCGCGCAGACCGTCCTGGTAACACCACTCTTCAGGCGCCGCTTCACCCTCGCGGAAGAAGCGGATATGCAGACCGGGGCACAAGACCGCTTTGGCGCGCAGCAGGTGGCGCAGTTCGCGCACGCTGAACTTCGGGGAATCGAAAAATTTCGGATCGGGCCAGAAATGCAACCGGGTACCGGTATTGGCCCTCCCCACCCTGCCGACCTCTTCCAGGGCAGACACCTTGTCGCCATTCGCGAAGGCCATATTGTATTCGACGCCACCGCGCTTGACCCATACCTCCAGATGCTTGGACAGGGCATTGACTACCGAAACACCGACGCCGTGCAGCCCGCCGGAGAACCGGTAGTTCTTGTTGGAGAATTTTCCACCGGCGTGCAGCTTGGTCAGGATGACTTCGACCCCGGAGATACCCTGTTCGGGATGGATATCCACCGGCATGCCGCGCCCGTCGTCGCTGACCTCGATCGACCCGTCTTTATAAAGGGTCACGTCGATCCTCTTGGCGTGGCCCGCAACCGCTTCGTCGACACTGTTGTCGACGACCTCCTGCGCGAGATGATTGGGCCGCGTGGTATCGGTGTACATGCCGGGGCGTTTGCGCACCGGCTCCAATCCGCTCAAAACCTCGATTGCCGAGGCGTCGTAGGCACTCATCGCTGGTTTATAGGTCCGTGATTCAACTCATTCAGGCAGAAAGGTGTGGCTGCGAAACCCATCGCTCATGTTATTCCGAATCTCCTGCGGGCTGCGTGCGCCGCTGATGCCGCAAAGATAGTCGCGCTGCAGCTCCGCGCGATAGTTGCCGGAGAGACCCGACTTCGCAACCCGCCAGCGCGCCTTCCTGGCCAAGGACACCGGTGGATTGCGCGTCGGGTTGGCATAAGCGTATACCTTGTATTCACGGGTCGCGCAGCGGAACCCCTCGAAGGAGCCCTGCTCCGCGCCAAACTCGCTGCGAACCCACAGCCACATGCGCACGACCCCGTCTTCAGGATTCACGGCGATTCGCGACTTGTCGACAAACAGCTGCATCCCCGCCGGCATCTCATCGAGATCGAGCGGGCTCAGGTCTTGCGCTTTCGGCATGACCAGGACATCGGTCTTGTACTCGATCCACGGTATCTCCTGGCTTTCGTCGTAATTGAACTCCTTCTGTTCGAGGGCATCGAGCGCGGGATCGATGACGATGTCATCGCTCGCCAGCGTGGATAAGCTCAGCGCGGTCAGCAGCACAGCGAATGCGACGCTGTGGCCCAGGGGGAACGGTTGGTTCAACTTCGGCATGAAGTCCGATGATACCGCGCCACCAAGCCCTTGCGCACCAGCCGGCTTTACCTCATGCGGGCGCATGCGGTAGTTTTGGGTCCGTTCGTGGAAACCCATATGAGCAAGAAGCAGATTGAACCCCCCTCTTTCGAGGAATCCCTGGATGAACTGGAGGGCCTGGTCGAGCGAATGGAGAGCGGCGAGCTCAGCCTCGAGGAGTCGCTCAGCGCCTTTGAACGCGGGATAGCCTTGACGCGCAGCTGCCAGAAGGCGTTGCAGGCGGCGGAGCAGAAGGTTGAAATCCTGACCGCCAAGAATCCCGACGCTGCCACCGAACCCTTCGACGATGACGCTTGACCCGGCGTTCCAGATCTTCCTCAGTGACTGTCGGACGCGTGTCGAAAGCGCGCTCGATCACTGGCTTCCATCTGAGAGTACGCAGCCCAGCCGACTGCACGCGGCCATGCGCTATGCCGTGCTCGGCGACGGCAAACGCGTACGTCCGGTCCTGGTGTATGCGGCCGGTCAGGCGCTGGCAGCTGAACCCGATTGTCTGGACGGCGCCGCATGCGCAGTGGAATTGATCCACGCCTACTCCCTGGTCCACGATGATCTGCCGGCGATGGACGACGACGAGCTGCGACGCGGCCGCCCCACCTGCCATATGGCGTACGACGAGGCGACCGCCATCCTTGCCGGCGATGCGCTGCAGACGCTGGCCTTTCGGGTATTGTGCGAAGACGACGGGCTTTGCGTCAGCGCCACCGAGCGACTGCGCATGATCGCCGCACTCGCCCAGGCCAGCGGTTCGCGCGGCATGGCGGGCGGTCAAGCCCTGGACATAATGGCAACTGGGCACGACATCGACCTGGCACAACTCGAGAATCTCCACATCCACAAGACCGGCGCCCTGATCCTCGCCAGCGTGCGGCTCGGCGTGTTCGCCGCCGGGCGCGGGGACGACGGCCGGCTTGGGCAGCTCGAGCGCTACGCCAAGTGCATCGGTCTCGCCTTTCAGGTCCACGACGACATACTCGATGTCGAAGGCGAGACAGCCGTGCTCGGCAAGACCCGTGGCAAAGACGCCGCCGCCGATAAGGCGACCTACCCTGCGCTCCTGGGGCTGCAGGCCGCGCGCGACATGGCTCAGCGCCTGATCGACGAATCGTTGCAAAGCATCAGCGGATTCGGTGCCGAGGCCGACCCCTTGCGCCAGCTGGCACGCTACATCATCGGTCGTAAGCGCTGAGAATCGCTGATTTTTTCGCCACTGCAGCCCAAATCCGTGGCGCCCTGGCAGGCATCTCGCCATAATGGTCGGCTCCGCCACAGTTTCTGCGGTGTTTTGTCGCTGGCGCTGTCGCGGATATAATCCTGAGTAATTAACTCAACATTAGGATAGAGCGCGTAGCTCGCGCCCGCCAGGTAGCAAATGAGTGCAGCACATCCCAAGCCGACGACGAGCGCCGAGATCGAGGACGTTCAAGCGAGCGCCGATACGCGCCGCATTGCGATCAACAAGGTCGGTATCAAGGATATTCGACACCCGGTGAGGGTAAAGGACCGCAGCGAAGGGGAACAGCACACGGTCGCAAACTTCAGCATGTATGTCTTTCTGCCGCACAACTTCAAGGGAACGCACATGTCGCGCTTTGTGCAGATCCTGAACAGTCACGAGCGCGAGATCTCGATCGATTCGTTCAAGGACATGCTCAGCGAAATGGTCGAACGCCTGGAATCAGAGCGCGGCCATATCGAGATGAGCTTTCCGTTCTTCGTCAACAAAAAGGCCCCAATATCCAAGGTGGAGAGCCTGCTCGACTACGAGGTCACGCTGATCGGCGAGATCCGGGACGGCAGGCCCGAGATGTATATCCGGGTGGTGGTTCCGACCACGAGCCTGTGTCCCTGCTCCAAATCGATCTCGGATCGCGGCGCGCACAACCAACGGTCCCACGTGACCCTCACGGTGCGCACCTGCAGTTTCGTCTGGATCGAAGAACTCATCGATATCGTCGAGAAAGAGGCGTCGTGCGAGCTCTATGGGCTGCTCAAGCGCCCGGATGAGAAGTACGTTACCGAGCGCGCATACGACAACCCGAAGTTCGTCGAAGATATGGTGCGAGACGTGGCCGCGCGGCTGAACGCCGACGAGCGTATCTGCGCTTACGTGGTCGAGGCCGAAAACTTCGAATCGATCCACAATCACTCCGCTTACGCGCTGATCGAGCGCGACAAAGAGACAGAGCCACAGCCCCACGTTGACCAGATAAGCTAGAATTTGCTGCGCAGGATCAGCAGATTCTCGCGCTGATCGATCTCGAACTGTCCGAGGACGTTCATTCCCAGCAACACCTCGCGCGGGCTGTCCCCCTCGATCACAACGGCCTTGACCGCCTGAAGCCCAACGCCGCCGACGGATATGGAACGCAGCGAGATCTGGTAGCCGACCGCATCGCCCGATGCCGTGCCGACACCGATCCGCAAGCCTTCCACCCGGTGGGGGATCCCGAGGCGCTCCGCATGGCGTTCGCTCATCGCGATACTGGTTGCACCCGTATCCACCAAAAAGCGCACCGGCTGACCATTGATCAGGCCGTCGACGAAATAGCCACCGCGGCTGTCCTTGAGGAGCCGAATCTCGTGCCGCTCGCGCGGTTGATAAGAGGCGCTCACGGCCGAACCGAGCCGCAGCTCCTGACTGCGCCCCTCGATCTCTACGACCGCCCGTTGCGGGTTGGCGCTGATCAGGCGTACGCCGCCGGGACCCGTCTTGCCCTCGGCGAGCACCTTGCGTTGCCCATCGATATCCAGCATCGCCTTGCCCGGGAAGAGCGCCAGGACCCGCACCGACGGCCCAGCGTGCGCCATCGTCGTCGCCAATAGAAATATCACGCAGGCCCTGAACAACATAGCGGCTCCCAAACGACTTGCACCCCAACGACTATAGCCAATAGGCCATCCCCTGCAGGCAGGCGGCAGCAAAAAGGCCGGCGACGATATCGTCGAGCATGATACCGAGGCCGCCCCCTATCTCCCGGTCCAACCAGCGAATCGGCCACGGCTTCCAGATGTCGAACAAACGGAACAGCAAAAAACCGATGACTACCCAGTACCAGCCAGGCGGCGCTGCGACCATCGTCAATAAAAAGCCGGCGATCTCGTCCCAGACGATCCCCGGGTGATCGTGCACTGCGAGATCCCGGGCCGCCCTGCCGCACAGCCAGATTCCGCCCAGGACCACCACGCCCAATACCCCCAGATAGGCGGCTGGGGACAGCAGCGACAGCGGCAGGTAGATGCCGACAGCCAGCAGCGTGCCCACGGTGCCAGGGGCCCTCGGCGAGCAACCCGCACCAAAACCGAAGGCCAGCAGATGCACGATATTGCCCAGCGAGGGTTTGGGCGGGTTAGCCCCGGAAGTGGTCGAACCCATCAGGGATCTCCGTGCTCTCGCGTCCATCTGGATAAACGAGCGTGATGCCAGGTACATCGACCAGACGGCCGATTTCTTGCACACTTTCGCCCGCGGCACGGCAGCGTTCCCGCAGCGCCTCGCTACGGTCCGCCGCGACGCTGAAC
>JBATKF010000445.1:0-7676 GCA_049669185.1 Sedimenticolaceae bacterium | reverse complement strand
GCGTCTGCAGCGGTCGCGAAAGCGCCTCGGGCGTGCGTCGCGCCAGCTGCGTGCCCCAGTGTTGCAGTGTCGGATCCTGAATCAAAGCGGCCAGCCGCCGGGGTCGACCGCCAGCCAGCCGCTCCCGGGCCACGTCGAGCAGACGACCATAGGGCACCAGGGACGGGCAGACCCGCTCGCAGCGTCGGCAGCCGAGACAGTTGTCGAGATGTCTCGTCAGCGTCGCATCACCCGTTAGACGGTCCTGCAGCAGGCCCTCTATCAACGCGAGGCGACCCCGTGGCGACTCGTTCTCATTGCGCTCGAGGCGATATGTGGGGCACTCGGGCAGGCACATGCCGCACTTGACGCAGCGGTCGAGCGCTTCTTGTGGTGTTAAGGGGGCTTTGCCATCGGCCATGCCCACTATAATGCCGCCAGAAGCACACCGCCGTCCGGAAGCCTGTATGAGTCATTTTTCACACCACGTGTTTTTCTGCACCAACGAACGCGCCGACGGCAGCCAGAGCTGCAACCAGTGCGGCGCGCGAGACGCCCGCGATTACGTCAAGCGACGCTGCAAGGAGCTCGGTATCTCGGGCGCCGGCAAGATCCGCGTCAACACCGCGGGATGCCTGGACCGCTGCGAACTCGGACCCGTGATCGTGATCTACCCCGAGGCGGTGTGGTACACCTACGTCGATCGCGTCGACCTGGAAGAAATCATTGAACAGCACTTGATCAGAGGGAACCGGGTCGAGCGTCTGCAGCTCGACCCGCGCTGAGCCAAACCCGTCCCTGCGACCCGCTTTGGTAGTTCGGGGTTGACTTATCCAGAACAATGTAAGAATATTTACACATGCTGATTCGCTTGAATCAGCTCTCCTCCATCCTCCTTTGGTGGTTATATTGAGCGCGACATCCCCGTCGCGCTTTTTTTTGCCCGCGGGCCGCCGAATGCGCATCGCCCTGGCGCCCGTATCCCACGCCCTTGCGCAGTCTGCCGGGCGGCTTGCGCATTCGCTGCCTTCCGGGTAACATTCGCGCCCTTTCGTAAACCACGCACAACGCCCTGGTTTGGAGCCTGTCTTAATGAGTACCACGGTCAGCGCAAAGCCCGCAGAGGTCCGCCGGGAATGGTTACTGGTCGACGCCGATGGCAAGACCCTCGGCCGCTTGGCCTCGGAGATCGCACGCCGCCTTAGGGGCAAACACAAGCCGATCTTCACCCCGCACGTCGACACCGGCGACTACATTGTGGTCGTCAACGCCGAGAAAGTGGCCGTCACCGGCAACAAGCTCAAAGACAAGCTGTATCACCACCACACCGGCTACATAGGCAACCTGAAATCGATCAGCCTCGAGAAGCAGCTGCAAAAGGCCCCGGAGCGTGTGATCGAGACTGCGGTGCGCGGCATGCTGCCGCGCAATCCCCTGGGTCGATCGATGATGAAGAAACTTCGCATCTTCGCCGGCCCCGAGCATACCCACCAGGCCCAACAGCCCAAGCCGCTGGAACTCTGAGGACGCAACGCACCATGGCACAACAGTTGAATTACGGCACCGGCCGTCGCAAGACCTCTGCCGCACGCGTGTTTCTGAACAGCGGCAACGGCGCTATTACCGTCAACGGCCGTCCGTTGGACAAGTTTTTCGGTCGCGAGACCGCGCGAATGGTCGTGCGCCAACCCCTGGTGCTGACCGACATGGCGAATAAGGTCGACATCAACGTCACCGTCACCGGCGGCGGGACCACCGGCCAGGCCGGTGCCATTCGCCACGGCATTGCGCGGGCGCTGGTGGAATACGACGACGGCATGCGCTCTGCGTTGCGCCGCGCCGGGTTCCTCACCCGCGACGCCCGCGCGGTCGAGCGTAAAAAGGTCGGTCTGCACAAGGCCCGCAAGCGTCCGCAGTACTCCAAGCGCTGACACGCCGGCGACCGGTGAAGAGTCTTTTCCCTCACCGGGCCCTCATTGGGGCGTAGCTCAATTGGCAGAGCGACGGACTCTGACTCCGTAGGTTGTAGGTTCGATCCCTACCGCCCCAGCCAACCCCTGCTCGGCCATACTCGAGTGAGAGCGGCAATTACGCAACAGCGGCAACGGCGTCTGCCCCGCCGTCTGCTCACCCGCCGTCCGGCCCCCGATCCCTGTCCAAAACGAGCCGCTCGATAAAATTTCAAAAGACATTAGCAAGTCATCGCAAGTAGCTGCTTTTGACCAATAATTTTGAAATTCAGTCACTTGCGGCTACGGCCTTTGTATTTTTTTTGCAACTCGCCCGATATCTGTGTAGTTTTTACAAAAATCCCTTGCGCTGTCGCACGCGAGCAACTAACATAATTCACGCACAGCTTTTCTTTTAAACCAACTCGAAATACGGGAGTTCTCAATGAACAAAAAAGTCATCGCCGTCGCGATCGCGACTGCCTTCGCGGCATCCGGCGCATACGCCGACGCGACCCTCTACGGCAAGTTCCACGGCTCCGTCGATATGATCGACTCGGATTCCGAGCGCGAGGACAACTGGGAGGTCAACAGCCGCTCCTCGCGCGTCGGCATCAAGGGCTCGGAAGACCTGGGCGACGGCCTGAAGGCGATCTATCAGCTCGAGCTGTCCGTCAATATCGACGGCGGTGGCGACGGTCAGGGCAACCCGAGCAGTGGTCTCGGCGGCGCCTCGCGTAACACCTTTGTCGGCTTCTCCGGCGACTGGGGTACTGGCTTCATCGGTCGTCACGACACCCCGGCCAAGGTGGCCTTCTACGGCGCCGGCGTCGAAAACCTCGGCGACTCCGCAATCGATCTCAACAGCGGCAACAACCTGAACCGCAAAAACGCCTTAAACGGCCAGTCGGCGAACTCCCCGCTCGGTGTCATCAGCGAATACCGCGCCAACGACACCATCGTCTATGTTTCGCCGAACTTCGCGGGTTTCACCTTCCTCGCCGCGGCCATCCCGGGCGAAGACGACAAAGACGTCGAAGACAAGCGTGACGGGATCGCCGACCACTACTCGTTCGGTGCGATCTATAAGGGCGGCGGTCTGAGGGCCAGCCTGGGCTACGCGAATTACAACAGTGGCGACCCGAACAACTCCCCCTCGGGCGACGGCGACGTCGACCAGAAGGTCGCACAGGCCAGTGCTAGTTACACTTTCGGTGGTTTCAAGATCGGTGGTAGCTATGAATACACCGACAACTATGTCTGGGACGATAAATCCGATTACAATGCTTGGGCGGTGACCGGCCAGTACAAGTTCGGCAACAATGCCATCAACCTCGCCTATGTCGACAGTAACTACAACTCGAAAGACGACACCCGCGGGGCCGAGAAGGACGGCTGGGGTGTCGGCTTAGAGCACAACTTCAGCAAGCGCACCAAGGTCTACGCGGCCTATGCGTCTGCGACCGTCGAACCGGATCAGGGTAGCGATGACGACAACGATATCTTCTCGCTGGGTATGATCCACAACTTCTGATCGGCGATCAGCATCCTGTGATGACGAACGGGGCCGCAAGGCCCCGTTTTTTTATACCCTCGCCCGCTCGGCGACGCCGCTGAGCCGCCGGGCATCCAGATTGCGTGGACATCCGTCACAGCTTTGAGCGCGAAGAACGGTTATATTATTAAAAGTCAGCTGTGCGTCAATCCGAGTTTAGATACCAGGGTCCTCCGTGAACACCAGGATCATCGCCATTGTGATCGCCACTGCCTCCGCGGCATCTGGCGCCTATGCGGACGCGACCCTCGATGGGGATCTCCCCGGCTCGGTCGGTGTGGGGCAGACCGACACCCCGGCCAAGCCGGCCTTCAGTGACGCCGGTGTCGAGAACCTCAGCGACTCGGCCCTCGATCTGAACACCAACAACAGCCTGACCGACAGGTCGCCCAACCCCCTCGCCCCGGCGGGTGTCATCAGTGAATACCGCGCCAGCGACGCCATGGTCTACAAGTCGCCTGACCTCAGCGGTTTCAGCTTTCTCGGCACGACCATCCCGGGTGAAGACAAAGACGGCGCGCAGGACGGCCGCACCGGCATCGCCGACCACTGGTCCGTGGGCGGTATGTATCAAGGCGGCGGTCTGGAGGCCAGCCTGGGTTATTCCAGCTATGACAGTGACGCCGCGAACTTAGCGAAGACAACGGCCACCACCCCGGCAATCCGCCAGAACGTGGCCCAGGCCAATGCGAGCTATACCTTCGCGGATCAGTTCAAGCTCGGTGGCGCCTTCGAGTACACCGACAACTACCAGTTCGATGCTGGCGGCGAGTACAACGCCTTTGCGATAACCGGTCAGGCGAGATTCGGCAACAGCACCATCAACGCCCTCTACTCCTACTCCAACTACAATTCCGAGACCGTCGGCAACGAGCGCAGCTCCTGGGGCTGGGGTCTCGGCGGCGACCACGCGTTCAGCAAGCGAACCAAGGTCTACGCGGCCTATTCGTCCGCGAAAACCGATAAGAGTGTCGGCGGTGAGGAGACCGACAGCATCTTCTCCTTGGGTATGATCCACAACTTCTGATCGGTGAGATAAGCAGGCTAGGGCCTCATCACCCGTGGCCCGTCCGCCGTCCCGAGTATCAGCACATCCGCCGGACGGTGGGCGAAGATGCCGACCGTGACCACGCCGGCGATCTGATTGATCGCGGTCTCGAGCCTCATCGGTTCCAGGATCTCCAGGCCATGGACATCCAGGATCAGGTTGCCGTTGTCGGTGACAAAGCCTTCGCGCCACACCGGGCTGCCGCCGAGCGCGACCAGCTCGCGTGCGACATAGCTGCGCGCCATCGGGATGACCTCGACCGGCAGCGGAAACCGGCCGAGCACATCGACCAATTTGGTCTCGTCGGCGATACAGATGAATTGTTCGCTCGCCGCCGCGACGATCTTCTCGCGCGTCAGCGCGCCGCCGCCTCCCTTGATCAAGTGCAGCTGCCGATTGGCCTCGTCGGCGCCGTCGACGTAGACCTCGAGCCCGCCGGTGGCATTCAGATCCAGTACCTGGATGCCGAGTGTCTGCATGCGTTCGGTCGAGGCCTCTGAGCTGGAGACAGCACCGTCGAAACGCCCCTTGACCTTGGCGAAGGCGTCGATGAAGTGGTTTACGGTCGAGCCGGTGCCCACCCCGATGATGCCGCCGTCGGGAAGCAATTCGATGGCCGCCTCGGCCGCCTGTCGTTTCAATTCGCCTGCGTTCATATCTACGCTCCCTGGTGCCGACCCAGTCCGATCGGCGCCTTCCGGTGGCAGACGTTATCACCCAACGAATACCCGCCACCACTGTTTCATTCGCCGCAGCGGGTATGATTGTGTTGTGCTCGATACCTTGCACCGACCGGGACACACGCCCGTCGGCATGCCAGCACGAATCTGCTCGCTGCCGTACACTTGGGTCCCCGACGCGCTATTCGCAATGCGAAGCAGACGGAGGCTGGCGTTGGCCTGGGCATATTCGAAGAAAAGGAGCGCCCCCAGTCCGCGACCGTGCGATGCGTTGTGCTTATCGCAGCCTACCTGGCCGGGTGAAGGTCATAGGCCTCAGAATTTCCGTCTTGAACATTGCGCGCACAGAATCATTCACTCGACGCTGAAGCATGGGCATGAATTACGTAGAACAGATCCTGCGCGCGCGCGTTTACGACGTCGCGATCGAATCGTCTTTACAGCGCGCGGTGCGCCTGTCGGCGCGCACCGGAAACGATGTATTGCTCAAGCGAGAAGATGAACAACAGATCTTTTCGTTCAAGCTGCGCGGTGCCTACAACAAGATATTTCATCTCCCCAAGACGCAGCGGTCCGCGGGTGTCGTGGCTGCGTCCGCAGGCAACCACGCGCAGGGGGTGGCGCTGGCCGGTCAGCGGCTCGGCGTTGCCACCACGATCGTCATGCCGGTGACCACGCCGGGGATCAAGGTGGAGACCGTGCGCCGACTCGGCGGCAAGGCGGTGCTTCACGGAGATTCCTATGACGACGCCTGTGCCTATGCGACGCAGCTGGCAAACGACAAGGGGCTGACTTTTATCCACCCCTTTGACGATCCCGATGTGATCGCGGGGCAGGGCACCATCGGCATGGAGATCCTGCGACAGCATGCCGACCCGATCGATGCGGTCTTCGTTCCGGTCGGGGGCGGTGGTCTGGTCGCCGGAGTCGCCGCCTACATCAAGCACATCCGTCCAGAGACCAGAGTGATCGGCGTGGAGCCGGAAGATTCACCGACGCTCGAGCGTGCGCTGGCGGCCGGACGACGCGTGATACTCCCGCAGGTCGGCCTGTTTGCCGACGGTGTGGCGGTCAAGCAGATCGGCAAGGAGACCTTCAAGGTCGCGCGCAGGACCGTGGACGAGGTGATCCTGGTCAACACGGACGAGATCTGCGCGGCAATCAAGGACGTCTTTGATGACACCCGCAGTGTCGCTGAGCCGGCCGGGGCGCTGGCGATTGCGGGCATCAAGAAGTATGTGGCGCGCGAAGACGCGAAAGGCCAGACCCTGGTCGGCATACTGAGCGGTGCCAACGTCAACTTCGATCGCCTGCGCCATATCGCCGAGCGCGCCGAGGTCGGCGAACAGCGCGAGGCGCTATTTGCGGTGCAGATCCCGGAAAAGCCGGGCAGCTTCCTGGCGTTCTGTCGTGCGCTGGGGCGGCGCAGCATCACCGAGTTCAACTATCGCTTTTCCGATCAGCAGGATGCCCAGGTGTTCTGTGGTGTCGAACTGCGTAATGGAAACACCGAGCGGGCGGCGATCGAGGAACACCTGGTCGGCAAAGGTTTCAAGGTGGTCGATCTGACCGATAACGAAACGGCCAAGCTGCACATCCGCTATATGGTCGGCGGCCGTGCACCACAGGCGCGCGACGAAAAGCTGTTTCGTTTCGAGTTTCCGGAGCGCCCCGGGGCCTTGCTGGACTTTCTGAAGGGTCTTTCAGGTGGCTGGAACATCAGCCTGTTCCATTACCGCAACCACGGTGCCGCCTACGGACGTGTCCTGGTCGGCATGCAGCTTGATCGCAAGGCGGTGCGTGAGTTTCGCAGCTATATGCACAGCAGCGGCTACCGCTATAGCGAAGAGACCGAAAATCCCGCCTACCGCATTTTCGCCAAAGGCGGCTAGCGCGTTTATCTCACCGGGTTTCGTTGCGAGGGCGGCGAGATGCCGCTGCGATGGGGTGCACGCAGTGAAAGACGGTGCCGGCGTAGCCGACACTAGGTGAAAAAGCGGCCGTAACGAGTACGCCTCGTCACAACGAGCAAAACGGCGTCCGCAGCAGAAAGTTGGTGAGATAAGCGGGCGAGTTGTGACGCCACATCGGCCGGCTGCCACCGGCCTGTGCGCCAAAACACGCAAAAAGCCCGGCCACCCGGCCGGGCTAGTGATCTCAGCTACTGCCGAATCAGCGTTTCTTGCGCGGCGTGACCTTGCGGGGCCTCGCTGCCACCTTTCTCTTCGGTGCTGCCTTCTTTTTAGCAGCGACTTTTCTCTTCGGTGCTGCCTTCTTTTTAGCAGCGACTTTTCTCTTCGGTGCTGCCTTCTTCTTAGCAGCGACTTTTCTCTTCGGTGCTGCCTTCTTCTTCGCAGCGACTTTTCTCTTCGGTGCTGCCTTCTTCTTAGCAGCGACTTTTCTCTTCGGTGCTGCCTTCTTCTTAGCAGCGACTTTTCTCTTCGGTGCTGCCTTCTTCTTAGCAG
>JBATKF010000444.1:0-15799 GCA_049669185.1 Sedimenticolaceae bacterium | reverse complement strand
GCCTACGCTGCCGCCCGCGAGTGGCAGTCGCCTATGCCCGATACGACACGGGCGGCCGTGGACAGCGCGCCGAACGCGGCAGCGGGTGATCAGTATCCGCTGGGGTTCGCGATTGCCCAGCTGCACGGGGTCTATGTGCTCTCGCAGAATGCCGAGGGCCTGGTCTTGGTCGATATGCACGCCGCGCACGAGCGCATCACCTATGAGGCGTTCAAGCGGGCGCGGGACGGCGAGGGGATCAAGAGTCAGCCACTGTTGGTGCCAGTTGGCGTGACGGTCAGTCGGCGCGAGGCGGAATTGGTCGAACAGCAGCCCGAGGTGTTCGCCGCGCTCGGTATGCAGGTGGACCGTCTGGGCGAGCAAAGCCTGGCAGTCAGGGCCCTGCCGGCGTTGCTGCGCCATGCGGATGCCGAGCGACTACTGCGTGACGTCCTCGCCGATCTCGCAGTGCACGGCAGCAGTCAGCGCATCCTAGAGCAGATCAATGCGGTCTTGGCGACCATGGCCTGTCACGGCGCCGTGCGTGCGAATCGGCGGCTTGGCATGGAAGAGATGAATGCCCTGCTGCGCGATATCGAGCGCACCGAGCGCAGCGGGCAGTGCAATCATGGGCGACCGACCTGGATCCAGCTCGATATGCAGACCCTGGACAGACTGTTTCTGCGGGGGCGGTAACCGGCGCAGATGCAGCCGCTCAAGATTTTCTGGTTAAAGAGGGTCTGATGGCGCAGCTGCCACCTGCAATATTGCTGATGGGCCCGACCGCCTCGGGCAAGACCGATCTCGCGATTGCGCTGCGCGAATATCTGCCGGTCGAGCTCATCAGTGTCGACTCGGCGATGATCTACCGCGGCATGGACATCGGGACGGCCAAACCGAGCGCGGAAGAACTGGCGTGTGCACCACATCGGCTGATTGACATCTGCGATCCGGCGGAGAGTTACTCTGCAGCGCAGTTCTGCGAGGATGCGCTGCGCGAGATGCGCGCGATCACCGCCACGGGGCGCGTTCCACTGCTGGTCGGTGGGACTATGCTGTACTTCCGTGCGCTGCAATCCGGTTTGTCGAGCTTGCCGCAGGCCGATGCCGCCGTCCGCGCCCGTCTGCAGGCGGCGTTGGGGATCGAGGGGCTCCCGGCGCTGCATGAACGCCTGGCGCAGGTCGACCCGCTGGCGGCAAAGCGCATTCACCCGAACGACCCACAGCGCACCCTGCGAGCACTGGAGGTCTGGGAGGTCAGCGGTCGACCGCTGAGCGAACTCCAAGTCGGCGGCGGTCGGGCGATGCCGTTTCGGGCGATCAAGCTGGTGCGCGCCCCCCCGTCGCGCGACCTCTTGCACGCGCGCATCAATCAACGTTTCCTGGCGATGCTGGCAATGGGTTTCGACGCGGAAGTCCGACGGCTGATGGCACGCGGCGACCTGAACCCCGAGATGCCGTCGATGCGCTCGGTCGGCTATCGTCAGATGTGGGCCTGGCTGGATGGGGGAGTGAGTCGCGTCGAAATGATTGCGCGCGGGCAGGCCGCAACGCGGCAATTGGCCAAGCGGCAGATGACGTGGTTGCGTAAGGAGTCCGGCTGTCACTGGCTGGACGAGACTGCCGATATCACGCGACAGGCGCTGCGAATAGTGCGCCAGGGCTTGCAGGGAACTCATAGCTAAGTGGTTTAGGCGCGATCTTGTGAAGTGCGTCTAAAGCCTCGCTAAACATACAGAATTCGCTTACCGAAGTAAGCTGCTGTGCTATAGTTTCGAGCGTTGTGAACGCGGCATCCAGTTGGGTCAGGGACGCCCGCCGACTTCACCGGAATACCTGCGCCGGGCCTTGAAAACACCTGTAGCGCACAGAAGAAACTAACGAAACGACTAAAATTAGGGAGCCCCCGATGTCAAAGGGACAAAGCCTGCAGGACCCGTTCCTGAATGCGTTGCGCAAAGAACGCGTGCCGGTCTCGATCTTCCTGGTGAACGGAATCAAGCTCCAGGGAACCATCGAATCTTTCGACCAGTTCGTTGTCCTGCTGAAAAACAGCGTCAGCCAGATGGTATACAAGCATGCCATTTCCACGGTCGTTCCGGCACGGAATGTCCGCATCCAGCATGCGCACTCGGAAGGCGAGGGTGAAGCGGAACCCGGTAACGCTTGATCGACGGCCATTTCCCCCCGGCGAAGCGAAGACCCCACGACGAGTGCGTGGGGTCATTCATTTGTGCGCCCTAGATGTTCGAACGCCCGCAAACCGGTGAGCGCGCCATCCTGGTGCATGTCGGGCTGCAAGGCCAGCCAGACCCGCAGGAACTGCAAGAATTCAGCGAGCTGGCCCGCTCGGCGGGTGCCGAGCCGGTCGCCCTGATCAGCGGCCAGCGGCAGGTGCCCGACCCGCGGCTGTATGTCGGTAGCGGCAAAGCGGAAGAGGTGCGTGAGCAGGTCCATGCCCTGTGCGCAGACCTGGTGATTTTCGACAACCTGCTGTCGCCCAGCCAGGAACGCAACCTCGAACAGCTGTTCGAGTGTCGCGTTGTCGACCGTACCGGGCTGATCCTGGATATCTTTGCGCAGCGGGCGCGTTCCCACGAAGGCAAGTTGCAGGTCGAGCTGGCGCAGCTGCGGCACCTCTCGACCCGCTTGGTTCGCGGCTGGACCCACTTGGAACGCCAGAAGGGTGGGATTGGTCTGCGCGGACCCGGTGAGACCCAGTTGGAGACCGACCGACGTCTGCTGAACCAGCGTATCGACCAGATCGGGCGCCGCCTGGCCCGGGTAGATAGACAACGCGAGCAGGGGCGACGGGCCCGCCGCCGCCGCGAGGTCCCTACGGTGTCGCTGGTCGGCTACACGAACGCCGGTAAATCGACCTTGTTCAATCGTCTGACCGAGGCCGGCGTGTATGCCCAGGACCAGTTGTTCGCCACGCTGGACCCCACATTGCGCCGCTTGGTGTTGGCTGATGGCACGTCGCTGATCCTGGCCGACACCGTCGGCTTCGTCTCGCGTCTTCCGCACGAACTGGTTGCGGCGTTCAGGTCCACGCTGCAAGAGACGGTCGAGGCCGATTTGCTGCTGCACGTGATCGATGGGCAAAGCCCGCAGCGCAGCGCCCAGATCGCCGACGTCGAGCAGGTGTTGGCGCAGATCGGCGCCGATGAGGTGCCGCGTATCGAGGTGTTTAACAAAATCGATCAGATGCCGGATACGTCGCCGCGGACAGAGTTCGATGAGCACGGCAAGCCGACACGAATCTGGTTGTCAGCGGTCAGTGGGGCCGGTATGGGTGGACTGCTGGACGGACTGGCGCAGACATTCAGCAGTGATATGGTGCGAGGGTTGGTACGGCTCGGTCCCGCTGATGGCCGCCTGCGGGCGCTGCTGTTCGAGCAGGGCGCGGTGGTGCGCGAAAACCACGCCAAGCAAGGGGGATGGGAACTGGACGTCATGTTGCGGCGTCGAGACTATGAGCGTTTGAAGAAACACGAACCGACTCTGGCGATTGATTGGCAGGAGCCTGCAGAAAGCGCAATGAAAGCCGGATGATGTCCATTTGCGGCTCAGTTGATAGAATCGCCGCCAGCTTGTGCCTTCGGCACGCACCATAACCAGCGCACGGGAGTAATGCATGGCCTGGAATGAACCGGGTGGTGGAAACCGCGATCCTTGGAACAACAAGGGCGGTGACCAAGGGCCCCCAGACCTCGACGAAGTCGTTCGCAAACTTCAGGAAAAGATGGGTGGCCTGTTCGGCGGCAAAGGCCGGCGCGGTGGTAACGGTGAGGGTGGCGGCGCCTCCGGGGGCAGTGCCAACAAGAAGGGCATCGGTATCATCATCGGCCTGGTGCTTATCGGCATACTTGCGCTAGAGGCTTTCTATATCATCCAACCGGCCGAACGAGGCGTGGTCAAGCGCTTCGGCGCCTTTCACGTGGTGACCGCGCCCGGGCCGCACCTCAAGCTTCCATTTATCGATACCGTCGACGTAGTCAACGTCGACCAGGTGAACAAGTTTCAGCACCGCGCACAGATGCTGACCCAGGACGAGAATATCGCCGACATCACGCTCGAGGTGCAGTTCCGCATTCAGGATGCCGCGGATTTCCTGTTCCAGGTCGCAGACCCGGGTGGCACGATCCACGGCGCCATGGAGTCTAGCCTGCGTGAGGTGATCGGCAAGAGTCGGCTTGACGATATCATTACCGAAAACCGCAGCGTGATCGCGGCGTCGGTCCAACAGGACACACAACAGCTACTCGACCTGTACCGAACGGGCCTGGTCGTGACCAACGTCAACATCCAGCGCGCCGACGTGCCAGAGGCCATTTCCGAGGCGTTCGCCGACGCCATTCGCGCCCGCGAGGATCGGGAGCGCCTGCAAAACCAGGCGCAGTCTTACGCCAACGACGTGGTACCGCGTGCGCGCGGTGAGGCCGCGCGACTGATCGAAGACGCGAAGGGCTATAGGGCCAGGGTGATTGCGGAGGCAGAGGGTGAGTCCGAGCGTTTCCTGGCACTGTTGCGCGAGTACGAGAAGGCGCCGCAGGTTACTCGGGAACGCCTGTATCTGGAGACCATGCAGGATGTGTTGCGCAACACGGGAAAGGTGGTGCTCGACGTCAAGGAGGGCAGCAACCTGACCTATCTGCCGCTGGATCGGATGATTCAGCCTGCCACGCCGCGTGATGAATTCAAGGCGCCGGACTCGCCGCGTATCGCGCTGCCGCCGAACGAAACCCAGCGCTCGATGGGGGGTTTAAATACTGGAAGCCGCTTTGACCGCACTCGGAGGGAACGTTGATGAATCTTGGTAAAGGAATGCTGGCACTCCTTATGGCTGGCGTACTGGCCGTCGTCGGTGCCTCCTCACTGTTCGTTGTGCAAGAGCAGCAGCTGGCCCTGCTGTTGCGCCTCGGTGAAATCGTCGATGCGGACTTCAAGCCGGGCCTGCATTTCAAGATGCCGGTGATCCAAGACGTCGTCAAGTTCGACAAGCGCATCCAGACTCTCGACGCGCCCCCAGAACAGTTTCTGACGATCGAGAAAAAGTTCGTGGTCGTCAACTCCTACGCCAAGTGGCGGATCTCCGACGTAGCGCAATTCTACCGCTCCACGCGGGGCAGCCAGGACACCGCATCGCGTCTGCTTTCTGCGCGGATCAACGCCGCGCTGCGTGACGAGTTCGGCAAGCGTACAGTGCAGGAGGTGGTCTCCGGTGAACGCGCCGAGATCATGGCCACGCTGGCGCGCAACGCTAACGAGAACGCCGCGGACCTCGGGGTCGAGATCGTCGATGTACGCGTGAAACAGATCGACTTCACGGACAATATCAGCGAGAACATCTACGAGCGGATGCGGACCGAGCGGCATCGTGTAGCCGCCGAGCTGCGCGCGCAGGGTGCGGAAGAGGCCGAGAAGATTCAGGCCGATGCCGACCGGCAGCGCGTTGAGATCGTCGCCGATGCCTACCGTGATGCGGAAAAACTGCGCGGTGAGGGCGATGCCAAGGCCGCCGAGGTCTATGCCAATGCATTTCAGCAAAATGCAGACTTCTACGGCTTCTGGCGCAGCCTCACGGCCTACCGAGACGTGTTCGCCGATGGCGGCAGCATGATGGTGTTGGACCCGGATTCGGAGTTTTTCCAGTATTTCGGTGCCAAGCAGCGCGAGCCCTGATCGAGAGATTGGCGCAGCAGCCTTCGTCGGTCTGCTCGCGGATTCATAGACAAGCCCCCACCGATCTGGGAAAATTCTGGCTTGTCCGATGGCGATGATAGGGTCGCCGGCGACAACCGAACCGAGCAAAGCCGGGTCTCACCCGGCTTTTTTGTGGATGAGGCGATGTGGCAAGAGCTGTTGACCGCGCTGGCCTTGCTGCTGGTGATCGAGGGCATCCTGCCCTTCGCCAGTCCGCGCGGTTTTCGGGACATGCTTCGCATGGTCGGCGAGATGGATGAAAAGGCGCTGCGCAATGGCGGCCTGTTTTCGATGATCGCCGGCCTCCTGCTGCTGTACCTGGTGCGCTGATCAAGTGAATCCGACTAACCTGCATATTTCACCGATTTCCTGCTGCGGCCCCCGATGCCCTCGCCATGACGGGGGGTACTCGCTACAGGCGATTCGACGTAGCGTCGACTACCGCTTGATCGCCTTCCGCTCCGTGCACCCCGCCATGGCGGCGTCTTGGCGTCCTCGTTACGAAAAACGGTGAGATATGCAGGTTAAGACCTGGCTTCTGCCTGAAGGCATCGACGAACTGCTGCCGGCCCAAGCGCGAGCGCTCGAGGGCCTGCGCCGCGAGCTGCTCGATACGTATGCGACCTGGGGTTACCAGATGGTCGTGACGCCTTTCATCGAGTTCCTCGACTCGCTGTTGACCGGCACCGGACGCGACCTCGAATTGCAGACCTTCAAGCTCACCGATCAGTCGAGCGGGCGAATGCTTGGCGTGCGTGCCGATATCACACCTCAGGCGGCGCGCATCGATGCGCACCGACTGCGTCATGAGGCGCCGACCCGCCTGTGCTACATCGGCAGCGTCCTGCGCACCCGCAGCGACGGTTTCTCGGGTTCCCGCAGCCCGTTGCAGATCGGTGCCGAACTGTATGGCCACGCCGGCGTGGCGAGCGATGTCGAGATCGTCTGCCTGACCATGGCGACGCTGCGGATCGCCGGTCTACGCGACATCTATCTCGATCTCGGTCACGTCGGCATCTTTCGCAGCCTGGCCGAGGCGGCAGGACTCGACGAGCGGCAGGAGGCGGCGTTATTCGAGGCCCTGCAGCGCAAGGCCAGCGCCGAGATAGCAGAACTCGTCGACGGATTCGGTCTTGCAAAGGACATGCGACGTATGCTGCTTGCACTGGCCGAGTTGAATGGTGGCGAAGAGGTGTTGCCGCTCGCTAGGAAAGTGCTGGCGGGCGCCCCGTCTGCGGTGCTGACAGCGATCGATTATGTCGATGCGGTAGCTGCAAGCCTGCGGCAGTGTCTGCCCGATCTACCCGTGCATTTTGACCTGGCGGAACTGCGCGCCTATCACTACCAGACCGGCGTCGTGTTCGCGGCCTTCGTTCCAGGCGAGGGGCAGGAGGTCGCGCGCGGAGGTCGTTACGACGAAATCGGAGAGGTCTTTGGACGGGCGCGCCCCGCAACCGGTTTCAGCGCGGATCTAAAGACCCTGATGCGTCTCGGCAGTCATTCAGCAGTGCCGCTCGCGGATGCCGTCCTGGCGCCGTATGACAGGGCGCCAGGGCTGCAGGCCAGGATCGATGAGCTACGCGCCGCCGGAAGAGTGGTTATCGGAGAGTTGCCGGGTCAGATCGGCGACGCGTCGCAGATGGGCTGCGCCCATCGTTTACAGCAGCAGGGTGACGATTGGGTAATCGTCCCGCTTGAGCAATCCACGAAAAAGAGATGATCCGATGGGCAAGAACGTAGTTGTCATTGGGACCCAATGGGGCGATGAGGGCAAGGGCAAGATCGTTGATCTGCTGACCGACAAGGCCGATGCCGTCGTGCGTTTTCAAGGTGGGCATAATGCCGGCCATACGCTGGTGATCCAGGGGCGCAAGACGGTCCTGCATCTGATCCCATCAGGGATCCTGCGCGACAAGGTACGCTGTCTTATCGGTAACGGCGTAGTGCTGTCGCCGACTGCGCTGCTGGAGGAAATGGAGATGCTCGATGCGGGCGGTGTCGACGCGCGCGGCCGCATGGGTATCAGCGAATCCTGTCCGGTGATTCTCCCTTACCATATCGCGCTGGACCAGGCGCGCGAGGCGGCGCGCGGCACGAAGGCGATCGGCACCACCGGTCGCGGCATCGGTCCCTGCTACGAAGACAAGGTATCGCGTCGCGGCATCCGCCTCGGGGAGATGCTCGACGCCGATGTCTTCCAGGAACGCCTGCGTGAAGTGATGGACTATCACAATTTTGTGCTGGCGCACTATTTCGCATTCGATACCGTTGACTACCAGCAGGTGCTGGATCAGGCGCTGCTGCAGGTCGAGCAAATAAAGCCGCTGATCGAGGATGTCACGGGCACGTTGCATACCCTTCGCCGCCAGGGTGGCAACGTGATTTACGAGGGCGCACAGGGCGCGCTGCTCGATATCGACCACGGGACTTATCCCTATGTGACGTCGTCGAACACTACCGCGGGTGGTGCCGCATCTGGCAGCGGTGTCGGTCCGCGCGACATCGATTATGTGCTGGGTGTCGTCAAGGCCTATACGACACGCGTTGGTGCTGGCCCATTCCCGACCGAATTATTCGATGCTGTCGGTGACCACCTCGGCGAGAAAGGCCATGAATTCGGCGCCACCACCGGACGCAAGCGCCGCTGTGGCTGGCTCGATACGGTCGCCCTGCGACGCTCGCTGCAGATCAACAGCGTGACCGGGATGTGCATCACCAAGCTCGATGTGCTGGACGGTCTCGACACGGTAAAGATCTGTGTCGCGTATCGGCTCAACGGGCAGGAGATCGATATCCCACCGGTCGGTGCCGATCGCTTTGCGCAGTGTGAACCGCTGTACATCGAGGTGCCCGGCTGGAAAGCCTCTACCGTCGGCGTCAAATCGCGTGAAGAACTGCCCGAGGCAGCGCGCAACTACCTGAACCGAATCGAAGCGCTGTGCGAAACCCCGATCGATATCATCTCGACGGGACCGGATCGCGAGGAGACGATTGTGTTGCGTCACCCTTTCGACTGACGCTCCCCGTGTATCTGGGAATCGACGCACAGTCGGCGTCAGACGCGCAGATTGCAGATCGTCGAAAACCATCAGGTTCGCCGGGGCGGGTCGAAGCCGATCGCCGGACCTATCGCCGGGCCTGAGCGATGGACCGATCCACCCTGCTGCTGTTGGGCGCGGATGCGCTCTTAGCGCTGCATGTGTTGTTCGTCTGCTTCGTCGTGTTCGGCCTGCTGCTGGTGCTGCTTGGCCGGCGGCGGGGCTGGCGCTGGGTGCGGAATCCGTGGTTCAGGCTGGTCCATGCCGCAGCCATCGGCATCGTAGTTGCGCAGGCCTGGCTGGGTGTGTTGTGCCCGCTGACGATCTGGGAGGTCCGTTTACGCGCGCAGGCTGGTGACGCCGTTTATGCGGGTTCCTTTATTGCGCATTGGCTGGAGCGACTTCTTTACTTCCAGGCACCGGCCTGGGTGTTTCTGATCGCCTACAGTGCATTCGGGGCCTTGGTCGCGGCGAGTTGGATCTGGGTCCCGCCGCGCCCTTTCCGCAAAGGTCGGCACACCGGGGATCTTGATAACAGGTGATATCAGCCGCCGGTATGCACCGTGTCTGTGCATCCGATCGGTGAGATTTTCAGGCTAGAATGAAGCACCGGGTAACGGTGGATCATCCGACGCAGAACCCGACAACAATCCTCGGCTTGGTCCTTGTTCTGGGTTGGAAAGGCGGTTTCCAGGCACTGTGCAGCGCAGCGACCCGGCCGCCGATGCGTCCGCGTGCAGGTCATCCATTTCAGGAGGTGTTTTTGGTAAGGGACATTCGGACCCTAAGCGTCCGCACCCGCGGTCGCAGGCAGGCCCTGGCGCGCTCATGAGTTCGCCGTCGGGCGCGTTAGACGAATCGCGCTGGCCCTTCCTCAGCTCGATGCTTTGGGGGCCCGCGGCGCTCGTTCTGCTCGCTTGTGCCGCGATCCTCTATTACGGGCAGGAGGTTGCGAGCACCCTGCGGCAATCGGCCGCGGCCAATGCCCGCGCCCACGGCCAGGCGACCGCACATGAAATCCGGGGCTTCCTGGCGCGCGAGCATGAGCGCCTGGAGGCGTTTGTGATCGAGAATGCGCCCGAGATACGCAGCATCCTCGAATACCCGGACAACTGGCCGGCGATCGATACACTGCAAACGAGCGTCCGACGGATGTTTCGGGGCGCCATCGCGTTCACCGTGACCGGTGCCGATGGTCAGCCGCTGTTCGAAGACTTCGATGGCCTGGTAGGTCCTGTCTGTCAGGCCGCGATGCGCGATTTTGCGCAGGCCGTGGACCAGGGTTCTGACGATGTCGCGACACCACCCATTCATCCCGTTCCGGATGCCTATCACTTCGACCTGATCAGCCCCTGGACAATGGAAGGTGGCGAATCCGGCCTGTTCTTCGTCAGTATGTCGCCGGAGCGCATCGCCGAACTGCTTGCCGCGGCCGAGCATGCCTCCGGCAACCGTATAGTGATCGTAAGTCGCGACGATCCGACCCTGATCGAGATCTCCGCTGTCGGTTCGCGCGATGCCATGAAAGGCGACTTTAGGCTGGAGCCCGAGGCCTTGGTGGCGGGGTATTTCAGTGCCGACCTCGATGGAACCCAGTGGCGCCTGATCGTCCTGCCCGACGCGGCCGCCCTCGAAGACACGCTGACGCAAGTCTATGTCAAGGTGGCGGCACTGGTGATTGCGCTGCTGTTGATCAGCGCCACGCTGCTGCTATTGATCCGGCGCCACGAGCAGCGCAACAGCTCGCTGTTCACGCGCAGCCTGCAATCCAGTGTCAATCGTCAACGGGCAATCCTGCAATCGATGGTCGATGGGATGATTGCCATTGATGCGCAGGGCCAGATATTGCACGTAAACCACGCGGTTATGCGCCTGTTCGGTTACGAGCCCAGCGAGCTGGTCGGTAACAACGCGCGCATGCTGATGCCCGGTCCCGACAGCGTCGCGCCCGGCGCCCCGCTGCACGATCTTCTGTCGACCGGTGAGCACAAGGTGCTCGGCAAGGGACGCGAGGTCATGGCGCGGCGCAAGGACGGCAGCCTGTTCCCGGTGTTGCTTACCCTCGGGGAGTCAGTGGAGGGAGAGGAGCACATCTTCGTCGGCATCCTGCATGACATGAGTGCCTATCGGGAAGCGCAGCGCAAGATCGCCGCCCAGGCAATGGCAATCGAACGCAGCAATCAGGAGCTCGACGAGATCAGCCAGCTGGCGTCCAAGGACCTGCAGCCGCCGTTGCAGCGCATCGCGTCGCTGGGCGAGTCCCTTGGTTCAGGGCATTTCAATTCGTTGACCGGCCACGAACGCGCGCAGCTCAAGAGCCTCACCGAGGAGGCGCGCGATATGAGTGAATTGGTCAAGGGGCTGGTCCACTACGCCAAAGTCGAACGCCAGCCCGTAGCGGCGACGGTAGTGCTGGATGCAGTCCTCGAGGATGTGCAGCGCGATCTGGCGACTACCATCTCAGACACCCGGGCCAAGATCTCGGTCGAAAACCTAGGCGCGGTATTGGGCAGTCCCCAGCAACTGCATCAGGTGTTTTGGAACCTGATCGACAACGCGCTGAAGTTCCGCGATCCTGACCGTCCGCCGGAGATCCGGGTGTCACTCGAGAAGGACGCGGAACGCGCCGGCAACAGGATCACGGTACTGGTGCAAGACAATGGGATCGGCATCGCGCAGGACAGGCTGGACGCGGTGTTCGAGGCCTTCCGCCGATTGCACCCGCGCGATGCCTATCCCGGTATGGGCCTGGGCCTTTCCTTCTGCCGCAAGATTGTCGAGGGGCTTGGCGGCGAAATCAGCGTGACCAGCACACCGGGCGAGGGCAGCACCTTTCGCGTGTCTCTGCCCGGCGCGGGCTAGACACGATGCCCTGGCCGCTTCGCCGCGGCTTAGGGCGTAGATCGGGCTTTTACGGGTGCGTTTCGCAATCGGTGCGACTTTCGCTTAGCCTTTTTGCTTGGGATCCAATGTGGGGAATAAGGATGCGTGGTATCGGAATTTGCGTGGCAATAGTGTCGATGATGTTCGCGGTGGTGGTAGCGGCGGCCGACGAGCCGGTAGCGCTGGAGCGTGAGGACATCATCGATCTGGTCAGCGAAAAGACCATCGAGTGCCGCAAGGAAAAGGACCAGTCGCTGTGCGCCAACTGGTTTAGTGAAGGTGGTGTTGTAAAGCGCATCATGCTCGCTGACGGTGCGCGCAAAGAGGGCGTTTGGTTCGTCGACGATCAGGACCGCTTGTGCATCCTGTGGACCGGCAAGATCAAGCCCTTGTGCTTCACTCTCTATGAACAGGCGGACGGCAGTTATCATTTGATCAAGCGGGGCAAACACATTACGACACTCCTCGGTTCCGAAGACGGTAATACCAAGAACCTCTGAACGTATGGCGCGCGGCCTCGTCGGCCCGCTCCATCCGATCAGCGTGATACCAATGTCACCAGACGGTTGCCGCGGCGCAGCCGGATCTGAAAAATGCTCTGTGAGGCCGCCTCGCGAAGTTGCTCGAGATTCTTCACGCGCTCGCGGTTAACCTGGAACAGGACATCACCGTCGCGCAGCCCCGCCTGCCAGGCATTACTGTCCTCGGTAACTCTGCCGACCTCGATACCTGGATTGGCGCCAAGGCTGGATTCGTCGATCACCTCGCCGAAAAGCGCGCCGCTCAGCTGCCGGTTGATAGAACTGCCAGCGGCGAAGTTTTCGAAGGGATCGGCCATCTGCGCGCTCAGGCGCTCAATGCGACCGTCGCGCATGATCTCCAGCCCCAACTGTTCGCCGACACGTAGCAGCGCGAGTCGGGTCCGTAAGTCGGTGGCGTTGCGCACCGTTTGCTGATTGATTCCGACGATGAGATCGCCAACCTTCAGGCCGGCGTTTGCCGCCGCTGAACCGGATTTTACGTCGCTGACTACCGCACCTTGGCGACCAGCGGGGAGCTTTAGTGCACGCGCGAGGTCCGGCGTGAGGTCCTGTAGGGTGACCCCGAAGCTGCCGCGATAAACGCCGCCATGTTCGACAATCTGCCTGCGGATCGCTGCGACCATGTTGGCTGGTATCGCAAAGCCGATACCGACATTGCCGCCGCTGGGGGCGAGAATGGCCGTGTTGATGCCAACAAGTTCGCCGCGCAGATTCACCAGCGGACCCCCGGAGTTCCCCGGGTTGATCGAGGCGTCCGTCTGGATGAAGTTCTCGTAGCCCTCGATGCCCAGGCCGCTGCGACCCAGCGCACTGATGATCCCTGAGGTCACCGTCTGATTGAGACCGAAGGGGTTACCGATCGCGACGACGAAATCGCCGACGCGCAGGCGATCTGAATCAGCCACTGGGATTGCTTTGAGGCCTTGAGCGGGGATCTCCAATACCGCGATATCGGTCTCCGGATCGCTGCCGAGCAGCTCTGCCTTCAACTCGCGCCCATCGCGCAGTGTCACGCGGATCTCATCGGCCTTTTCGATGACGTGATGATTGGTCAACACATGGCCCCTTTCGGCGTCGACGATTACCCCCGAGCCCAGACTCTGACTGTGTCGCTCGCGGCTACCCAGCGGCCGATCAAAGAACCAGCGGAAGAAGGGGTCGCGCAACAGTGGATGGTCCTGGGTGCGCACCAGGGTCAATGTAGAGATATTCACCACCGCCGGGGTGACCTTCTCCAACATCGGGGCGAGGCTGGGCAGCGGCTGACCGTCGACGACCGCCGGCAGGGCGGCGCCGGCCGATCGCAGCGCAGTAAGCAATGCGAGACAGAGTGCGAGCGAGAGACGCTGGGTGGCGTGCATGCAACTATCGATCTCGTGGAAATGCCCCGGCGGCCTTGGCGCCGCCGGGGCTACTGCCTGCCGGTTAACTCAGGCCGCCTGATCGGCGTTCTGGACCGGACCTGCGATCAGATCATCATCGCGGCCGCGGATCTCGATGCGCCGCGGCTTCATCGATTCCGGGACCTCGCGCACCAGGTCGATATGCAGCAGGCCGTCTTTTAGCTCCGCGCCATCGACGCGCACATAATCGGCCAGCTGATAAGTGCGCTCGAAGTTGCGCTTGGCGATCCCGCGATGCAGGAATTGTCGGTCGGCCACCTCGGCCCCCTTGCTGCCGCTGACCTTGAGCAGGTTTTCTTGCGCCTCGATGTCGATCTCGTCGCTACTGAAACCCGCTACTGCCATGCTGATTCGGTAGTGGTCTTCGCCGGTGAGCTCGATGTCGTAAGGGGGGTAACCGCCGGCATCGGCGCGGTTGGCGGTCTCCAGTGCACTGGCCAGGCGATCGAAACCGATGGCGGTGCGAAACAGCGGGGAAAGATCGAGAGTCGTCATTGATTTGTCCTCATTTAGCTAAGCAACAAAGGCGCGGTGGTCGTTATAACCACCGCTGCAATGGGCCCTGACGGCGCCCCTGCCGAGCAGATGGGGACATCGGAAATCGCTTTCAAGTCCGAGTCAGGTAGGGTCGGGCTCGGCCCGAGCCCGAAGAGGAAGAATTGAGATCGGAATCAAATGCGCTGGGGCGAACGCAGCCGCTGAGGACAATGCGGCAAAGCCGGTTAGGCTGATCTTTCTTCGGGCTATAGCCAGCGCACGAGGTAGTAGATGCGCTGACTCTCGGAGGATACTGAGGGGCCGTACACGATTGCGGCGTGCAGGTTTCTGGCCACATCCGCGCGGCTGCGCGCGTCGTCCTGCGAGGCCACGATTTCGACGCAGCCCTCGGGGTAGCGCTTGCGTGTCTTGCGCGGTGTCTGGATTAGGGCGCAGCGCTCCTGCAGCGAGGTGGAATCCGGATCGACAATGACGTGTGGCATGCGGTGCTTACCTCATGCCGGATAGTCCCACACCCGCCAGTCGGGGAACAGTGGAAAATACAGTGCCAGCCGGATCGGTCGGTCCTCCAGCAGGCGCAGGATGCGGCCGTAGGTCTCGAGCTGTTCACTGTAGCGTGCCTGCTCCTGGTCCAGGAAGGCCTTGCGGTCGCCTGCCAGATGCTCGCCTGTCTTGTAATCGATAATCCAGCGCACACCCTGGTCATCGATAAAGCTGCGGTCGATCACATAGTGACGCGCGACATCATCATGCAGCGTCAAGGGCCACTCGCAGCGTGCGTCCCGATGCGCGCGGAGAATCCAACGCCCGGTCTCGTCGGCGAGCGTCTGGCGCAATGCGCGCAGGGCCTTGTCGGTGGCCAGGTCGAGCTGATCGTTCTCCACCCCGAGATGCTGGAGGCCGCGCCTCACCGGATCTGACAGCGTCGCTACCCGGTCGGGCAACCAGTCATCGATGCCCTGGTAAGCGATGCGTTCGAGGTGACGATGCACCAGCGTGCCGACGTGGCGCGCGGTATCGCCGGCCCAGACGAACTCGATGCTGGACCGCTCGCTGTCGAGCGAGGGGGACGTCGGCGGATATGCCAACTCGGGGTGTTGGGCAGGCTGCCAGTCGGCCGGCAGGCGCTGAAGCGGCGCCAGACGGGGCGGCTCGGGATCTGCCGGCGCAGCCGCTGGCGGCTGCAAGCCGTTGAAATGCGGCTCTACCGCAGGCCAAAGCCTGTCCAACAGACAGCCCGCGACCGGTCGGCGGGCCAGCCCTTTGGCCGTTGCGCCGATGTGGCCGAGCAGATGCAGTCGTCGTTTCGCACGGGTCGCGGCGACGTACAGTAGTCGCGCCGTCTCCAGCTGATCCTTGTCCCTGTCGAGCTCGCGCAGATAATCCGAGATCGGCTCTGCCTCCTGTTCGGCGGCGCGGATCGGCGCCATCAGCAGATGGGTCGTCCCGTCGTGCGACGTGCGCTCCAGCCAGTACAAGAGGCTGCTGGGGTTGCCGCGCGCCCGGCGTCCCAGACCCGGCAGGATCACGGTGTCGAATTCCAGGCCCTTGGCCTTGTGCATGGTCATCAGCTGGATGCGCCCATCGGCCTGGTGGTCGGGGGCGGCGTAGAGCCTGCCCAATGCGGCCTCGAGTTCGCCAAAGTCACCGATCCCGCCGGCATGTTCGTGCGCCTCGAGCAATGCCAGATAGGCCTGAGCATCGGCCATGCGACGGGCGCCGGCGACAGCCAGCCCGCCCAGGCGCAGCC
>JBATKF010000443.1:0-7513 GCA_049669185.1 Sedimenticolaceae bacterium | reverse complement strand
TCCCAGGGTTGGCTATCCTCGAAAAATGGGAATGAGACTGAATCAAGCGAGGATGCGTGCAACTGCTGGAGAATGGCGCCGGTAGGTAGGCGCCTGGATCGGATTCGTCGCACGGGATTCAAGGTCGCTTTGAAAAACACCCCGGTTTCTGGCCCGACACTAGGTCTATGAAGTTGATGCCGGTGCTAACGATCAGAATATGGTAGATCTGCTCACCATCCACAATGCGAGCGATGCGGTTTTGGATGTGGTTGATGGAGCCGAAGTAAACCGACATGTCGATACGAATGATCTTCAATTGTGGGCATTGGCGTGTTGGCGCATATTCGACGTTGATGAGCTTTCGGCCGGCATCACTGGGTGGCTTGTCCATCGCCATGGCTGGAATGTATGGGGTCGATGTCTTGGCAAGAAAGAAAACTAGCGAGAGCAGTACACCGAGATAAATGGCGAACTCAAGCTCCAGAAACAATGTCGCGAAAAAGGTGGTAAGCAGAATCGACGTTTCTGATTTGCTGACACGCAACGTATTGCTGATGTGGTGGAAATCGATCAGGTTGTAGGCGACCAGCAGGATCACACCACCCATGGCGGCTACCGGCAAGTAGGCAGTTAGTGGCGCGACCAGTATTACGATGCCTATCAGGGCAATCGCAGCAAAGATTGCCGACAGCGGTGTTCGCGCTCCGGCCTCGTAATTGATCCCAGAGCGCGTGAACGAGCCTGAACCCGCGTAGCTGGAGAAGAAACTGCCGACCACGTTCGAGAAGCCTTGGCCTATGAATTCCTGGTTGGCGTCGATGCGCTGGCCCGACTTGGTTGCGACAGCGCGACTGATCGAAACTGCCTCAATCAATCCCAAAAGGGCGACCGCGAACGCCTCGGGAGCAAGCATCCTCATGGTCCCAAAAGAGAAATCTGGCGACGAGAAAGGTGGCAGGCGGGCCGGAATTTCGCCCACGAGCCTGATGCTATCGGTTAAGGGAGTGAGCGCCAGCGCGACTAAACTGCCAACCACCATTCCGATCAACAGGTTGGGGAGTTTCCGACTGTATCGTCTTACCAGCAGCGCCGACAGTAGCGTCACCATTGCGATCACGACGAGATAGGGGTCGATGTTTCCACGATCGACAGCAATGTCGTACCAGGTGTGAAGAAACGATTCGCCTTTGGGGATGTCGATTCCAAGGATGTGTTTCATCTGGCTGGTCGCAATCAGGATTGCCGCACCCGCGGTGAACCCGATCACAACCGTGTGCGAGACGAAGTTGACCAAGCTTCCCAGTCGCGCGAGGCCAAACGCCAGTTGATAGATACCCGCTAGAAACGTGAGTGTAAGGGTGAGAGAAATAAACTCTGGGCTACCGGGTTGCGCATGGTGGCTGACTGCTGAAAACACCACGATGGAGATTGCCGTAGTCGGGCCCGAAACAAGATGAAGTGAAGAACCGAACAACGCCGCAATGATCGGTGTCACCATTGCGGTGTAGAGACCATACTCCGGAGGCAATCCAGCAATGGTCGCGAACGCGACTCCTTGCGGCAACACGATCACTGCTCCGGTTAGACCGGCAAGGAAATCGGCTTTCAGCGAATCAGCCGAGACAAGGCGCACCCATCCCAGGAATGGGAAAAGGGCAGCCAAACGCAGTTCAGAAAACATGCGTTTACCACCCAGCCGGCTTCAGCCAAACCGCTTCTCGCTGGTAACTTGCAGCTTCCCACTTTCTCGGCGGCGGCCCGTTGAAAAGGAAATCAGTAGAAATCAAGGCCCAGAATATTAGCGAATCTTATGTATACGGCCAGCCCGATGAGAAAGACATGTCGCCTCAATCGGCAATACTCAACAACCCTACATCCTTGGAAGCGCTTAGGTTTCGGCACGTTAACCGGAGCGCGGGTCAGACTTCCGACAGGTCCGGAATGTGCAATTAACAGATCTCCTCAGTGGTCACCGGGCATGCTTGTTCATGGCCGAGTGCTGCCATTGGCGTCCGCCTCTGAGATCCCCGCAGGTGCTCAGCCTGACTAACGGCAGCAACCAACACAGAAAAGACATTAGCCGGCAGCCAGGGCTACGGCGGCAGTCGACCTTATGCAAACATTAAGAACAAGAAGAGGGACTGGCGCCTTGCTGAATCGGCGGACAGGGGACAGTACCGTATGAACAATAAACGCAGCAGTCGCCCTTCTTCGGTCGCAACAGAGACCCGCAGTTCTTACACTCGTAATACCACTGGCATGAGTCGGTAGGCATTGTCTCCGTTTCCTGATGCCCACATTCAGGACACGTTATCGCTGACCGAAAAATAATCTCGTTATCCACCTGCAACTCCTGCCGATCTGTCGAGTTTACGCGATCCAGCCGGTCCACAACACGAACCTGCCGTTCGCCGCCCGCTGTGAATGTTATCGCGTTTCCCGAACTCCGAAGTTTCGGCAGAAATACCTAAGCGATCTGGTCAGATGACCGAGTTCGACCCCAAGCCAACCAAGTAAAATGGAGACCGCTGTCATTGGCAAGGGCATGTGCGTATAACTGGCAAACTAATCAAGGCATGCAATGTGTCTCGCGGTACTCAGGGAGCCAGGGAGGGCCTGAATATGGATTTTTCACACACTCTTGGCGCCCACCAGCGCCGCCGGGCCGGCGGAAGTTGAAGATGATGATTGCACCTGAGTGCAGCTCGCACCCGGACTGTCAGCTGTTTTCTTGCGAAAAGTTGGATTGATCCATAAACGTTGGGAGATCAATATGATGAGAACGGTAAATCGAGACCAGTCGCCGCACTGTTGTTGATCCTTGCAGGCTCTCCCGCGCTGGCTGTGGAGGAACAAGAATCATCGCTGGGTATTACCCCCGCAGGTTACGGGCCCGGAATGGTGCGTGGCATGACTCCGGAACAACGCCAACCGCACTGGGAGCAGATGCGTCAGCAGGGTTAAGGCGGCCCTGGCATGGGGGGTTCTGGCGAATGGCACCAGGGCTAGCTCCACAGAGCCCTGACGCTCAATAAGTCGCCAGTAAGACAACTCCCCGTCGATCGCCCCACAGAATCTCGGCTTAGACGCGGATTCTTATGTCCGCAGTTTACCGCTCTACGTAGCTGCCGCCAGTTCGCCACCGGGCCTCATTCGGCCCGGTTAACGGCAGCACAGAGCAGACGAAAGAGCCAAGAGGAATTCGATTATCTACTGGCGGGAAGAAGCCGATGAAAGTACCTTGGATAATCGGCAAGTTCAGGTTTGCGCCAGGAAGTGCAGCATATCTTCAGAGATGTTCATCGACGCGCGTAGGCTGCACCAAGATAGTCGTCTGAGCGCAGACCTGGCCATCATCGGCGCCGGGCCGGCGGGGATCACATTGGCCCGTTCAATGATCGGCCGTGCCACGCGGGTCTGTCTCGTCGAAGCTGGCGGAACTGTTATAGACGGCCCGACACAAGCGCTGTACGAGGGTGAAAACGTCGGCATCGAGTATCCGTTGGCAGCCAGCCGTCTGCGCTACTTCGGCGGCAGCTCGAATCATTGGGGCGGTTATTGCCGCACCTTGGATCTCATTGACCTGGAACAGCGTGACTGGCTGCCAGACAGCGGCTGGCCCTTTGGTATTGATGAACTGCAGCGCTACTATGAGGCTGCCAGCGTCATCGTCGAGGTAGCACCGGCGCGCTACTCTGACCGCGTCTACTGGCAGGAGGAGACGGGCGAGCATCTTCGGGAAATGCCGAGCGGCCGGATGGGCCTGGCGTTCATACAGTTCAGCCCGCCTACCCACTTCGGTCAGCGCTACGGCGACGAGCTTAAGGCCGCGGCCAACATCGACGTGCTGCTCAATGCGAACGTCACAAACATTGGGGCGACTCAAGATGGTCAGTCGGTTCAGAGGTTGGACATCGCCACGTTGAACGGCCTTCGCCACCGGGTTGACGCGAAGACCTTTATAGTCGCGACCGGCGCGCTGGAAAATCCACGGCTGTTGCTGCTGTCTAACGATGTCCTACCCGCCGGTCTCGGCAACCAGCATGATCTCGTGGGGCGCTATTTCATGGAGCACCCTCATCTCTCTGAAATTGGCGAGGTCGTCGTTGCAGACATCGATCGACTGCCGAAAATCTATTGGCGGCCGCTGCCGGTTGACGGCCGCAATGCCCACGCGGCTTTCGTTCCGAGCGATGCCTTTCTGCGTCAAAATCGCCTGCTCAATATTCAGTTCACACTCGGCTACCGCTCGGGCTACCGGAAGGACCGGGCACCCGGCTGCTCGGACATCCGCGCCAAGCATCTTGAAATGCTTGCGGCATCATCACAGCTTACCGGACGCGGCAATCCGGGCAGCGAAGACTGGCTGGGAGCATGGCTTGCGCTCGGCTGTGCCTGCGAACAAGCGCCCAACCCCAACAGCCGCGTGATGCTTGCCGATGAACGGGATGTACTGGGCCTGCGCAAGATACGTCTGGACTGGCGGTTGACCGAGACCGACCGATACAGCTTGGTGCGACACTTGGCGAACATGGCGATGGAGATCGGTGCGCTGGGTATCGGTCGGATGCGGATCGATTTAGATGACCCGGAATATTGGCCACCCGTCGTCCAGGGCGGCTCGCACCATATGGGAACGACTCGCATGCACGACGACCCGACCCGGGGGGTGGTTGACGGTAACTGCAAGGTGCACGGCATCGACAATCTCTACGTGGCTGGCGGGTCGATCTTCCCAACCAGTGGCGCCGCCAACCCGACGCTGACCATCGTTGCGCTGACGCTGCGTCTCGCAGATCATTTGAAATCAAAGGGTATCTGACATGAGCAACATTGCTCGGCGTGATGTCTTTGTCTCTCTGGCCGCGATGCTCGCGGGTGCGATGCTGCCATCAATCGGACCAGCCGCAAGCCAAATGCCGAGTAGCCATGCCGGTGGCTTGCTAAACATCCTGGTGCCCGATATCGGAGCCGCGAGCCAACTCGGCCGGGCTTACCTGACTGCTCACCCCGTGGAACTCGATCTCCAGCGACTCGTTGACGGCGTACTCGGACCCCTGCGCCTGCTGGGTGGAGCGGATACAATAGATTCCACCCCGGAAGCCGTATTGATCGCTAGGGTAAGGCGGGTTGTGATCGATGATTACCTTGCCGGCCGGGTCGTCGACATCGACGGCTGGGTGCTCAGCATCACCGAGGCCCGGTTATACGCGTTGGCAGCACTGGTCGACGGTAACTTCAGGTAAGCGGCCGTTTTGCCCCGGCCATGTCGAAAGGGCCGGCTGTGGCCGACTACTGTCCTTAGCCTCTGCCACCATCATGCAGCTTCTGGTTCGGCCTGGTTAACGGCAGCAACCACAGCTCACTCCGGACATCCCCGGGCGTAGTGACTGGGGACAGAGATCGCGTGCCAGGTGGATCCAGCCGGACGACCGGCGACGACCAATTGCCACCGTTCACATCATGGAACCGAACGACAACAGTCACAGGCAAAAGCGGTCGCCCCGTTCGTCTATATTGAGGAACTGTCGTCCAGAGAATCTCTACCACTCGACTGGGAGTAGCTGCGCATGACAACTTAATACAGTGGATTCGCAGGAGGCTCTGGGCAGGTTCCCCTTGTTCAGGAACATCGCCCCGACCACTTGGCAGGAGATATCGACCGCGTTGCGGGAGGTCACGCTGGCTGCCGGTGAGTATCTTTGCCGGCAAGGTGAGCCGGGCGACAGTCTGTTCCTGATCGATAGCGGTCTTATTGAGGTATGGCTGGAAACGCCTGCCGGCACCCATCTCGTTCGCCGTCTAAGGCAGGGCGATATCGTCGGGGAGATGGAACTGTTGACGGGCGAGCCCCGCGCCGCTCACGTGATCGCGAATGTTCCCTCGATTGTCCTCGAACTCGACGCCCAAACCTTCGCCAGTATCACTGTGCGAAACCCCAAGGTCTTGCACAATATCGCCCTTACGCTGATTGAGCGCGAGCACGCCAGTGCCAAGGTTCGTCTGCAGCCCGCCCGTGGTGAGGCGGTGGCACTGGTGATCGACGACGGCCACCTGTCCATCGCATCGGCTGTGGTGGCGGCTTTCGAGCCGGGCGACCGCGGCCAAGTTGACGAACGAGCGACTTTCCGACCTGACACCGGAGTTGTTCCTGGTTGGCGAGGAAGCGTCTCGGCACACACCAGCCAGAGGGAGGATCGTTCGCACTGCAAAACCGCCGCTATCGGCGATCGAGATTCAGTGGCTGGGCCGTCACCTATCCCGGACCAAGCTCGGTCTCGCACTCGGCGCTGGGGGGGCGAAGGGCTTCGCGCACGTAGGGGCGTTCAAGGTCCTGGAAGACGCCGGGTACGTTTTCGATTACGTCGCCGGGTCCAGCATCGGATCGATCCTCGGCAGCGGCATTGCTATGGGCATGCCGGGCGCCGAGTTGTCGGAGACGGCGCACAGGCTGTTGTCCCGCGAACTATGCGGCCCCTATTTTTTGCCTGACCAGCGACACACCCGACGAACCCGGACATCAGCTCTTTTACCAAGCCTTGACGCAACTGGCTGCCGGCCGCTGCTTCGAGGACCTGCCCGTCCCACTTGGCATCATGACGGCGGACCTCAATGCGAAGCAGGCTTACCTGTTTCGTTCCGGGTCCCTCGAGGACGCCCTACACGCAGCGCTCGCCATTCCCAGCCTGGCACCGCCCGTCGAGCGCGAAGCCCAGCGTCTGGTCGATGGTGTGACCATTTCGCCCGTGCCGACGGCGGCGTTGAAGGACATGGGCGCAGACCTCACCGTGTCGGTCAATCTCATGGCCCGTGAAGAACTGGATCGATGGCCAGAGGACGGCCCTGTTCCCAAGGTCGAGAAAAAACGCTCGAAGACTCTCGACCCCATGATCGAAACCCTGATCATGTTACAAACGGACACGAGCGTGCGAAACGCGGACGAAGCGGACGTTGTGATCTCGCCAAAGTTCGCGCCGTCGAGCTGGCGGGATATCCACTTGGCTGATCGCTTCGAGGCCGCGGGCCGACGCGCGGCCAGCGAGCAACTGACCAAGCTTTGCGCCCTTGCTGCACCGCAGAACATGCTGAAGGGCGCCTAGCCTGTATATCTCACCGATTTCCTGCTGCGGCCCCCGATAGCCTCGCCCTGACGGGGCGTACTCGTTGCAGGCGGTTCGACGTAGTGTCGACTACGCCGTTCACCGCCTTTCCCTGCGTGCACCCCGCCATAGCGGCGTCTCGGCGTCCTCGTTACGAAAAAGGGTGAGATATGCAGGCTGATCCGCATCGATACGACTCGCATTCGTCACGGACCCCTTTCTTTCCTTTTTCTGACATCAATATTCTGACGGGCCCGCTCGCCTGGCCCGGCCATGCGGAGAAGCACCGGTACACTGTCGCAGCCGTTCGGCAACGATCCGCCCGATAGCGCAAAGCACATCGCAAGCGAGTTTTGGCTCGGCCGCCATGAAGCTCTGGAACTCGGACGCCGGAAGGTGCAGCAGAATGGATCTGCCACGTGACCAGACGC
>JBATKF010000442.1:0-9316 GCA_049669185.1 Sedimenticolaceae bacterium | reverse complement strand
TCGTTTTGGATGTAGACCACAGGCAGGCTGCCGCGGTAGCGAATCGCCGTGCTCGGAATTATCGGCAACTGGCTCTTCACCGGCCCCGAGGTATCGGGTATCAGGACCCTGGCATACATGCCGGGTTGCGAGACACCCTGCGGGATATCGAACTTCACTTTAATGGTGTAGCTCTGCATGTCCGCCATCGGGAACACCTGGGCGACCCGCACCGCAACCGGATCCGGGTAGTCGTCGAAGGTCGCCGCATCCGGCAGCACGCTCATCGGCTGCAGACCCTGCGCCAGACGCGCCGGCACATCGACCTCGATTTGCAGCCAGGTCATATCGGCAAACTTGAGCATCGGCTGACCCGGCTGCACCGTATCGCCCTCTTCGACGTACTTTTCCACGATCACGCCATCGAACGGCGCCAGGCTCTTGGCATCGCGCAGCTTGGCATCGATCGCGCGGATCTCCGACTGCGCCCGCAGCATTGCGCTGCGCGCCTGCTCCATGCGCGTGCTCGACGCGTAGAGGTCGGCGCTGCGCTCGGCGCCCCGGTCGCGTTGGCCGAGAAAGCCCTCGGCGGGCCGAGTGAACATCTGGTCGAACAGATTGGGTATGCCCATACCGCCGGGGCCGCTGCTGCTTTGCGGCGACCACAGCTCGCGCGAGTACTGCACATTGGCATTGCGCATTTCCGCATCGGCCGCCGCCAACTGCGCGTAGGCGGAACTGCGATTGGCCAACAGTTCGTCTTCATCCAGTGCGATCAGCGTGGTCCCGCTGTCGAAGGCCTCGCCCTCGACGCCTGCGATGAACTTGACACGACCGGGGAGCTGTGCGGCCAGGGTGACCTCTTTGAAGGGAACGACCGTGCCGCTGACCACGACGGTGGGCGCCTCGGTCGACTCCTCGACGATGAAGACGTCCTGGTACTCGCCGCCGCGGGCCACGGTCGACGCACTGGAGACGACAGCGGCAGCCGCGACCGTAGCAATGAACAACTTGTGCATTCTATATCGAACCCTTTCGGTGCATCGGGAGGCCGGTCGCCGTATCAGGCGGGGCCCGGGGGATGATCGGTTTTTGGCAAGAACTGTGCGTGGAAGTTGCAGCTTCTCCGAACTGGACAGCACCATGAACACCCCCGGAGTAACCGCCAGACGGCGCATGCTGATGCTGCTTCAGCTTCTAGAAACCCACCTCAAGCCCCTGGCTGCGCGCTAATAAAGCTTGCTCGCGCGACATGCACCGTCGGCCCCTTGAACCGCAGGTTTCCGCGCGCGAGACAGCCGCATCATTATCTGTCAGGCATGGTTACTATTGCAATATTAGGGTGCCGTTACCCGGCGCCGCACAGAACTTGCCCATGTCGCGGCGCAACGCGTTACCATTTGAAAAATAATCGTCGAGAACAACGAGGAGTGGCGCTATGCGTGGTCCAGGTCCGGCAATCGTAACCCGTTTGAAACAGCTGGAAGGTCATCTGGAACAGGAGAATCCCGTCCTGTTATCCACGGTGCAGAGCTTCCGCGAGCTCGACGCCATAGCCTACGAAACGGGTCTGCTGGGTCCGAACGATTCCTACGCAACGCAGATTCCCTGGTGGCCGCTGATCACGATCCTCGGCACCTTCTCGGCGGGCAAGTCCACCTTTATCAACCACTACCTCGGCTTGAAGCTGCAGCGTAGCGGCAACCAGGCGGTCGACGACAGGTTCACCGTGATTTGCTACAGCAGCGGCTCTAATTCGCACGCGCTGCCCGGGGTCGCGCTGGACTCAGACCCGCGTTTCCCGTTCTACAAAGTCAGCGGGGAAATCGAAAAAGTGGCCGCCGGCGAAGGCTCGCGCATCGATGCCTATCTGCAGCTGAAGACAACGACCAGCCCGGCGCTGCGCGGCAAGATCCTGATCGACTCGCCGGGATTCGATGCCGACGCACAGCGCACGTCGACGCTGAAGATCACCGATCACATCATCGACCTGTCTGACCTGGTCCTGATCTTCTTCGACGCACGCCACCCTGAGCCGGGCGCGATGCGCGACACCCTCGACCACCTGGTCACCAGCACGATCAATCGAACGGATTCCGGCAAGTTTCTCTATGTCCTCAATCAACTCGACACTGCCGCGCGCGAGGACAACCCCGAGGAGGTCGTCGCCGCCTGGCAGCGTGCGATTGGCGAACGTGGCCTGACCGCCGGCCGCTTCTTCACGATCTACAACGAAGAGGCTGCCAATCCGATACCGGACGAGGCGCTACGTCGGCGCTTCGAGCGCAAGCGCGACACCGACCTCGCGGAAATCCACGAGCGCATGGAACAGGTCGAGGTCGAACGCGCCTACCGCATCGTCGGCACGATGGAAAAGACGGCACGCAGCTTCCCGGAAAAGGTGGTGCCGGTCTTGCAGCAGATAATCACCCGCTGGCGCAAACGTACCCTGATCGGTGACGCCCTGGTCGTGCTGCTGATCGGCGCCGGTTTCATCGCCTTGACGCACCGCCTCGGTCAATGGGACGGCATGCGGCTCAATGCGGCATGGTGGGACAGGCTGACCGCCTCACCGATGAGCATCTATTTCACCGCGCTGGTCGCCCTGCTGCTGTTCCTCGCGATTCATTTCAGTATGCGCCGCATATCAGCCAAGAGCCTGAGGGGTGCAGCCGAGCGCCTCGGTCAGCAGATGGGGATCCGCGGCAGCCTGGGCGATGCGTTTCTGTCAAATACCAAACCCTGGCGGAGTATCTTCAGCGGCACCCCGGCCGGCTGGACACGCCGCAACCGGCGGCGCGTCCAGGAGATTCTGGATGACTCGGATCGCTATGTGCAGGAGCTGAACGACCGCTTTGCCAATCCCTCCGGTGATGCGCTGCCGGAACCAGCCGCGGCACCGCGCGACGAAGGTCATCAGGCGGCGGTCGATTCCGCCGCGCCGGCTGGGGTACAGGCGGTCAAGACCGACTGAGCCGGGTCGGGCATGCCGCAGATCGGGATCGACCTCGGCGGCACCAAGATCGAGGGCGTGGTCCTCGCGGCAGATGGCGAAATTCGTTACCGTGAGCGGGTGCCGACACCGGCCGGAGACTACACCGCGACGCTGGACACTGTTGTCGCACTGGTCGAACGGCTTGAACGCCAGTGCGGGCAACCGTGCAGCGTCGGCGTGGGCACACCGGGTGCGCCATCGCCGCGCGACAGCCGCTTGCGCAATGCGAACTCCACCTGCCTGAACGGCCAGGCACTGCGTCAGGACCTGAGTCGCAGACTCGACCGTGCCGTGCGTATCGCCAATGACGCCAATTGTTTCGCGCTGTCGGAGGCGCAAGACGGCGCCGCCCGCGACGCCAGGTCGGTGTTTGGCGTCATCATCGGGACCGGCACCGGCGGCGGTATCGTGATCGACGGCCGCTTGCTCGACGGACCGAACGCGATCGCCGGCGAGTGGGGTCACAATCCCCTGCCCTGGCCTAGCGACGACGAGCGCCCGGGACCGCGCTGTTATTGCGGCAGACGGGGCTGCATCGAGACCTTCCTCTCCGGCCCCGGACTGGCCGACGACTATTCCCGCAGCGCATCGGTCACCGCACAGCAGGTCGCGGAACGCGCCGCGGCGGGCGAGGCAGCGGCCACCGCCTGCCTGCAGCGCTACGAGGACCGTCTGGCACGCAGCCTCGCCACGGTGATCAACCTGCTGGATCCCGAGGTGATCGTGCTCGGGGGCGGGGTGTCGAAGATCCAGCGCCTTTATCGCAACGTGCCGCGCCTTTGGGGGCGCTATGTGTTCTCCGATGTCGTGCTGACCCGCCTAGTGCCACCGCGGCACGGCGACAGCAGCGGGGTCCGCGGCGCGGCCTGGCTGTGGCCGCACGACTGAGGCACGCGGGCGCATTCTACAAGTTCTTGACAAGGTGTACGGTTGACACTATCTTGCTTGGTGTATTCAAAACACTTTGCCGTATATGCGAGCCCCCGAAGCCACCTTCAGCTACCCCTACCCACACCCGGCGGTGACGGCCGACGTCGTGGTATTCACCATCCGCGACGGTCGTCTGAGTATCCTGCTGATAAGGCGGGCCAACCCGCCCTACCAAGGCGACTGGGCCTTACCGGGCGGATTCCTCGACATCGGCGAGGACCTCGACGCCTGCGCGACGCGCGAGTTGGCCGAGGAGACCGGCATCAGCGGCGTCTACCTGGAGCAGCTCTACACCTTCGGCGCCACTCACCGCGACCCGCGCGAGCGGGTGATCAGCGTGACTTACTACGCGCTCGTTCCGCAGGATGCGCTGGCCACGCCGCGCGCTGCCAGCGACGCGGCCGAGGTCGGATGGCACGCCTTCGATGACCTGCCGCCACTCGCCTTCGATCACACAAAGATCGCCGAGATGGCGCACCGTCGCCTGGTCGCCAAACTCGACTATTCGACCATCGCCTTCCAGTTCATGCCGGCGGCGTTCACGCTCAGTGAACTGCAGTGCGTCTATGAGGCGCTGCGCAACCAGCCGCTGGACAAACGCAACTTTCGCAAACGCATTCTTTCGCTCGGCTTGATCGAGGAGACCGGCCGGATGCGCCGCAACGGCAAACACCGGCCCGCCAGGGAGTACCGGGTCAGGCACCCGAAACGGGTGGAGATCATAAAATGACGACGCAAGCGCTCAAACACGGGCTCGAACTGCCGCGCATCAAGGTGCCGCCACATCCGAACTGGCCGCCCATCGGCGACGCCGAAAAGGCGGCGCTAAAGCAGCGTATCAAGACGCTGCTCGACGAGCACAACGCGGTGCTGGTAGCCCACTACTATGTCGACGGCGACCTGCAGGCACTGGCGGAGGAGACTGGCGGCTGCGTCGCCGATTCGCTCGAGATGGCGCGCTATGGAACCACCACCGACGCCGATACCCTGGTCGTGTGTGGCGTGCGCTTCATGGGCGAGACCGCCAAGATCCTGAATCCCGAGAAACGCGTCCTGATGCCCGACCTCGACGCTACTTGCTCGCTCGACGAGGGCTGCCCGGCCGACCTGTTCAGCGACTTCTGCGACGCCCACCCCGACCGCACCGTCGTCGTGTATGCAAACACCAGTGCCGCAGTCAAGGCGCGCGCCGACTGGATGGTAACCTCGGGCATCGCGCTGCCGATCGTCAGACACCTGCACGAGCGCGGCGAGAAGATCATCTGGGCGCCCGACAAACACCTCGGCCGCTACGTACAGCAGCAGACCGGCGCCGATGTGCTGCTCTGGGAGGGCAGCTGCGTGGTGCACGAAGAGTTCAAGGGCTTCGCGTTGCAGCGTTTAAAAAGACTGCATCCCGAGGCGGCGGTGCTGGTGCACCCGGAATCCCCCGAGGACGTGCTGCAACAGGCCGACGTTGTCGGTTCGACCACCGCACTGATAAAGGCCGTGACGACCCTGCCGAACCAGGAGTTCATCGTTGCGACCGACGACGGCATCTTCTGGAAGATGCACCAGCTCGCGCCGGACAAGAAACTCATCTCGGCGCCCACGGCCGGCGCGGGTGCCACCTGTGAATCCTGTGCGCACTGCCCGTGGATGGCCAAGAACTCGCTGCACAACCTCGAACAGGTATTGATCAGCGGGGCCAACGAGATCACCGTCGACCCCGACATCCGCGCCAGGGCGGTCACATCCATCCAGCGAATGCTCGACTTCGCCGCGGAGCACCATATCAGCGGCGCGCTACCGGGCAGCTAGCCTGGAAATCTCACCAGCCGGTGAGATTTCCAGACCAGGGGAAAGGCGTGTTTGAGACCGCAAAGATCGGCCGCACCTTGAGCAAGGAGGCCTACAAAGCCGAAGAGGAGGAGCTCCGCACCGAACTCCTCGAGGCACAGATCGCGCTGCGCGAACGCAGGATCCCGGTGTACGTGATCATCGCCGGTATGGAGGGGGCCGGCAAAGGTGAGGTGGTGAACGCGCTGGATGAATGGCTGGATGCTCGCGGCATGCACATCTATGCCTTCTGGGAAGAGACCGATGAAGAAAAATATCGGCCACAGGCCTGGCGTTTTTGGCGTGCGATGCCGCGGCGGGGGGAGATCGGGGTGTTCTTCGGCGGCTGGTATCTGTCACCGATCGAACAGCGATTCACCGGCCGATGGAGCGATGCAGACCTCGATCAGAGTATGCGCGGGATACGCGAACTCGAGCGTATGCTGATCCATGACGGCGCGGTAATCGTGAAGTGCTGGTATCACTTCTCGGAAAATGAACAGCGCCGCAGGCTGAAGGCATTGGAGCGCAACGATCGCAGCCGATGGAAAATGATGCCGAAGAAGTCCAAGTTCAGCGAACAGTATAGACGCTTTGAGGCCGTGGCCGCCCAGGTCGTGCGCAGGACCGATATCGGCCGCGCACCCTGGCATATCATCGAAGCAACAGACCCGCGTTATCGAAATATGACCACCGGCCGGGTATTGCTGCGGGAGATACAGGACGCGCTCGCGACAGCGCAGAATGAGGATGCCGCAGAGGCCGCGCCTTCCAGCACCGACTGGGACATGTTGCCGCAGGCGCCCGAGGCGCGAATCACCCTGATCGATCGCGTGGATCTGACGCAGACCATCGGCAAGGGCGCCTACCGGAAAAGGCTCGCGGACCTGCAGGCAGAGCTCAATGAACTGGCGTGGCGGGCCCACGCGCTCAAGATCTCCACGGTGTTTGTGTTCGAGGGCGTGGATGCCGCCGGCAAGGGTGGCGCCATTCGCCGCATTACCCAGGCCGTCGACGCCAGATTGCGCGAGGTCATTTCGATCGCGGCGCCCACCGACGAGGAGCGAGACCATCACTACCTATGGCGTTTCTGGCGGCATCTTCCGCGCGCCGGCCGCATGACCATCTTCGACCGTTCCTGGTATGGCCGTGTGCTGGTTGAGCGGGTGGAGGGCTTCACCAGCCACGACAACTGGGCGCGTGCCTATCTCGAGATCAACGACTTCGAGGAACAGCTCGTCCAAGCCGGCGTCGTGGTACAGAAATTCTGGCTGCAGATCAGCAAAGAGGAACAGATGACGCGCTTCAAGGCGCGCGAGGACACCCCGTACAAGCGCTACAAGATCACCGACGAAGACTGGCGCAACCGCGAGAAATGGGACGAATACCGCGAGGCGGTCAACGAGATGCTGGCACGCACCGACGTCGGACATGCGCCGTGGAACCTGATCGCGGGCAATGACAAGAAGTTTGCCCGCATCCAGGTGCTGGAGACCATCACCGACGCGCTGCGCGATGCCCTGAAGGGCCGTGCCTGAGCACGTCACGCTGAAGCTGCTCCACCAGACGAGCGCACTGCTCTCGATCAGCGGCTTCATGCTGCGCGGTGGATTGATGCTGATGGACAGCACCCTGCTGCGCCGGCGCTGGATGCGCACCTGGCCACACCTGATCGATACCCTGCTGCTGATTTCCGGCGTCTGGATGGCGATAACCCTGCGGCTGCAGCTCGGCAGCAACCCCTGGCTGATCGCCAAACTACTGGTCTTGCTGCTCTACATCGCGCTGGGGTTCATTGCGCTGCGCCTCGGGCGCAGCAAGCCGATCCGCACCGTGGCCCTGGGCGGTGCGCTGGCCTGCTTCGGCTACATCGCGCTGGTTGCGGTCACACGGTCACCGCTGCTTGTCTGATCGCCGCGGTTTCGCAAGCGTATCCAGACTCACCGTGACCTTCGCGATGTCCGGCTTTACCGCCGTTGCCGGCGGGACGTAGAACAGACGATAGCCGCTGAACATCCCCGAGATGTCGCCCGAACGCCCCTTGACGTCCTGCAGAATCACGCTGAACAGATGAGCCACCGTGAGCAACCCGATCAGGTGGGCCAGCCAGCGATGGACCTCCGGCAGATACAGACCGCCGACCAGCGGGTTCTCGGGCATCAGCCAGCCGGTGAGGATCGCCAGTAAAAGCGACACAAACACCACCAGATAGAGTGGTTTCCACAAGGGATTGTGCGCAAACCAGTTCGGTGCCGCCGCCCTGCCGAGCGACAGATAGAACCACAGGCTGGCACGCATGGCCGCAGACTCTGCGGGGCGCGGCAGCAGATGCTCGAGGCGCTCTGCGCCTTGACCGAACACGCCAAGATACAGACGCAGCACGAGTGCAAAGATCAGAAGGCTGGCACCCAGATAGTGGATCTCAACGGCTGACTCCGCCAGCGACGGCGCATGCTCGATCAGCCAACCGGTAGCCAACAGCACCAGGGTTGCGCCGGCCAAGGCCCAGTGGGCGACGCGCAGCCGGCCGCTCCACACCGCGATACGTCGTATCTGTTCGGTCATTCCGATTCCTGTGGTGAATACATGCCCGTCCCAGCCGTCGATCAGTGGGCCATCAATACGAGTCCAAAGATAACGTCGGTAGCGGTCCAAGCGCCATGATCCTTCGCAAGAGTCGCGCGATCGATCGTCGCGGCAGCCGGCGCGGACCGGAAAGGGGCGGCGCGCCGACATGCGGTACACGAGCCGCGGGGAAAAAAAAGGCCGCCGTACCAAACTGGAGGATGGGACGGCGGCGCTAGCCATTTCGGCAATATCGACAGAGAGTTAGGAGAAATCACCGCGAAGCGATTTCGCTTTAGACGAAGCACATGCTGTGCCAGACAATACAATGCTCTGTTTATCAATGACTTGTTTTTGTGTCGATCGATCGAGGGCCGGTTTTTGGTCGCTATCTGCACCGCATTGACGATCCGCAGCGGCAGATCCGCACCAGGTTTGTGCAGTCGCCGTCGGTGCGCTGACGGTCGCCGGCGACCGAGCCTCTCGCAGACCCGGCCCCGCTGCCTAAGCCGAACGAGAAAACTTTTTCCCCAGCCCATGGACTAAGGAACCCATGAACCCAGTCCGCTATCGCTCTGCCTGCATTGCGCTGCTCGTCGCGAGCCTGTGGCCTCAAGCCCAGGCCGAACCCCTCGACTTCACGCTCGACGATCTCGCCGGCGAGCCGGTCAGCCTGTCGGACTTTCGCGGCCGATGGGTCGTGGTGAACTTCTGGGCCTCCTGGTGCAGCCCCTGCATCCGCGAGCTGCCGGAGCTGGTGAAGTTTCAGGCCGAAAATGCCGATGTGCAGGTAATCGGCATCAACTTCGAGGAGTCCACGCCGGATGAGGCGAGGGACTTCTTGGCGCCTTTTGCGGTCAATTTTCCGAATCTAAAGATCGGCAACACCCCGCTGGAACCCTTCGAGCCCCTCGAGGGGCTGCCCACCACCGCGATCCTCGACCCCGCAGGCGAAATCGTCGAGCGCCACATGGGACCGGTCACCGCCGATCATCTGCGCAGCATCATCGCGCGCCATCAGCGTTAGCC
>JBATKF010000441.1:0-4829 GCA_049669185.1 Sedimenticolaceae bacterium | reverse complement strand
GGTCTACCTCGGCGACACCATGGGCGAACTGCCGATGCTGCTGGGCTCTGCCGACGTCGCGTTTATCGGTGGCAGTCTGGTCAAGAAAGGCGGCCACAACATGCTCGAGGCCGCGGCGCGCGGGGTGCCGACCTGTTTTGGACCACACGTGTTTAATTTTGCCGCCGTCAGCCAGATCCTGATCGAGGCGGGTGCCGCCGTACAGGTCGCCGACGCGTCGGTACTCGCCGCTCAGGTGATCAGCTGGCTGGAGGACGCCAGCCGGCGTGCCGAGGTGGGGGAGAAGGGGCGCCGCGTGGTCGAGCGCAATCGCGGTGCCTTGGGGCGTCTGCTGGCGTTGATCCCCCCGATGTGACGCTAGCCCGCAAATCTGTTCAGTACGTCGCCATCCCGCGGTCGACGTCGCGCGCCCATGCATCGACACCGCCGGCAAGATTGATGACGTTGGCGAATCCCTGGTAGTCGAGAAACATCGCCACTTGGCGGCTGCGAATGCCGTGATGGCAGATAACCACGGTCTCGCGCCCCGGATCTAGGCTACTGATCGAGGCGGGAATCTGCCCCATCGGGATGAGCTGCGAACCGTCGATGTGGCATATCTGGAACTCCCAGGGCTCGCGAACATCGAGCAGCAGGGGGTCGCTGTCCGTTTCGGACAGATAGCCTTTTAGTTGACTCGCGCTGAATTCACGCATGCGTTGGGCGCGCTAGAAGACGAAGTGACTGGGCTGCGGCGCCTTGTCGAGCGGCGGCAGCACGGTCTCGAACAGTTTCTCCTTCCAGATTTCACCGTCTGCGCTGCGCGTCACCAGCATTGCATTCATCACCGGCCCTTCACCGACCACCGCGAACAGGCGGCCGCCGGGCGCCAAAAGGTCCTCGAGGAAATTCGGGTAGCTGGGCAGTGAACCGGTCACGGCAATGACCTGAAAACTGTTCGGGGCCAGTCCGGCATGCAGGCCATCGCCGGACACCAGCTCGACGTGCTCGACCTTCAGGGCCTGCAGGCGCTCGGCCGCACGCCGGCTCAGCGAGGGACGGATTTCGTAACTGGTCACAATGCCACCGAGGTGCGCCATGCAGGCGGTCAGGAAACCGCTGCCGGTACCGATCTCGAGCACGCTCTCGCCGGGCTGGATGTTCAGCGCCTGCAGCATGCGCGCCTCGTGCACCGGTTTCATCATCTGCTGGTCTTCGCCGATCGGCACCGCCACGTCGGCGAATGCCAGGCCCTTGTACTCGTCATCGACAAAGTGCTCACGCGGCACCGCCTCATAGGTGTGCAGCACGCGCTCGTCGATGACCTCCCAGGGTCGAATCTGCTGCGCGATCATATTGAAGCGGGCGGTTTCGAGGTCGTTGGCCAGCATCCCGGTCTCCGGTTCAGCAACTGTGAGTCATTGTGCAGGAGCGCTAGCCTAAGGGGAGATGCGGACCCGGGCAAGGTTCCTGCACGATCGCCACACCGGGCGGAGGGAAATCCGTCTGGTGCGGCCCCTGGGGCACTGGTAGAGTCACCAGGACAAGCTGGGGGTGCCCGCCTTGACGGGCTGAGAAAGACCCTTGGAACCTGATCCGGTTGGCACCGGCGTAGGGTGAGTCGGGACCGAATGTCCGGGGGACATTCGCAGTCCGGCGAACGCCCTGCCAAGGATGGCAGGGCTGGGGCCAGAGACAGGCCACACACCGCGCCAGGGAGGGTGCGTCGTAACGAACACAGCTGGGGGTGCCCGCCTTGACGGGCTGAGAAAGACCCTTGGAACCTGATCCGGTTGGCACCGGCGTAGGGAAGCTGAGCCAAGTTCCGATCTTGTCTCCGCCCCCTCGCCCTGGAGACGAACAATGAGCGCGATTCCTGACGATTTCATCAAGAAGACCAGTGAGCTTTCCGACGAGGTCACACGTCCCTTCCCCGGGTCGCGCAAGGTCTATGTGACCGGATCGCGAGCGGACATCCGCGTCCCGATGCGCGAGATCGAACAATCGCCGACCTCGGCCAGTTTCGGCGTCGAGGAAAACCCGCCGATCACTGTCTACGACACCTCGGGCCCGTTCAGCGACCCCGATGTCGTGATCAACCTGCTCGAGGGCATGCCGGACGTGCGCTCCGGATGGATTGCCGAGCGCGGCGATACCGAGCAGCTCGCTGGGCCCAGCTCGGCGTATGGCCGGCAGCGCCAGCACGATCCGGAACTCGCGCCCCTGCGCTTCGAGCACATCCGCGCGCCCCGTCGCGCCATGGCCGGGAAGAACGTGACCCAGATGCACTATGCGCGAAGGGGCATCGTCACGCCCGAGATGGAGTTCGTCGCGATCCGCGAGAACCAGCGGCTCGATCAGATGCGCGCCGATCCGCGCTATGCAAGGCTGCTGCGTCAGCATCCCGGCCAGGGCTTCGGCGCCAGGCTGCCGGAGCAGGTCACGCCGGAGTTCGTGCGCGCAGAGGTCGCCGCCGGTCGCGCCATCATCCCGGCCAATATCAATCACCCCGAACTGGAACCGATGATCATCGGGCGAAACTTCCGGGTGAAGATCAACACCAATATCGGCAACTCGGCGGTCACATCGTCGATTGCGGAAGAGGTCGAGAAGATGGCCTGGTCGGCGCGTTGGGGCGGCGACACCCTGATGGACCTGTCGACCGGCAAGAACATCCACGAGACGCGCGAGTGGATCCTGCGCAATGCGCCGATGCCGATCGGCACGGTGCCGATCTACCAGGCGCTGGAGAAGGTCAACGGCAAGGCCGAGGAGCTGACCTGGGAGATGTTCCGCGACACCCTGGTCGAGCAGGCCGAGCAGGGCGTCGACTATTTCACCATCCATGCGGGCGTGCTGCTGCGCTATGTGCCGCTGACCGCAGACCGTGTCACCGGCATCGTCTCGCGTGGTGGCTCCATCATGGCCAAGTGGTGCCTGGCGCATCACAAAGAGAACTTCCTCTACACGCACTTCGACGACATCTGCGAGATCATGCAGGCCTATGACGTATCGTTCAGCCTCGGCGATGGCCTGCGCCCGGGCTCGATCGCCGATGCCAACGATGCCGCCCAGTTCGGCGAACTGGAGACCCTCGGTGAGTTGACCAAGATTGCCTGGGGGCATGACGTCCAGGTGATGATCGAGGGTCCCGGGCATGTGCCGATGCAGATGATCAAGGAGAACATGGACAAGGAGCTCGCCGACTGCTTCGAGGCGCCTTTTTATACCCTGGGGCCGCTGACCACCGACATCGCGCCCGGCTACGATCACATCACCTCGGGGATAGGCGCGGCCAACATCGGTTGGTATGGCACCGCGATGTTGTGCTACGTGACGCCTAAGGAGCATCTCGGTCTGCCGAACAAGGCCGATGTGCGAGAGGGCATCATCACCTACAAGCTCGCCGCGCACGCGGCCGATCTAGCCAAGGGGCTGCCGGGCGCGCAGTTGCGCGACAATGCGCTATCCAAGGCGCGCTTCGAGTTTCGCTGGGAGGATCAATTCAACCTGGGCCTGGATCCGGAGCGCGCGCGCGAGTACCACGACGAGACACTCCCCAAGGACTCGGCCAAGGTCGCCCATTTCTGCTCCATGTGCGGTCCGCATTTCTGCTCGATGAAGATCACCCAGGACGTCCGCGAGTACGCCGCCAGCCATAAGCTGAAGGACCTCGACGCCGCGGTGGAAGAGGGCATGCAGGAAAAGGCGGCGGAGTTCCGCCGCCAGGGTGCGGAGATCTATAAGCCGGTCTGAGCGGCGCCGGCCGGCGACCGATGCGGGCTCAGGCGTGGCAGCGTTGGACCAGCGAATCGAGCTCAGCTGCCTGTTCGGCGACATGTTCGCCGATTTCGCGCGTCGATTGGCTGCCCTCGGTGAGGCGCCCGGCGGCGGTGCTGATCCGATGAACGTTCTGACTGATCTCATGCGAGACGCTGCTCTGCTGTTCGGCGGCGACGGCTATCGCCTGTCCCATCTCCTCCAGTGACGCGACCTGGTTGAAGATGTCCTGCAGTTGCGCGCTTACCTGATGCGTGCTGTCGACGCTCTCCGCGACCCGCTGCTGACTGAGTTCCATTGCCTGCACCGCGTTCTGCACCGTGGCCTGGAAGCGCTCGATCATCCCCTGGATCTCTTCGGTCGAGGCCTGCGTGCGGCTGGCGAGCGTGCGCACTTCGTCGGCCACGACGGCGAAGCCACGCCCCTGCTCGCCGGCGCGCGCGGCCTCGATGGCGGCATTGAGCGCGAGCAGGTTGGTCTGCTCGGCGACGCCGCGGATAACGCCCAGCACCGAGCCTATGGTCTGGCTGTCCTGTTGCAATGACTGGATCGTGCCGATGGAATCCCGCATTCCTTCGGCGACCTTGTCGGTGCTGGCGATCGCCAGTTCCACCGCGCGCTGGCCGGCGTTGGCGCGCTGGTTGGTCTCTTCAGTCGCATGCGAGGCCTGGGCGGCGCTGCGCGCGACCTCGCTGATGCTGGCCGACATCTCCTCCACCGCGGTCGCGATCATGTCGATTTCGTGCTGCTGGGCCAGCATATCGTCCGTCATGCGCGAGGTGGTAGCGTGCAACTCGGCCACGTCCTGCGCGACCGCAGAGACGGAGCCGCGAATCCTGCCACGCACGCTGCGCAGCTGCGCACGCAACGTCTTGATGGCAAATACCAGACTGCCGACCTCGTCGCCGCTGCCGGTGTAGACGCGTTGCATCGTCGGGTTGTGCATGATCGCGCGGGCCTCGCCGGCGGCCTGTCTCAGACCGCTGAGCAGCCAGTGGCTGATGCCAAGGCCCGCACCGCTGACCAGCAGCCAGGCTACGATCGCGGTGGTCAATGCGCCGCCGCTAACC
>JBATKF010000440.1:0-7294 GCA_049669185.1 Sedimenticolaceae bacterium | reverse complement strand
CCCAACGGGCGCTCATCATGCTCTTGATTTTCGCAACAGCGTTGCTGGTACGTCGTGCGAACGATAGGCTGCATGCGCTGGCAATCGCACTGGTGGCGGTCCTAATCTGGCACCCGCCGTCGGTGATTGCAGCCGGGCTCTGGCTGTCCTTCGGTGCTGTTGCCGCGATTCTGGTTGCATTGACATTCGATCGGGCGGCATCCGGTTGGCGCTTGGCCATTCGAATCCAGCTGGCGATCAGTCTGTTGCTGATCCCACTGCTCGCCGTCTTCGGGTTGCCGATCAGTCGCGTGGCACCGCTGGTCAATCTGCTGCTGGTGCCACTGTTTGGCTTGATTGTCGTGCCGCTTGGCCTTTTGGGCAGTCTCTTGGTGGTAGCAGCGCCGCCTATCGGAGACTGGTTACTCGGCCATCTCGGGACCTCGATCGACTGGATGGCCGATGGGCTGGCATGGATGGGCGCGCTGCCCTGGTCGACAACCGAGCTGTCCGGGCTGGGCGTCGTCGACCTGTTGGCCCTGCTCCTGGCGCTCGGTCTGCTGATGGCACCGCCGGGTTTTCCGCTGCGCTGGATGGGTATCCCGCTTTTTGCGACGGCCCTGTTCGCCCGTGCGCCGCAGCTGGCACCCGGTGACTTCGAGATCTTCCTCTTGGACGTCGGGCAAGGGCTAAGTACCGTGGTCCAGACCCGCCAGCACACGCTGGTCTTCGATACGGGGCCTGAGTTCCGCTCTGGATTCTCTGCCGCTGCGGCGGTCGTCGCACCGTTCCTTGCGCAGCGCGGCATTGATCGCATCGACCGCCTCGTCCTGAGTCATGGCGATAAAGACCATGCTGGGGGTCTGCGCGAGTTGGCACGACGCATAGACGTGGGTCAGGTGCAGGCGGGTGAACCCGATCGGATCGAGCTTCGGTCACAGCGGTGTATCGCGGGCGACCTTTGGCAGTGGGACGGTGTCGCGTTTGAATACCTGCATCCCCCCGTGCAACACCGCTATGCAGGCAACGATGCCTCCTGCGTTCTGCGAGTCAGCAATGCGGCCGGTGCGGTGCTCCTGACCGGCGATATCGAGCAGCGGATCGAGAGCCTGCTTGCTGAATCGACGCCTGAGAAGCTGCGCAGCCACGCCGTCGTGGCACCCCACCATGGCAGTCGCAGTTCGTCGAGCGCCGAGTTTGTCCACGCAACTCACCCGGTCTATGTGCTGTACGCCGCAGGTTGGGCCAACCGTTACGGCTTTCCCGCTCCAGAGGTCGACCTGCGTTGGCGCGCAGCCGACGTAATCCCGTTGAGCACCGCGGGGCGTGGGACTATCCATCTGCGCTATGGTGGCGATGGTGTCGTATCCGGTCCGCACGCCTTCCGCGACACTGCGCGGCGGTTCTGGTGGCACAACAGCGGTGCAGCCGAACAGCCCCTTGCAGTATCATCCGGCCACTGAACGTCTCGGTCGGCGCAATCCGCTGACCTCGCAATTGGAGGATTATCTGTCGTGCTGGAGCTCGTGAAGGCCGGTGGCTGGTTGATGTGGCCGATCCTGGCCTGTTCCGTTATCGCCATGGCGATCATCGTCGAACGCCTGTGGGCCTATCGCCGACATAAGGTGTTGCCGGCCAATCTCGTGGCCCAGATCTGGCAGCTACATCAAAACAAGCAGTTGACGGCCGCGCATATCGCGACGGTGCGCAACAGCTCGCAGCTGGGGCGTATTCTTTCGGCCGGCCTGGTCAATCGCAGTCACCCGCGGGTGGTCATGAAGGAGGCGATCGAGGAGGAGGGTCGTCAGGTAGTGCACGAACTCGAACGTTATCTCAATACTCTGGGCACGATCGCAAATATCTCGCCGCTGCTCGGACTGCTGGGCACCGTGATCGGCATGATCAAGGTGTTTACCGCGATCACCAGCTCCGGGGTCGGCAATCCCGCCGTGCTCGCGGGTGGTATCTCAGAGGCACTGATCACTACTGCCGCCGGGCTGTCGGTGGCCATCCCGGCGGTGATTTTTCACCGCTACCTCAGCGGCAAGGTGGACCGGATCGTCGTCCAGATGGAAGAACAGGCGCTCAAGATGGTCGAGGTCATGCACGGCGAACGGGAGCAATAAGCGTATGAATCTGCGACCGCGCCGATCCGAACCGCCACGCGTCGACATTACACCACTGATCGACGTGGTGTTCTTGATGCTGATCTTCTTCATGGTATCGACGACATTCGACAAGCAGACACAGCTGAAGGTCGATCTGCCTGAGGCGTCGACAGAGGATACCGTCGAACAGCCGACCGACAAGATCGATATTACGATCGATGCGCAAGGACAGTTTTACGTCAACGAGCGCGAACTCGTGAAACACGATGCGGAGACACTGCGGCGCACCCTGGAGAAGATCGCGAACGGCCGCGACGATCTCCCCATCGTGGTGTCCGGCGACCGCACTGCCCCGCTGCAGTCGATGATGACCGTGCTCGACGTGGCCGCTCAATTGAACATGGCGCGCCTGAGCTTCGTCACCCGGAAGGCGAACAGCGATGCCGAGTAAGTCGCGCGAAACCTGAGCAAGGAGACTCGGTGCCGCGCCTCGATCACTATTGGCACTCGATTAACGGCCTGTCCCTGTTGCTTTTCCCCCTCTCGCTGGTGTTCGCCGCTGTCGCTGGCATGCGGCGGCTCGCTTATCGGCTGGGATTATTCCGTGTGCGACGCTTCCCGGTGCCCGTGGTCGTCGTGGGTAACATCACCGTGGGCGGTACGGGCAAGACGCCGCTGGTCATCTGGTTGGCCGGGCATCTGCGTCGTCAGGGCTGGCGCCCCGGAATCGTGTCGCGGGGTTATCGCGGCAGCGCCAGCCACTGGCCGCAGCAGGTGCGCGCGGACAGCGATCCCTACAGCGTTGGCGATGAGGCCGTCATGCTGGCATCGCGCACCGCATGCCCCATGTGTGTCGGTCCCGATCGCCCGGCTGCGGTGCAGGCTTTGCTGGAGCATACCGAGGTTGATATTGTGATCGCCGATGATGGCCTACAACACTACGCATTGGGCCGTGATCTTGAAATCGCCGTCATCGACGGTGATCGACGGCTGGGGAATGGGCTGTTGCTCCCGGCCGGCCCGTTGCGCGAGGCCAGGTCACGCCTGCGGCATGTCGACATGGTCGTCGTCACCGGGCAGGGCCAGGCGGGCGAATACGCCATGCAGCTGTTACAGCCTGCGTTGCGCGCACTGCACGATGATCGCGAGGCCGCTCTGCAGGACTTTTCCGGGCGTGAGGTGCACGCGGTAGCCGGCATTGGCAATCCGTCACGTTTTTTCGCCTTGCTGCGGCGCCATGGCGTAGAGGTGATAGCTCATCCGTTTGCCGATCACCATCCCTTTTCCGCCGCGGATCTGGATTTCGACGACCCGCATCCAGTGCTGATGACCGAGAAAGATGCCGTAAAATGCCGCCGACTGCCGTGCCGAGACTGCTGGGTTGTGCGCGTAGATGCACAACCGGATGCCGGTTTCGTCCACCGCCTGAACACTGCTTTAAAGGAACTCGACGATGGACAAAAGACTGCTGGACATCCTGGTTTGCCCGATCTGTAAGGGAAAACTGGTCTACAAACCGAAGGTCGGCGAACTCATCTGCAAGGTCGATCGGCTGGCCTTTCCGATTCGCGATGCGATACCGGTGATGTTGGTGGAAGAGGCCAGAGAACTGCCGGCCGATGAAGAAGTGACGGACTGAGGGAGGATGTCGGCGTTCAAGGTCGTGATCCCGGCACGCTATGGGTCGCAGCGGCTGCCTGGGAAACCACTGCTGGATATCGGCGGCAAACCGATGATCCGGCACGTCTTCGAACGCGCCTGCGAAAGCGGCGCGGAAGAAGTCGTCATTGCCACGGATGACGCACGCATCGAGGATGCCGTGCATCGTTTCAGTGATCGCGTCTACCTGACCTCCACTGAGCACGCCAGCGGTACCGATCGTATCGCGGAGGTGGTAAGCCACCTGCGCTGGGAAGAGGACACCGTGGTGGTCAATCTGCAGGGCGACGAGCCACTGATGCCGCCTGCGCTGTTGGCCCAGGTTGCGGAGACACTGGTCTCGCATGGCGAAGCGGATATGGCGACACTCGCCGTACCCCTGGTAAGCCCGGACCAGCTTTTCGATACGCATACGGTAAAGGTGGTGACGGATCGCAAGGGTTATGCGCTGTATTTCAGCCGCGCGACGATTCCTTGGAACCGCGATCTGTTCGCGCCGGATGCACAACCGCGGCCGGAGTGGCTGCACGGCATCCATCGGCATCTCGGTATTTACGCCTACCGCGCCGGTTTTCTGCGCAGCTACGCACGGCTGCACGTCTCGGCGATCGAGCAGATGGAGTCGCTGGAGCAATTGCGCGTGCTGTGGAACGGTGGTCGGATCGCCGTGGATATCGCCATCGATGCGCCGCCGGCTGGTGTCGACACTGCGCATGATCTTGCCCGCGTCATCGAGGCGCTGGGCTGACCTGTCGACCCTCCAGCAGCACCAGGATGTCGTCCGAATAGCCGTCTCCCGCAGCGTCTGAGATCTGCAGCGTCATGGTGTCCTGCGCGCGGCGGGTCGGCATGCCGTACATATTCTGCTGGACATTGCCACGTCCAGAGTCTTCGCAACGGCGCAATACCACGCTGTCGGTGTCGCTCAGGACCTCGATCAAGACCCAGATGTCCCCGAGATAGGCGAACCGATCGCCGATCAGACGGTGGAGTTTTCGATGCAGACCGTCTCCGGTCATGATGAAACTGACATCATGGGTCTACAGCAGACCGAATTGGCTTTCGGCCATTGCTTTTCCTAAGGTGGGGTAGGCCATATCCATCATGTCGATCGAAGCCGGGTCGGGCGAAACCCGACCCGGTACTGGACCATCATTTCGCCTTCTGCAACTCCACCATCTCGCGCATCAAGTTTTCAATGTTCTCCAGACGCATTTCCATTGTCTGCATGTGCTGCTGCCGCATACCCATCATCTGCTGCTTCATGCCCATTCCCTGCGGCATGCCTCCGCACCCGCCGGGCGGGCCGCCCGCCATACCGCGCCACGGCCCCATTGGGGGCATACCCTGTGTATTGGACTGCATCATCTGCATGCGCTGCTGATGCATCTCCTGCATTTGCTTCATCAACTCGGGGTCCATGGTCTGCCCGGTCTGTCCCGCCATTGGCATGTTGCCAGGGTTCGCACGCATCATCTCCATGTGCTGCTGCCGCATGTCCTGCATCAGCTGCATCATCTGTTCAGGGGTCATTGCCGCCCCCTGGGACGCCGCCGTTTGGATGGAATCGGTCTGGGCCGAAGCGGTGTTGGCCGACTCCGCAACCGCATCGAACGAAACGGCTGCGGCCAGGGCGGCCGCTAGCACCAAGTATTGCCTCTTTGTCATCTTGCTCTCCAATATTGCGTTTTCGTTGTCAGTTTGCCAATCGCCTTTGCGCCGCGGGGCCTCTGCCCGCGCGCCCGGGCAAAAGTCGCTTCATACCTGCCATGATGTCACCTTTCCTGCGGCAGGATAGCCACCGGGAATGGCTGGGCGTCTCGGCACCTTGCCCAACGAGTCCCCCGGTATGCCGAAGGATAGACCGTCGGGCTGCAGAAAAGGAATGCCCTGGATGCGATGTTCGCACCCGTGGTCGCACGCTTGGATAGCTATGACATTGCGGTGGCAGACGACGCGCGCTCTTAACATGGACGCAGCCCTCGAATTGCCCGCGTTCGCGGAGTGGCGGAATGCAGCGTTCGACGAGCGCTGGGTGGTCGATGCGGATGAGATTGACGAAACGCCGATCGCGATTCTCCGCCGTAATGATTTCGGATGACGGCCGCGGATCGACAGGCAGTCAAGGTCAGATCTGCCGCGAAAGAGTCTGTTTGCTGTCGTAGAGACCGATATTGTAGCATCTTGGACCACCCGACATGCGGCGACGGTGCGATTCGCCGGGCTCATTGCAACCTAAGCGACCGCACCCGCCGAATACTTGAAACCACCCGCAGCCGTCCAGCCGATGTCCAGGCACGCCTGCACTTGCTGTTACCCTGCACATCAGCGATTGACACCCGCAAACGGGTTCGGAAAACTGCCGCGTAACTGTTTGATCGGTGAGACAGAAACGGCGCACACAGAGGACAGCATTGAGCTGTTAAATGATTGAATCAAGAAGCTAAAGTCAAGGTCCTTTTCGTTTGCATGGGCAATATCTGTCGTTCGCCCACAGCGCACGGCGTGTTTCGCTCCCTGGTCGAGAAAGAGGGACTGTCGCGGCTCGTGGATATCGACTCGGCCGGCACGCATGCCTACCACGTGGGCAGCGCCCCTGATAAGCGTGCCCAAGCGACCGCGGTTCGACGCGGCATCGACCTCTCTGACATCATCGCCCGGCGCGTGGAGACCGAAGATTTCGACCGGTTCGACTACGTGCTGGCCATGGATCAGGATAACTTCCTGGCCTTGAGCGAGATCTGCCCAGACGAGCACGTGGACAAAATCCAGATGTTTCTGGATTTCGCCCCGCAGATGCGGACCAGGGAGGTGCCAGACCCTTATTACGGCGGGCCATCCGGGTTCGACCGCGTCTTCGACCTGGTCGAGGCCGCCGCACAGGGGTTGCTGGAAGAGATCAGGCAGCGTCACCTCTGACGCTGCCACTGCGCACTAGTCCGCATCTGTCACCGGCATCACGGATGCTGGTGGAATTGCTCGGTGCTTCCCTGCACCTCGCCCCTGCGGGGCTGACGCGAAGATTCGCGCCGGGCAAATCTTTCGCAGCCGCTCGGGCGCCGGGCTGGAGCGAAAGTGGTAGCCGTAGCTACCACTTGAGTGGCCAATCCGCCTGGAGCGGATTGAAACAGCCGCAGGCGGGCCCGCAGGGCGCTGCACACGGATGTGCAGCGTAAGACCAAGCCGGAGCGAGCGAGAAACCGCCAGGACCGGGATAGGGAAGCGGCGAGAACAAGGCGTCAATCTGGGCTAACGCGCAGATGGATCCAGTTCTAAAGAAATTTCAGTCTGTTGCGGCATAGCTGCTTTCCGGCCGGTGATTGATGCGGACTAACGACTGCGTTTCAGTCTTTCTTGGCCGCGCCCGGTGCCACCGATTCCGCTGCGCCGGCAGCCTTTACCTCCGCATCCATTGGATTGGGAGGTCCGCCCCCTGGGTCGGCGGGCGCGACGCGCGCTGTGGGTTTTTGTTGATCTTCGGCGGGCAATGCTGGCGCCGCGGCGGTCTGCGTCCTGGGCGTCTGTGCCGACGGGGCCTGCGGCTGCGC
>JBATKF010000439.1:0-22654 GCA_049669185.1 Sedimenticolaceae bacterium | reverse complement strand
CGGCATCGGGGCCCATGGCATCGGCGCGCACCTCCAGCAGGCGCAGGAACGCCGGGCGCGTCACCGGTTCGCCGCGGTTGGTCAGCCCGGCCTCGACCCGGACGGTCTCGCCAGCGGCAAGATGGTTGGGGATCTCCGAGGTCTGCAGCTTCAGATCGGTGACGATCATCACCCGGTTGTCCGGATCCAGATCGGCCTGCAGGCTCCACTCGCCCTTTTCCGGGGCGGCTATAGTGATCATGTCGTAGCCCTGGTCACGCGACCAGGCGATCCCTGCTGGCAGGTCACTGTCGCTGTACTCTGCACCGGAGGGCGAGCGCAGCAGCACCGGCGGCGAATTCGGCTTACGGAATACCAGGACCGTCGCCTCGGTGACACTGCCGTCCGCGACAAAGCGATTGTCCTGCAGCGGCACGGTATCCGGCTCGCCGACTTTTTCGAACATTCGCAGGAAGACGCGCTGCAGTTCATCGGCCTGCGCGACCTGTTGATACCAGCCACCCGTCTCGCCGGCCAGACGCTGCATCAGGTCATGATCGGCGCGCTCGGACAGCGCGATAGTGTGCACCTTTACGCCGGCGGCCTGGAGCCGCGGCAGCAGCTGGCCGGTTATCCGCGCGCGGGAAGCGTCGTTGTCGGCCGCCTGTTTGGACACATCGACCATGCCGTCTGTCAACAGGACCAGGTGGCGCGAGTGCGCAGCGGGTTCGCCCTGCCAGTCGGCCGAGGCCTTCTCGAGCACCGCCTCGATATTGGTGAACTGCCCCGGGGAGCTGATCTGTGCCGACAGCGCCCGAGTACGCGTCTTCCATGCATCGTCGACGTCGGCCACCGGGACGAGATTGTTCGTCCACCGGGCGAAGGTCCAGACGCCGGCGCGCGTCCCCGGTTGCAGCAGGCCGGCCAGCATGCGCAGCGCAGGTCGGCGCAGGTTTTCCGGGTCGTTCTGCCGCATACTGCCGGAGATGTCTATCAGTACGCGGACATCGGCATAGTCCGGCGTGGCCGCCCGCAGCGGTGCCAGTTGCAGAGAAAGCACGACGACTACCAGCGACCAGCGGATCGCTCGCCAGTGCTTCATTGTCACCCGCATATCCAGCCTCTGATGAGAAAGATGTTCCTGAATGGGTAACGGCCGGCCGCTTGGGCGCTTTAACCTGCATAGGGACTAGGGCGCCGGTCACCCGGCAGCTGGAAGCGCCTATAGGTCCATTGATAGTGCGTGGGAAATTCCCGAGCCAGACGCTCGACGCCCCGGTTCAGCGCGGCGGCGGCCGCTTCGGGAGACGCATCGCCAATCATCGGCTCGCCCTCGAAATAGTGCACCCGATAGCGGCCCAGTTTGCGATCGTAGACGGCGCCGCAGAACAATACTGCCGAGCCATGCCGGCGGACCAGCCTACTGATCAGCGTCATGGTCAACACCGGATGACCGAAGAACGGTGCCACGACACCTGATGCGCCACCGGATTTCGGTACCTGGTCCGGCAGGATGCCTACGATGTCGCCGCGCTGTAGGGTCGCGTGCAAGGCCCTTAGACCCTGCCGATCGGTCGGGACGGGGGTGATACCCGAACGCTGCCTGCCACGCCGCATCAGCTCGTCCATCACCTTGAGACGCGGTGGCCGATAGAGCGCAGTGGCCGGCGCGATCCGCGTCGCCAGATAGGCCATCAGCTCCCAGTTGCCGAGGTGCGGCATCGTGAAGATCAAACCCTGGCCACGGCCGATCAGCTCTCTGGCGAACGCTAGAAAGCCGTTTTCGTCGACGATGTCTCCCCAGTCACGCGGCCGGCCGGTCCAGATCCGAATCATTTGCGCCAGGCTGCGTCCGGTCTCAATCAGGTTCTGCCGCACCAGCCACTCGCGCTCGCTCTCTTGGCAGTCGGGAAAGCAAAGCGCAAGATTGACCCGGGCGTTGTGCACCTCGCGACCGTTTAGGCGATAAAGCAGCCAGCCGATGCCGTCACCGAGGCGTCCCACCCAGGGAAACGGCAGCAAGCCCAGCAGCCGGATGAGCCCCTTGAGCAAAAGGTCACGCATCGCTAGCCTGCATATCTCACCGTTTTTTGTAACGAGGACGCCGAGACGCCGCTATGGCGGGGTGCACACAGTGGAAGGCGGTGAAAGCGTAGTCGACACTACGTAGAACCGCCTGCAACGAGTACGCCCCGTCAGGGCGAGGGTATCGGGGGCCGCAGCAGGAAATCGGTGAGATTCGCAGGCCAGACAACGCCTTGATCGGGTCTCGCTTGCAACCGAAGATTCTGCTTTGGTCTATAGAAATCATTTCACCCTGACCGGGAGGCCGCGATGAGCAACCAAGAACCACCCGAAGTATCCCCCAAACAGGCCTGGCAGATGCTGCAGGACGACCCCCGTGCATTATTGGTGGATATTCGTTCGACCATGGAGTTTCTGTTCGTCGGTCACCCCAAGGGCGCTGTACATGTCGCCTGGATCGATGAACCCGACTGGGACATCAACCCCCATTTCGTCCCGGAGATCCGAAAACTGCTGCTCGGCGGCGCCGTCTGCGATCTCGATGAGGGCTGCGCTCCGGTGATCCTGATCTGCCGAAGCGGCAAACGCTCCGCCGAGGCCGGCAAGGTGCTGCTGGAGGCCGGTCTCAAGAATATTTATAACGTGGACGAGGGCTTCGAAGGCGACCTCGACGAGAACCATCAGCGCGGGACCATCGGGGGTTGGCGTTTTCACGGCCTGCCTTGGGAGCAGTGTTGATGCCATGATAGGCTCGCCGCCTATGGTACATCCTGCGATCATTCTGCATGGCTTCAGACGTCATTCTGTGCGGGCCTGACTACCTGCAGGGCATCGCTGAGCTGCTCCACGACTACGGTATCACGGTCGATCTGGTGGCAGACGGCGCCGCCATCCCCGGCTCTTTCTGGGGCGATAACGAGGCCGGTCTGATCGGTGACCATCTTTTCGTGCGCCGCGATACCCCTCTGCATTCCGCACTGCACGAGGCCTGCCATTTCATCTGCATGGACGGTGACCGCCGCGCGCGGCTGCACACGGATGCCGGTGGTGACGTCGCGGAAGAAAACGCCGTGTGCTATCTGCAGGGGCTGCTCGCGGACGAAATTGCAGGGTTCAAGCGTGCGCGCCTGTTCGCCGATATGGATGCCTGGGGGTATACCTTTCGGCTCGGCTCGGCTCGGACCTGGTTCGAACAGGATGCGAGCGATGCCAAAGACTGGCTGATCGCTCACCGGATCATTGACAACGCGCACCGCCCGACAGGCGCCCTGCGCCGATAAGGAAGCAAGGGACCATGACAACCATCCGAAAATGCTTATTCCCGGCCGCCGGTTACGGCACACGGTTTCTCCCGGCCACCAAATCGATGCCCAAGGAGATGCTGCCGGTGGTCGACAAGCCACTGATTCAATATGGCGTGGAAGAGGCCATGGAGGCCGGCATGTGCAATATCGGCATCGTCACCGGCCGCGGCAAACGGGCGCTGGCCGATCACTTCGATGTCAGCTACGAGCTCGAACACCAGATCAGCGGCAGCTCGAAAGAGGGCCTGCTGAAGGATATCCGCCGCATCCTCGACGGCTGCACCTTTTCCTACACCCGGCAATCCGAGATGAAGGGACTAGGCCATGCCATCCTCACCGGCGAGACCCTCATGGGCAACGAACCCTTCGGCGTGGTGCTGGCCGACGACCTGTGCGTCGGCGAGGGCGAAGGCGTCCTGACCCAGATGACACGGATCTACAACAAGTACCGTTGCAGCGTCGTGGCGATCGAGGAGGTGCCCCACGACGAAGTCGAAAAGTATGGTGTGATCGCCGGCTCCGAACTCGAAGACGGCGTCTATGTGATCTCCAACATGGTGGAGAAACCAAAGCCGGACGATGCACCGTCCAACCTGGCGATCATCGGCCGCTATATCCTCACGCCGGATATCTTTGATGTGATCCGCAATACGCCACCGGGTCGAAACGGCGAAATACAGATCACCGATGCGCTGCAGATCCAGGCGGAGCGCAACATGGTGCTGGCCTATCGCTTCAAGGGGAGGCGCTTCGATTGCGGCAGCGTGCATGGCTTCGTTGAGGCCACCAACTATTTTTACGAACGCTGGAAAGAGACCCAAGACTAGCCTGCTCGCCCGTCAATCGAGCAGCCGTAGGAACGCCGCCGCCTTATCCAGGCTCTCCTGATACTCCGCATCGCTGTCCGAGTCGGCGACAATACCGCCGCCGGCCCAGTAATACACCATGTCCTGCTGCATCAGCAGGGTGCGGATGGTGATACTGCTGTCCAGACCGCCATCGAAGCCGAGCCGTATGATATTGCCGCAGTAGGCCTCGCGACGCACCGGCTCGAGCTCATCGATGATCTGCATCGCGCGGCGTTTCGGCGCGCCGGTTATCGAGCCACCGGGGAAACAGGCGCCGATCAGATCCAGCGCATCCTGGCCCGCACGCAGCCTGCCCGTCACCGTGCTGACCAGGTGATGGACAGTCGCAAAGGACTCGACCTGGAACAGATCGGGTACCTCGATCGAGCCCGGTTCGCAGACCTTGCCCAGATCGTTGCGCAATAGATCGACGATCATCAGATTCTCGGCGCGATCCTTTTCGCTGCTGAGCAACTGCGCACGCAGCGCCAGATCCTGAACGGCGCTGCTGCCGCGCGGTCGCGTGCCCTTGATCGGCCGGGTCTGCGCGCGGCCATTGCGGAGGCTCAGGAACTGTTCCGGCGATGAACTCAGGAGCTGGCCGAAAGGGTACTCGAGCAGTGCGCCATAGGGCGCGGGATTGTCCAGACGCATTCGCTGGTACAGCGCCCAGGCATCGCAGCCAATGCGTGCCTTGAAACGCTGGCTGAAATTCACCTGGTAGCAATCACCGTCGCTAATGTAGCGCTGAATCTGCTCGAAATCGCGCGCATAGTCCGCGAAAGACATCCCCGACTCGAGCAGGGTCCCGCGCACCTCGGGCACCGCCCCGGGCGCTGCCGAGACCGCCAACAGGCGGCGCAGTGCGGACTGCCAGCCAGAGTGATCGCGTCGGTCGCGGCCCTGGCGGACGAAATAGCTGCGCTGCCGCGCATGATCGGACACGACCGCCCAGTCGTACAGGCCAACCGCCATATCCGGCCAATCGCCCAGACCGCTGCGCGGCGGCAGTACCCCATAGCTGCGAATCAGATCGTAGCCAAGGAAACCGATGGCGCCGCCGCTGAAGGGGAGATCAGCGATCGGGGCCGAGGCCTCCCCCAGCGCGGTTCGCAGCAACGCCAGGGGATCGGAATGGGCCGTCTGCTCGACTTCACCGGCCTCGCTGCAGGCTGACACGCCATCTTTGCTGACCAGTGTCAGATAGGGATCGGCCGCCAGGATGTCGTAGCGACCGCCGCCCGATTCCGGAAAGCCGCTGTCCAACCAGACTGGCCACGGCAGTTCCCTGAGCTGGGCGTAATATTCACGATTGTCCGGCCAGTAAGGCAGACGCGTGACGAAACGCTCAGTCGAGCCCCTGTCCAAGACCGGCCGCGCCCAGACCCTTCAGGATGCGACAAGATAGCGCCATTTCCCCTCCTGGGGCGCGCCCTCCAGCGCGGAATCGGCATCAGGCCGCCAACACGCCGATTGTTCGATCATCGCGGCCAGTTCAAAGTCCTTGTCGCTGATCGCATCCTCGGAGTGAGTGCGCAGCTGCACCAGGACGCCACCCCAACCAATGTGCAGATCAGGGTGATGCCAGGTCACCTCGGCCAGATGGCTGATGCCGTTGGCGAGCAGCATGCTGGCGCGCCATCCGTCCGTCTTGTACTGGCGACATAGATGACCCGACTCGACGTACCAGTGCGGCAGACTGGCCTGCACACGGTCACGCGCCTCTTGTTCGGTAAATGTGGACAACTGGTTCATGTCTTCTCCTCGCTGCGGTGCCTGTGTGGCCGAAGAAATCGCTGCTCTCGCAGCCCGCCGGCTGTCATTCTAGCCATTACCCGCGGCGCGATCATTGCGCCAAGACCACGGCGGATGGCAGGAAAAGACAGGGCTGGGCTCGACCTCAACCCCCACTTTCATGTCGAGGCATTGCAATGCCGGCTGTGGCCCGCGGCGTCCCAATCTGGTGCGCATGCCCCAGCACTGCGCGCAACAGACGTCAGTCAGCAACACCCATGCCGGATGTGCTGAGCCAGCTGGTGCCGCCCGCGGCATCGTAAAAGGCAAGGATGGCGCAATATTTGCTGGATTTAGGACGTCGAGAGGTCCATACCGTGTCGCGATGCGCCCGATGAAAAGCCCCGAAGCGGTTCCGCAGCCGCCGCAGATCCCGCCCAACCTGCCGGCGAAGGAGCGCATTGTCGCCCGCCTCACCTACCTGTACGGCGAGGAACGCGCCGAACCAATCGCGCGGCGGGTTCGACGCCTGCTAAAGACCCATCGCCAGCTACGCACACGCGTCTTGCAGGGTGACCTCTGGACACACCGCGACCTGGTCTTGATTAGCTATGCCGACAGCATCCAGTCGAGCACGCACCCGCCGTTGCAGACATTGCACCAGTTCCTCAACGCGTATCTGGCCGATGCCTTCAGCATGGTGCACATCCTGCCGTTTTTCCCTTGGAGTTCCGATGACGGCTTCTCAGTGACCGATTTTCGCGCTGTGAAAACCGATCTTGGTAGCTGGGAAGATATCAAGCGCCTCGCCGAGGACTTCGACCTGGCGATCGACCTGGTCCTCAATCACTGCTCGCGTGAGAATCTTTGGTTCATCGATTATCTGTTTGGCGACCAGCCGGCCTGCGATTACTTCATCGAGCTGGACCCTTCGACCAATCTCTCGCTGGTCACCAGACCGCGCAGTACCCCGTTGCTGAGCGGCGTGCGCACCCAGACCGGGATGCGCCATGTATGGACGACGTTCAGCAACGACCAGATTGACCTCAACTACGCCAACCCGGACGTGTTGATCGAGTTTATCGACATCCTGCTGTACTACATTCGGCGGGGCGCCCGCATGGTTCGTCTGGATGCCGTCGCCTATCTGTGGAAGACCATTGGCACCAGCTGCATCCACCTGCCGCAAACACATCAGGTGGTCAAATTGTTTCGCGACGTCCTCGAACTGGTCGAGCCGGCCGCCTTGATCATGACCGAGACCAATGTGCCGCATGCAGAGAACATCGGCTATTTTGGGGATGGCGACGAGGCGCATGTCGTCTATCAGTTCAGTCTACCGCCGCTGCTGCTGCACGGACTGGTAGCCGGTACCAGCCGGTACCTGAATGCATGGGCGATGTCGCTGGAGGACCTGGCATTGCCGTCGGGCTGCACCTTCCTCAACTTCACCGCCTCGCACGACGGCGTAGGCCTGCGCCCGCTCGAGGGACTCGTGCCGCCTGATGAAGTCGACACCCTGCTGGCTACCATGCGAGAACGCGGCGGCTACATCTCGACCAAATCGAACAGCGACGGCAGCGAAAGCCCCTATGAGCTGAACATCAGCTACTTCGACGCATTTCGCGACAGCGGCGGCGACAATCGCTGGCACATTGAGCAGTTCATGGTATCGCAGGTCGTTTCGCTAGCCTTCAAGGGTATTCCGGCGGTCTATATCCATTGCCTGACGGCCACGCCCAACGACACCCTTGGGGTCGAGCGCAGCGGCATGACGCGTTCGGTCAATCGCCGCAAATGGGACCGCAGCGAACTGCAACAGCTGATCGATGACCCGACCTCTGAGACCGGGCGGGTATTCAAACTCTACACCCGGCTGCTGGAGCTGCGTCGCGAGCAAGTGGCGTTTCACCCGGACGCCGAGCAGACCCTCCTGGACCTCGGCGATCCGCTGTTCGGCTTCGAGCGGACGGCGACCGACGGTGCCCAACATATCCTGGTGCTCGCCAATCTGACCGCGCGCAGCGTCGCCCTGGGCCTCGACCGCCTGCCCGTCGATCTCCGGGGCCGCGAAGAGCTGCTGGCGCTCAACAAGCTAGAATTCAGCCAAGATGCGCTGATACTGGAACCCTTCGCGGTATTCTGGTTTAGTCAGCGCTCCTGAACCCCGCGGTTCAACAGCGCAGGACTCGCTAGTGCAGCCCATACCTACCCTCATCTTCAGCGACCTGGACGGGACTCTGCTCGACCATGACGACTACCGCTTCGATGCCGCCCGCCCGGCGCTGGTGGCCATCCGTGATCTGGGCATCCCGTTGATCCTCAGCACGAGCAAGACCCTGGCCGAAGTCGCAGCGATCAATCAGGCGCTCGATAATCACCATCCGTCGATTATCGAAAACGGCAGCGCCCTGTGCTTTCCGCTCGCTCACGAATATCCCTTCGAGCTCGTCGCGCACGAAACGCTCGAGGCCCATGCGGTCATCAGGCTCTCGCCCCCCTACGCGGAGATTCGGCATTTCATCCAAGAACAACGCGGCGAGCACGGCTGGAAGCTCCGCGGCTTCGGCGACATGCGCACCCAGGACGTGATGGAGCTCGCGGGCCTCGACGAAGATGCGGCGCACAGGGCCATGCAGCGCATGGGCAGCGAACCCTTTGTGTGGCTGGACGACGAGACGGCGCTGACGCGTTTCCGCCAAGACGCACATGTGCAGGGACTAACGATCACCCGCGGTGGTCGCTTCTGGCACCTGATGGGCCAGACGAGCAAGGCCGAGGGGCTCAAGGCGATGCGCACGCTCTATGCAGTAGACAGCGCCGAGCGCATCACCAGCGTCGCGCTCGGCGACAGCGAGAATGACAAAGCCATGTTGCAGAGCGCCGATATCGCCGTCGTGATCAAGCGACCGGACGGCAGTCATCTGGACTGCCATGGCATCCGGCAGACGCTGCTCACGGAGCAACCAGGTCCCGCCGGTTGGAACGAGGCCGTCCTGCAGATCCTGTCGCAGCACATGCGCTACACGCCCGAGGTCTGAGGAGGCAACGCTTGGACTTTTTCCAGAACGGCACCATCACCACGCTACACAAGCTTTGCCGACGACCGATTGAGGAAATGGAGGCGGAGCTCAAGGAATTTTCAGCCGAACGCCCGATGGCGCTGATCCTGCCGAGTCTGTATTCCGAGTTGGAAGGCCCCGCCCTGTCGAAGATCGTCGAGGAGCTGAAACACGCCACCTACATCTCGGAGATCATCGTCGGCCTCGATCAGGCCAACGAAAATCAGTTCGAACATGCCAAGGCGTTCTTCTCCGTCCTGCCGCAGAACGTACACATCCTTTGGAACGATGGGTCCTGGCTGCGTGAGATCGATGCTCAGCTGCAGGCGCAGGATCTCGCCCCGACACAGCCGGGGAAAGGGCGTAACGCCTGGTACTGCATGGGCTACGCGCTGGCGCTCGAGCACTGCGAGGCCATTGCCCTGCACGACTGCGATATCCTTACCTACGACCGCAGCCTACCCGCGCGCCTGTTCTACCCGGTGGCAAACCCCGCCTTCAGTTTCGATTTCTGCAAGGGCTATTATTCGCGCATCGATGGCGACCGTCTGAGCGGCCGCGTCACCCGATTGTTCGTCACGCCCTTGATTCGCGCATTGAAGAAGGTCGTCGGCCAGATGGACTATCTCGAGTTCATGGACAGCTTTCGCTATCCGCTGTCCGGTGAATTCTCACTGAGTCGTGACTTCGTCAAGATCCTGCGCATACCGAGCGACTGGGGTCTCGAGGTCGGCGTTCTCTCAGAGGTCTATCGCACCCTGTCGCGAAGCAGCGTCTGCCAGGTCGATATCGCTGATCAATATGATCACAAGCACCAGGCGCTCTCCCCGGACGATGCTAATCGGGGTTTGATGCGAATGAGCGTGGAGATCGCCAAGTCTCTCTACCGCAAGCTTGCGACCGAGGGAGTCACCCTCTCTACCGAGGACTTCCGATCAATCAAGGCTACCTATTACCGCATTGCGCTCGATTCGACCGAGCGGTATTTCTACGATGCCCGAATCAATGGCCTGCGGTATGACCGCCATCAAGAGGAAAGCAGTATCGAGGTGTTTTCGCAAAGCATCATGGCAGCGGGCGAAACCTTCCTGGCCAACCCGATGGAGTCACCATTCATCCCCAATTGGAACCGGGTGCATGACGCCTTTCCGGATATCTGCCAACAGTTGATCAAGGCGGTAAAGGCAAATAGCTGATGCAGGCCCGAAGGTTCCGCGTCGTATCAAGGATGTCCGGCCCGAGAACCGCGGCGTACCTGGGTCTCTGTATGTGCTTGCAGTTGGGGGTAGCAACGGCGGCGGACCCCAGGCCCAATGCGGGTGCAAGCGGCGCCGGGCGCAGCCCGCCGTCTAACCCAGAGGCGCAATCCAAGATCGACGTCGACGCGCGCGGTGAACAAGGCGACACCCTGTTGCACTGGGTGACGTTCGAGGGCAACGAAGACATGGTGATGCGGCTGATCGCTGCAGGCGCGGATCCCAACGCGCGGGTCGAAAAGGGCAGTACACCCTTACACCTGGCCGCCTACCGCGGCCATACCTCCATCGCCGAGTTGCTCATCGCGAATGGCGCAGCGGTCAACGCCAAGACCGATGCGGGCATAACGCCACTCGACTGGGCGCAGCGCAATGGCCATGACGACATGATCGGCCTGCTACTGGCAAACGGCGCGAAACAGGGGCGTCAACTCTTGCGCAGCCAGTCCACCATCTCCCCGGCCAGCGGGGCCAAAGCCAGGAAGCGACCGGCCAAGCCCATAAAGCCTCTGCGCCTGGACCTGAATTTACTGCCCGAATTGAAATCGCTCACGTCGACCGCCAGTACCCGAACCGCTGCTGAAGGCCGCGACGGCCTGGTAACTGATCCAGCCTGGCGCGTGCAGTTTGGGGCCTTCCGCTCGGCCGAACGCGCTGCGGCGGCCCGCAAGCTGTATCTCAAACAACATGTCGAGCTGCTGTCTCAGGTAGACCTGGAGATACGCAGAGCCACAGTCAACGAAAAAGACTTCTACCGGGTACAGGTGATGACCACGAGCAAGAGTGCGGCGAAATCCCTGTGCGATCAGCTGCAGCGGCGCGACCAGCCCTGTCGCGTGATCAAGTCGCCGACCCGATAGTCATCATCGGGCTTGCTGCCCGTCGGACTTAACGCTGTTTGGCTGCAAATTCCTGGATAGCGGTCAAGTCCGACAGGCTGCTGGATGGCGGGTCGCGTCGACCAGCGCCGTCGATTACAGATAGTCCGGCAGTCGTCCCCGAATCTGGTCGGCGGACTGCGTCGTCACGTCGGTGGCGACCTCGTCCCTGATGAGGCCGCGCAATGCGTCGGATTGATGCTTGCGCAGCATGCCGAGGAAAGACGGGGCGGCCATGACGTAGAGTCTGCCGAAGGCCCGGCTGTTGCGCCCTTTTTCGAGATGCCGGCAGACCTCGGCGGCGAAGCGGTTGGCCGATTCGTCCTTGGCCTCATTGGCATTGCCGTAACCATGCTTGGCGCCGTTGCCGCTGTTGCCACGCCCCCCGCGATCACTCACGAGATCCCCTTCATGCAGGCGCATTTCGGGGTTGCTCAGGGTCTCTATTTCATCGAGTGCGCCGGCAGGCTTGTCGGCCTTGAAGAACCGCGCGCGACTGGCGTCGGCGACGACCACCCAGATATTGCTCATTATTGCTTTCTCCCTCTGCGGTTACGGTTTCAACGAAATTTCCCTCCGTTTCACCCCCGGCGTGAACTTTCGCCTTCGAACAACCCGCGCAGCCCACTTGCGCGCACTGATTCGTGAAATTCTCGGCCGCCTACGACAGGCCAGCGAGTCCGTCGGCGACCGCCAGGTCGAGGTTAGCGAAAGGGGCCTGGTCCCTCAAGTCTAGACTCAGATGCCAGATCGGGCACCGACAGGACCCCATGATCACCAGGCGTTGCCAGCAGAGGCGCGTTTGGTTAACGTCGACAAAACTAAAGGCCGTTACTCCTACCGGCTGCGTACTGAGTAGATGCACTATCTGTTTGTATCGGTCTTTCTGTTTGCGTTCTGGCTGGTCTTGTCGGGCCACTTTACGTTGCTGCTGCTCAGCTTTGGCGTCCTGTCGGCGCTGTTGGTTACCTGGTTTCTGTGGCGTATGGATACCACGGACAGCGAACAGGGCGATTTTTATCCAACCGGCAAGCTGCTTGGCTACTTTGGCTGGCTGCTATGGTCGGTGGTTAAGGCCAATATCGATGTGACCCGTCGCATCTGGGACCCGAGCCTGCCGATCAAGCCCAACTGGACGCGCCTGGACACCAAGGTTACGACGCCGATGGAAAAGACGCTCTATGCCAACTCCATCACGCTGACACCCGGCACCCTCACCACCGATGTGGGCGAGGATCATTTCATGATCCATGCGCTGTCGCAGGAGGGCATCGACGAACTCCGCGAGGGTGAGATGGAACGGCGGATCCGCAGGCTGGGCGTCTGAGGCCATGATTATCGCCGCGATTTTCGCGATTCTCGTTACGATGGTGCTGGCGCTGATCCGGGCCTTCAAGGGACCGACAGAATACGACCGCATGCTTGCCGCCAACGTGTTCGGTACCAAGACGGTGCTGCTGATCTCGCTGGCCGGCTACCTCTTGTCCTGGAACAGTTTTCTCGATGTCGCCCTGCTGTACGCGCTTATAAACTTCGTCAGTACGATCGCCGTGATGCGTTTCTTCGAGTACGGTCGGCCCAGGGACAAGACCACGCAGGCGGACAACACGCCATGACTCTGCTGGTCGAGGTACTCACCGATGTGTGTCTGGTCGCCGGCGGCGTCTTGTGCATCACCGGCGGCATCGGTTTGTTGCGCATGCCCGATTTCTTTGCCCGTGTGCATGCGGCTGGTGTGACCGAGACGCTGGCCACGCCACTGCTGCTGATCGGTTTGATGCTGCAAATGGAGTGGTCACTGGATCTGATCAAGGTGCTGATCATCATCGCCCTGATCCTGGCAACCAACCCCACCGCGACGCACTCGATGGCCAAGGCTGCCTTGCACGGTGGAGAGCGGCCACTGGTCGCCGACGATGGCAAGGGAACGGCGCAGGAGGACGCCTCATCGAAGGCCTGATCGACGTCATCCTGCTGGGTTTTTTGGTGCTGATCGCGATCGCGGCTATCCGCATGCGGGATCTGTTCGGCGTGGTAATCCTGTTCAGCATCTACAGCCTGATGACGGCCGTGCTGTTCATGGACCTCGACGCCGTCGACGTGGCCTTCACCGAGGCGGCCGTCGGTGCCGGGGTATCGACGGTGTTGATGCTGTCCAGCCTGCGCCTGACAAGTCGCTGGGAACGCCGGCCGGCACACGGCCCGTTGCTGCCGCTGGTCGTGGTCGGAATCACCGGGGCGGCGCTGATCTACGGCACGCTGGACGCGCCGCTGCTCGGCGACCCCACCGCCCCGGTGCACCAACACGTCGCCCCCCGCTATATCGAACAGGGTCCGGCGGAGGTCGGTATGCCCAATATGGTCACCGCGGTGCTGGCCAGTTACCGCGGCTACGATACCTTCGGCGAGACCCTGGTGATCTTCACCGCCGGCATCGCGGTACTGCTGTTGCTCGGCATTCAAGAGGGGCCACACGCCCTTCCCGGACGCGCAGCCATCGGCGGCGACCAGGTCGTACTGCGGGTCGTCGTCAAGCTGCTGATCCCGCTGATCCTGCTGTACGGACTCTATGTGCAGTTTCACGGCGACTTCGGCGCCGGCGGCGGTTTCCAGGCCGGGGTGATCTTCGCCACCGGCTTCATACTCTATGATCTGGTGTTCGGCGCAGGCAATGCCCGCCTTGTCGTACCACCGACCTGGCTGCCCCGGCTCGCCGCGATCGGCATATTGATCTATGGCGGCGTCGGCCTGGTCTCTCTATTCGCGGGCAAACCCTTCCTGGACTATTCCGCACTCGCGAAGGATCCGGTCGGCGGTCAACACCTGGGCGTGCTGCTGGTCGAACTGGGGGTCGGCATTACCGTGTTCTCCATCGTGCTGGCGATCTATCTCGCGCTGGCCGGCAGGAGACGACAGGCATGAGCGAACTGCCGGGACTCTATAACTACTGGATCGCGGTATTCCTGATGATGGCCGGATTCTATGTAGTCATCTCGCAGGGCAATCTGGTCAAGAAGCTGGTCGGCCTGGCGTTGTTTCAAACCTCGGTCTTTATCCTGTATATCTCGCTGGGCAAGGTCGCCGGCGGCAGTGCGCCGATCTTCGATGCCGCGGTCATCGTCTACTCGAACCCCCTGCCGCACGTGCTAATACTGACCGCGATCGTCGTCGGCCTCGCCACCTCGGCCGTCGGTCTGGCCCTGATCGTACGGATTCAGGAGGCCTACGGCAGCGTCGAAGAGGACGACATCCATGCAAAGGATCTGATCGACGACAAGCGCACGGCGCCGACGGAAGCCTTTGGGCCGGAGGGTGATCGGCAGTGACCCTGCTCGATCATCTTCCGGTGCTGGTGGTGCTGCTGCCGCTGTTTGCAGCGCCATTGTGCGTGCTGATCGACCGCGCGCGTCCGGCCTGGCTGCTATCGCTGATCGCATCTCTTCTCAGCCTCGCGGCGGCGATAACGCTGCTGATGCAGGTCTCGCGCAGCGGCACCATCCGGTACCAGCTGGGAGGCTGGGCCGCGCCGTGGGGGATCGAATACCGCATCGACCTGCTCGGCGCCTATGTACTGCTGATCGTCAGCGCGATCGCCCCGCTGGTAATGGTCTTCGCGCTGCGCAGCGTAGAAAAGGAGATCCCGAGAGAGCGCATCGCCAGGTTCTATGCCGCCATGCTGCTGGTCTTCGCCGGACTTGCCGGCATCACCGTTACCGGCGATGCCTTCAACCTGTTCGTCTTCCTCGAGATCTCATCACTGGCGTCGTATGCAGTAATCAGCATGGGTCGTGACCGGCGCGCACTGAACGCGGCCTTCCAGTATCTGGTGATGGGCACCATCGGCGCCACCTTCATCCTGATCGGTATCGGCTTCCTGTACATGATGACCGGCACGCTGAATATGATCGACCTCGCCGAAAGGCTGCCGGCCGTTTCCGAGACGCGCACTGTGCGCGCCGGTTTCGCGTTTCTCACCGTCGGCATCGGCCTCAAGCTGGCGCTGTTCCCACTGCATCTTTGGCTGCCCAATGCCTACGCCTATGCACCGTCTGCAGTGACGGCCTTTCTCGCCGCCACGGCGACCAAGGTCGCGGTCTATGCGCTGCTGCGCTTCCTGCTCGAGATCTTCGGCGTCCAGTTCTCGCTGCAGGCGATGCCGCTCGACCTGATTCTGATGGTGCTGGGTCTCGCCGGCATTCTGTCGGCATCACTGGTCGCCGTCTTCCAGCAGAACGTCAAGCGCATGCTGGCCTATTCCAGCGTCGCGCAGATCGGCTACATGATGCTCGGTATCAGCTTAGCAACGACCACGGGCGTCACCGCGGCCATCCTGCATGTCTTCAATCACGCGTTGATGAAGGGCGCGCTGTTTCTCGCGCTGGGCGCCGTGGCCTATCGCATCGGGTCGGTGACGCTGCACGATTTCGCCGGGCTCGGACGGCGTATGCCCTGGACTATGGCCGCGATCGTCATCGGCGGTCTGAGTCTGATCGGCGTGCCGCCCACGGTCGGTTTCGTCAGCAAGTGGTATCTGGTCCTCGGCACCCTGGAGCAGGGACTTTGGCCAGTGGCGCTGCTGATCCTGCTGGGTTCTCTGCTGGCGCTGATCTACATCTGGAAGCTGGTGGAGGCGGCCTATTTCGGCCAACCCCCCGGCGATGCGGCGACGGTGCAGGAGGCGCCGCTGTCGATGCTGATCCCGATCTGGATCCTGGTCGGCGCCAACATCTACTTCGGTCTGTATACCGAGGTCAGCGTCGGCGTCGCGAGTAGAGCCGCCGCCCAACTGATGGGGATCGAAGGTTGAGCGGGGCGCCGCTGCTGGCCTGGATCCTGGCGGTGCCGATGCTCGGGGCGATCGGTGTCGCCGTGACGCGGCACAAGCCGAATCTGCGTGAAGGCATTAGTATTGCGGCCGGCGTGGTCCTATTCCTGTTGGTCGCGACCCTCGCCGCTACCATCTCCTGGGATGCGGCGCCCACTCTGGTGCTGGCCGAGCCCGTGCAGGGCCTCGCGCTGACCCTGACACCGGAGCCCTTGGGGATGTTGTTCGCGCTGGTCGCCAGCTTCCTATGGCCGATCACTACCCTGTACGCGCTCGGCTATATGCGTGCCCATCACGAGCAGAATCAGACACGTTTCTACGTCGCCTTCGCCATCTCGATCGGCGCGGCGATGGGCATCGCACTGGCCGGCAATATGCTGACGCTGTTCGTGTTCTACGAGATCCTGTCGGTGGCCACCTACCCGCTGGTGACACATGCCGGCACGGAAAAGGCAAGACGCGCCGGCCGCCTCTACCTGGGGCTGCTGATGGGCACCTCGATAGGCTTCCTGCTGTTGGCCATGATCTGGACCTGGCAGCTGACCGGCACGCTGGACTTTACGCCCGGCGGCGTGTTCGGTGACAAAGTCGGCAGCGGCATGCTCAGCGTGCTGTTGGTGCTCTATGTGTTCGGCACCGGCAAGGCGGCGATCATGCCCTTTCATCGCTGGCTGCCGGCGGCGATGGTGGCGCCGACGCCGGTGTCGGCGCTGTTGCATGCCGTCGCCGTGGTCAAGGCCGGGGTATTCACCATCCTCAAGGTCGCGGTCTATATCTTCGGCATCGACACCATTGCGGGTCTCGCAGCGGCCGACTGGCTGCTCGCCCTGGCCGGTTTCACCATCTTGATGGCCTCGATCATTGCACTGCGCAAGGACAATCTGAAGGCCCGCCTGGCGTACTCGACCATCAGTCAACTCAGCTATATTGTGTTGGGCGCGATGTTGGGGGTCGTCGCCGGCGCGGTCGGCGGCGGTCTGCATATCGCGATGCACGCCTTCGGCAAGATCACGCTTTTCTTCTGCGCCGGCGCCATAATGGTCACAGCGCACAAGACCCGCGTAAGCCAGCTCAACGGTATCGGCCGGCGCATGCCATGGACCATGGGTGCCTTCACCGTGGGTGCCGTGTCGATGATTGGCGCGCCGCCGGCAGCGGGCTTTATCTCGAAATGGTACCTGGTGCTGGGCTCACTGGACGCCCAGCAGTTGTTCGCAGTAGCGGTGATCGTAATCTCGACGGTGCTCAATGCCGCCTATTTCATGCCCATCATCTATGCCGCCTTCTTCAAGGCAGAGGAGCCGGCGCAAGAACAGGATGAACATGGCGGGGGGCATGCCGACCACGGCGAGGCGCCCTGGCCGATCCTGCTGGCGCTGGTGACGACTGCGCTATTCGCGGTGTTGTTGTTCTTCTTTCCGGGCGCCCCGCTGGCGCTCGTCCAGCGAATGGTAGCCCTGTGATGGAAACACCGCATAAGGAGACGCCGCCCGACGCGGCGGGCAAGCCGCCGAAGCACTGGCTGTACCGCACCGAAAACCTGCCCAAGCTGTGGATGCTGCAGATCCTGGTACTGGTGCTGGCGCTTGTCCCGGAATTCTTCATCCACCACCACCCGCATTTCGAGCGGGAGGGCTTTACCCTGGACGCCAGCTTCGGTTTTTACGCCTGGTACGGTTTCCTGGCCTGCGCCGGCATGGTCGCGCTGGCCAAGATCCTCGGCATCTTCCTGAAGCGCGAGGACAGCTATTATGACGACTGACCTCGCGTTTCCGCCGGGCCTGATCCTCGTCCTGGGCGCCGTGCTGATCCCCTTCGCCGCCGAGCGGCAGCGCCTACTGCTATTGCTCGGCCTGCCGCTGCTGACCTTGGCGGCGGTCTGGTGGCTGCCCGACGGCAGCCTGTTGCAGCTGGGCTTTCTCGACTACACGCTGGAGCCGGTAAAATCGACCGCCGAGGGCCGCCTGTTCGCCACCGTATTCTCGATCATGGCCTTGGCCGGCGGACTCTACGCGCATCGCCAGGCCAGCACCCTTGAGCTGACCGCCGCCTTTATCTATGCAGGCTCGGCGATCGGCGTGACCTTCGCCGGTGACCTGCTGACCCTGTTCGTGTTCTGGGAGCTCATGGCCTTCGGCTCGACCGTGGTCATATGGTCCTCCGGCAGCATCGGCGCCCAGCGGGCCGGCCTGCGCTACCTGCTGGTCCATCTGTTGGGCGGGGTGATCCTGATGGTAGGCATCGTGGCCCAGGTAGCCGCGACCGGATCACTCGCCTTCGCCGCGATGACGCCCGACAGCCTGGCTACCGCGCTGATCCTGATCGGCTTCCTGGTCAACGCCGGCGCCCCACCACTGTCTGCCTGGATCGCCGACGCCTATCCCGAGGCCACGCCAAGCGGCACCGTGTTCTTGTCTGCATTCACTACCAAGACCGCTGTCTATGCGCTGCTGGTCGGCTTCCCGGGCGCCGAGGTCCTCGTCCCGATCGGCCTCTACATGGTCTTCTACGGCATCATCTATGCGCTGCTGGAAAACGACATGCGGCGCATCCTCGCCTACAGCATCGTCAACCAGGTCGGCTTCATGGTGGCGGCGATCGGCATCGGCACCCCAATGGCGTTGAACGGTGCGGCGGCCCACGCCTTTGCGCACATCATCTACAAGGCCCTGCTCTTGATGTCGGCCGGCAGCGTGCTAATGATGACGGGCAAACGCAAGTGCACGGATCTCGGCGGCCTTTTCCAGAGCATGCCGCAGACCGCGATCAACGGCATCATCGGCGCACTGGCGATCTCGGCCTTTCCTTTCACCTCCGGCTTCGTGACCAAATCGCTGGAGACCCAGGCCGCCGCGAACGAAGGCATGGTCTTGGTCTGGCTGTTGATGCTGGCCGCGTCGGCCGGTGTGTTCCTGCACGCGGGCATCAAGTTTCCCTGGTTCGTATTCTTTCAGAAGGATTCGGGGCTGCGCCCGCCGGACCCACCCGCGAATCTGCGCTACGCGATGTGGTCGTTCTCTTTTCTGTGCCTGGCGCTCGGCGTCTACCCCGCCCCGCTGTACGCGATCCTGCCTTACCCGGTCGACTACCAGCCCTATACCGTCGATCATCTGGTCACCCAGTTACAGATCCTGCTGTTCGCGGGCTTTGCATTCTTCGTGATGCTCAAGCAGATGCGGCGCACACTGACCATCAGCCTCGACTTCGACTGGTTCTATCGCAAGTTCCTGAAAGCAATCGGCAATGAGTTTACGGTGCGCACCAGTGCGGCGCGGGACGAAAAAGAAGAGCAGGCCCTGGCCGGCGTGTGGCGACTGGTCGGGAAGCTCTACCGACACCATGGTCCACAGGGCATGCTCGCCCGCTCCTGGCCGACCGGGAGCATGGTGATATGGGTCGCCGCGCTGCTCGGTCTATCGCTGCTGCTCTATTATTTCTGAGACCGGCAAGCTGAACGGCTAGCGATGAACCGGGTATGCAAAACGCAGGCGTCCAGGCAGATCCAACCCTATTTGAATTAGTTAATAAACTAAAAATAAACAAAACCGCTACACCGGTAGCGGTGCCGAAGCCAGAAATTTCCATTTTCTGCCGAAGTCTCGCCCAAAACCCGGATGAGCTGCGATCCCTCGGATCAGGTTTTGTCGTACGCGAGTGAACAAGACGTATACAACACGGGACCGCATCAGATGCCCCAAATCGGTCACCTCTTAACGATTCGCGCCGCGCTATCGCGGCGTTGATTTTTGGTGCTTTAACTCAGATCAAAGACGTCCTGCGTCTGAATGTGATTCGATCTTCGCGACAAAAATTACAAACAACAGAAAATAAATGTGTCGCTTCTGCCGCTCCGCTCAGAGCGGTGAATAACAAAGCGTGACGCCGTATCAGAGGAGGATAGTAATCATGTCGCTGATTCATGGTCTAGTGCGCGTCTGCAGCGCCTTATGTCTGCTGGCGCCGTCAGTGTTTGCCGCAGAGGCGGTCCAGCACGTCGATGCGGAGGCCTGCAAACAATGCCACGAGGAGATCTACACCCAGTGGAAGGGTTCGATGCATGCCAATAGCTCGGCGCTCAAGGATCCTATCCATGGCGCGTTCTACAGGAACGTGATCGGTGACCCGACGCAGGAGGACCTGCGTACCAAGGAGGGCGAGTACCCGGTCTGTCTCAAGTGCCATGCACCGGTCGCGGCGATGGACAAGAAGACCAAACTGGATGCCAAGAAGTCCTACATGGACGGCATCGGCTGCACCACCTGTCACTCGTTCAAGGCCTTCAAGGGCACCGATTCCGCGGACGGCAAACCGCTGTACGGCACCGACGCGTATGAGATGGATACCGCCAGCCTGTACGGCCCGTCGGGCATCAGCTACACGACCGAGCGCACCCCGGAGGGTGCAAAATGGCCGACACCGGTGCATCACCCGGTGCCGATGCAGGGCAACAAGTCGGAACTGTTCAAGAGCAATGACGCCTGCATGGGCTGCCACGAGAAACGCGGCAATCCGCACGGCACGCCATTGTGTCGAACCGGCAACGAATACCGTACATCGAACAACTTCGTGAGCTGTCAGGCCTGCCACATGGCGATCGTCAGCGTACCCAAGATGAAAGACGGCGAAGTGGTACCCGGGGAGATGGTCAACATTCCCGATCACAGCATGGCCGGCGGTCACGACGGCAAGATGATCACCCGCGGCATCGCCCTGAGCATGGATACGCTGCGCGACGGTGACACCATCAAGGCCACGCTGATCGTGCGCAACCGCCTGCCGCACGCCTATCCGACCGGTGCGCCCTTCCGCAACTTCTATATCCGCGTGGCGACTTACGACAAAGACGGCAAGATGCTGTGGAAGAACTACGAGGTGCACCCGATCAAGGACGACCCGAAAGCGGCCTTCTGGTACACGTTGGGCGACGAAGCGGGCAAGCCGACGTCGCCGCCGCTGGCGACCCAGGTGCTCTCGGATACCCGCCTGAAGCCAAACGAAGTACGCACGCTCCAGTACGACATACCGCTGCAGCCGGGCACCAGCATCGTGCGCGCCGAGGCGCTGTACGATCTGATGCTGCCTCCGATCAAGGCGAAGATGAAAGACAAGCTTCCTGCCGATCTGCTGCAGCCGAAGTTGGCGGCATCTGCCGAGATCCGGCTGTGAAGGTGAAGGCAACCTTTTGCGGGCTGGCGGCCTAGATCAGATCTGACGGCGTGCGCGGGCCGGTCGAAATTGCTCTGTTGCTGACCGTCGCACTGGCGCCTGCGATGTTGGTGCGCACCAGCACGGCGGAGCAGCCGACGTCTAGCGCGACGGACGCGTCGGGTGGCGTCGATGACTGGGACTGGGGCGCCATTGGCGATCTGGATGATGCGCCAGTCGTTCGCAAACCGAGCAGTTCCCGCGCCGTCACTGACCAGGCACCAAAGGCACGTGGCAACGTCGAGAATGCCAGGCCGGACCTCGCCGCAACGCCTCGACCGGCCTATGCGGTATTCATAGATGCACCGCCCTTCGAGGTGATCCCCAGTCAACGCGATGCCGACATGCACCCCTGCTCAAACTGCCACCAATGGGTGTTGAGTGATCCCACGCCACGCGCGCTGAAGCCACCGCACGACAATTTCGAGTTGCAACACGGCCTGCATGGTAAGGGTAAATTTTGGTGTTTTACCTGCCACGACCTGGACGGCAAAGGCGGGCTGAAAACCCTCGAGGGTGAGAAACTCGAGTTCAACGATGCCTACGTGCTGTGTAGTCAGTGTCATCCAGACCAGGCGCGCGACTGGGTGTTCGGCGCTCACGGCAAACGTCAGGGCAACTGGCAAGGCACGCGGCAGGTGTTTAGCTGTACCGCCTGTCACTACCAGCATCGACCGGCCCTCAAGGCGCGTGCGCCAAAGTCCGGACCGGGTATGCGCATGGGTCTCGGGCGGCCGGCGCACTGGGTAGCCAAGGACAAACGGCACGACACCGAACAGCTTAGCCATGCCGCTGGCCAGAAAGGGACGGCCGAGCAGCAAGAGCAGACCAACACCCAGCGCGAGGCTGGTGAGGACCCTACCGACTCAGCAGAGCGGGCCGAGAATGAGAAATCCTGACCAGCCAGAGCCTGCGTTGAAGCCAGGCGACCAGGCGCGCCGGCGTTTTCTTCAAGGTCTCGCCGTTGCAACCGGGGCGGGTGCCGCGCATGCAGCGTTCGGCGCCTGGGGCGGCAATACGCTGTCGGATGCCTTTGCCGATTTCTTTCAACAGCACTATCAGCGCATGACGGAAGACGAGATACGCGACACCATTGCGCGCATCGAACGCAAGGCGCAACGTCGCTACGGCGTGGATATCAGTTGCGACAACACGCCACCGCAAGATGGCGTGGTATTCGGCTATGCGATCAATGTCTCGAAGTGCCGCGGCTACCGTGACTGCGTGCATGCCTGCGTGCAAGAGAACAATCTCAGCCGCGACACCCAGTACATCCGGGTGATCGAGATGGACCGCGACAGCACCGACCTGCGCCACGGCGACCATTACTACGATCATGAGGAGGTGCCGGTCGAGGGCAAGTACTACCTGCCGATGCAGTGCATGCAGTGCGACAACCCGCCCTGCGTCAAGGCATGCCCGGTGGAGGCCACCTGGATGGAGCCGGACGGCATCGTGGTCGTGGACTACGACTGGTGCATCGGCTGTCGTTACTGCATGACGGCCTGTCCTTACCAGGCGCGGCATTTCAACTGGGG
>JBATKF010000438.1:0-4203 GCA_049669185.1 Sedimenticolaceae bacterium | reverse complement strand
GAGGCCACCCGGGCCGCGGCGTTGGGCAGACCCGAGGGGGGAGCCCACGCCCATCCGCAGACCGACATCACCGGTGGCTTTGCCGCGGCCCGGGGTTCTATCGATCAACGCTTGTTGCAGACCCTGCTTGCGCGCGAGGTCACGGAGCGCAAGAACCACGCCCAGGAGCTGATGAGCTACATCGCCGATACGCCGGACGTGGGCAAGGGCCTGGCCGGCTGGTTGGAGCAGCTGGGCGAGCCACTGGTTCGCGAGGCGGCCGCAGACCAGACGTTCTTCCACGATAAGCAGAATCCCATGCGTGAGATCGTCGATGCGCTTGGCCACCTGCAGATGTTCCGCCCGGACTCAGGTTCCGCCTCGGCCGACGACCCGATTGGTCAGCGGATCTCGCAGTTGCTGCAACCGATCGGTCGCGCAGGCACGGATCGCGCGGTGCTGCGCGAGATCGCCGATGCCGTCAGCGAGCTGACCGGTGAACAAAGCCGGCAATACCAGCACAACGTCGAGCGGGTGGTGCAGGCCTGTGAGGGTCAGGATCGGGTGAGGCGCGCGCATCAGGCGGTGGTAGCCGACGTCAACCGGCGCTATGCCGGTCGCCAGGTGCCTGAGCTGATTCCCGAGCTGATCGATGTCGGCTGGCGGGCGGTGCTCGAACTCGCTTGGCTGCGTTCGGTGGACGGCGGTAACAGTTATGCTGAACAGCTGGGCCGCCTTGACAGCCTGGTTGCCAGGTTGGGGGGTGAGCCATTCGAACATCAGTCAGGCGAGATGAATACTCAGGAGCTGGGTGATGTTATCGCCGAGGAGCTGGCCGTTGTCGCGTTCGATCCGTTTCGGCGTAACCTGATCGAGAGCCGTCTGCGCGACGCGCTGCGGGGCTCAACACCAGGACAGACACGACTGGTCGAGATGCCGTCACTGGAGGATCAGCGGGCCGAGGTCGAGTCGCAGTCACGTCCAGATGGGGTCAGCGAACAGGTCTGGAATGTCCTGTTGGAACGCTGCATGAATATCATGGTCGGCGACCGCCTGCGTCTGCCGCAAGACCCTGAGGACGAACAGGAACTGCGCGTCGCCTGGATCCGCAATGACCATGAGCGCTTTGTGACGGTCGATCATCGTGGCCTACGCGCCCGAGAACTCCGTCTGGCCGAGCTCGCGACGGGGCTTCACGAGCGCCGCATTACCGTCGATCCCAGCGACGGTCGGCCGCTCAGTGAGCGTGCGGTGGATGCCATTCTGTCGCGCATGGAAGAGCAGCTGGCGCACCAGGCCGCGCATGACTCCCTGACCGGATTGATCAATCGTCAGCAATTCCAGATTGCGCTGGAGCAGGCGGTGGCCATGCCGGATCGGTCGGCCGATATCGGCATCTTGTTCTGGCTCGATATCGACCAGTTTCGCCTCGTCAATGATGTCCACGGCTATGCCACCGGGGACCGCCTGCTGGTGGCGGTTGCGCGCCTGCTCGAGAAAGTCAAAGGGGCGAAGGTGCTGGGGCACCTCGGCGGCGACCGGTTTGCCGCGCTACTGCCGGATATCGATCTCGCCGACGGCGAGCGACGCGCCCGGGCGATCTGCCAGGAGGTGCATAGCATGCCCTTCGACTGGGAGGGTCAGTCTATCGGCCTGAGCGCTTCCATTGGCATCGTAAATCTGAATCTAGCAAAAGAGGGTTTCAGCGCCGTGTTGCAGGCGGCCGACAGCGCCTTATCCGCCGCGAAGGCCGCCGGCGGCAACCAGGTGTATGTCTACCGCGAAGACGATCCCAATATCGCACGGCGCAAGGAATCCGTGCACTGGGTGGTGCAGGTGGACGATGCCTTGGAGAATGGGCGTCTCAAGCTGCGCTGTCAGCCCATCGTGCCGGTGCGACCGGAACAGGGGATCGCGCCACATTACGAGGTCCTGCTCGGGGTCCACAGCGGTGCAGGCAAGCCACTGCCGATCGCCGAATTTATCGATGCGGCCGAGCGCTACAATCGAATGCGCTCGGTAGACCGCTGGGTTACGCGCACGGTCATGGACTGGATAGCCGCGCAGCGCAGTCGAATGCCTAGATTGCACGGCTTTGCGGTCAATCTGTCCGGTCAGACGGCGAGCGACCCCGGCTTTCTGGATTTCGTGCGTGAACAGTTCCAGCGCACGGGCATCGATCCCGCATGGTTGAGTTTCGAGGTGACCGAGACAGCGGCGGTGTCTGATCTTTCAAGCACCGCCGGCATCATCCACGACCTTAAGGCATTGGGCTGCAAAGTAGCGCTGGACGATTTCGGCAGCGGCCTGGCCTCCTATTCCTATCTCAAGGAACTTCCGGTCGATTGGCTGAAGATCGATGGCGTGTTTGTGCGCAAGATCGCCGCCAGCGGCGAAGACTATGCGGTGGTCAAGTCGATCAACGAGATCGGCCATTTTCTCGGCAAGAAGACCATCGGCGAGTATGTCGCCGACGACCAGATACTGCGCTGCATCAGCGAGATCGGCGTCGACTTCGCGCAGGGCTATGGCATCGCACCGCCGATGCTGTTGGATGACCTGCTGGACGACGCCGAAAGCGCCTAAGGCTAACCTGCATATCTCACCGATTTCCTGCTGCGGCCCCCGATACCCTCGCCCTGACGGGGCGTACTCGTTGCAGGCGGTTCGACGTAGTGTCGACTACGCCTTCACCGCCTTCCACTGCGTGCACCCCGCCATAGCGGCGTCTCGGCGTCCTCGTTACGTAAAACGGTGAGATGTGCAGGCTAAGCGCCGCCGCCTGTACCGGTCGCCATCGATCCGCTGGATCGCGCTTCCAGCAGCGGCGCCAATCCGGTCCAGACATTGTCGAGTATGCGCGGCTGGGCCTCAGCCGCAGGGTGTATGCCATCGGGCTGCATCAGCGCGCGCGTCTCGGCCACTCCCTCGAGGAAGAACGGCACCAGCGCCACGTTCTGCTCACTGGCCAATTCCAGGTAGATGCGGTGGAACTTCTCGGTGTAGGCCCTGCCATAATTCGTCGGCAGTTTGATCCCGAGCAGTAACACCCTGGCCCCTGCTTCGCGTCCCTGCCTGATCATGCCGCGCAAATTGTTGCGAGTCTGCTCAGGAGAGAAACCGCGCAGGCCGTCGTTGCCGCCCAGCGCAATGATCAGCAGCTGGGGTTTTTCACGCTGCAGCGCGGTCTGCAGTCGCGAAAGACCACCGCGCGTGGTGTCGCCAGAGATGCTGGCATTGATGACCTGATAGCCCAGGGCCTGCTGTTGCAGGCGCTGCTGCAGAAGTGCGACCCATCCGCGCTCCTTTTCGATACCGTACGCGGCACTCAGGCTGTCCCCGATGACCAGGATTTTTTCGGCGGCGTGCAGGGTCCAGGGCGCACAGCCAAACACAAGCAAGCAGACAATGAACGGAAGTCTTCGCATCTCAACCACACAACTCGGCAAAAGGATCACGATGTCCGACGGGCGGACACTCGACATCCTCACGGCGATCAGCATGCAGGTCAACGCCGGAGAGGCCGTGGCTATCCTCGGCCCATCCGGATCGGGCAAATCCACGCTGCTGGGCCTTCTCGCCGGGCTGGACCAGCCGACCGAAGGCGGAGTCTCGCTGCTCGGGCACGACTTGGGCGCTATGGACGAAGACGCCCGCGCGGCGCTGCGTGCAGGCCGCGTGGGCTTCGTCTTCCAATCTTTCCAGTTGTTGCCCGGCATGACGGCCCTGGAGAACGTCGCGCTTCCGCTGCAGATCGGGCGAAACAGTGGCGCTCGCGTGCAGGCCGAGGCCCTTTTGCGAGAGGTCGGACTCGAGAAAAGACTATCGCACCTGCCGCGCCAGCTGTCTGGCGGTGAACAACAACGGGTCGCGTTGGCGCGTGCCTTCGCCGGCGATCCCGAGGTGCTGTTCGCCGATGAGCCGACCGGGAATCTGGATGCCGACAGCGGTCAGCGCATTATCGACCTGCTGTTCGGATTGCGCGATCGCGCAGGCAGCACCTTGCTGCTGGTGACCCACGATCAACAGCTGGCCGCGCGCTGCGATCGCGTACTGCGCCTGCATGCCGGGCGGCTCCAGGAGGCCGCGTGAACAGCGGGTGGCGGTCTTTGCTGGCGTGGCGGGTTGCGCTGCGCGACCCGGGTCTGCGACTGCTGCTGGCTGCGGTGCTGGTGGCCGTCGCGGCGCTCAGCACCGTGGCATTCTTCGCCGATCGGGTCGAGC
>JBATKF010000437.1:0-4367 GCA_049669185.1 Sedimenticolaceae bacterium | reverse complement strand
GGATACGGCTATGGCTACGGATACGGGAATGAAGAAAAATAGTCCGTCGCCGCGAGATGCCCGATCTTCAGGCATGCTCGGCTGCCTGCGGCCCGTATCCGCAGTCGCTTGCCTGGTTGCCGTAGGCGCGCTATCGACGACAGCCATCTCGGGCGACTGGAAGGTGACGGATGACATTGGTCTCACGACCACTGCGGTAGATCGGAACGGCAACGACTCCTATACCGGTGTCGTGTTCCAGCTCAGTCCACGCTGGACCGCCACGGGCCGCGGTGGGCGGATCACGGCCAACGTAAGCTATCAACCGACATTGAGCTATGGCACCGGCAGCACTGACCCCAAGGCCCTGACCCATCAGCTACTCGCGACCAGCCGAACAGAGGTAGTCAGGAACCGGTTTTTCGTTGGCGCGAATGCCAGCGCCGGGCTGCGCGGTAACCAGGCCTCGTCCGGGCAGACAGACGCGATTAATTTCAGCGATGGAGGACAGCAGAGTTATTCCGTCAGCGTTTCGCCCGAGTACCGGCAACGCCTCAGTCCCCACATCAATTTTGTCAGTAATAACAATCTCAACCACGTCTGGTACAGCGGCAACGATGGTGGTAGCGGGAGCGACCCTTCGACCGCGTATACGCTCAATGCCGCGCTGCAGAGCGGGCGCTATTTCGGGTCGCTGGGGTGGAGCCTGCAGGCCACCCAGAGTGAAACCCTTTTCGACGACCGGGAAGATGATCGGCGCAGGGACTACACGGCCGGCCTGAGCTATCGCTGGGACGCACATTGGCAAGCGAATGGCAGCGTAGGTTATGAAGACGCCGACGTAGAGACAAACCGTGACGATACTGATGGCGTCACCTGGAACGTGGGTGGCGCCTGGACACCCAATCCTCGTACCTCGGTTAATGCGAGCTACGGTGAGCGCTATTACGGCAATACCTGGTCGGGTGGAGTGAGCCATCGGTCGAAACGCACGCGCCTTGGCGTGAACGCCTCTCGCAGCCTCGACAATAGAAGGAACCAGCAGCTCGTCGACTCGTTCTTCTTCCTCGTGGATGAAGACGGTAATCCCATAACAGACCCTGACACAGGGCAACCGCTGATTGCGAATATCCCCCAACTGGATGACACGGATGAGGACTTCATCAATAACCGAGTCAGCGCGATCATTGCGGTCACCGGTCTGCGCACCACTGTATCGCTGACCGGTACTTTCTCGAGGCGTGAGTACGAGGTCTCTGACGATGATCAGGATTCCTACGGCACGACCCTCAGGGCCACTCGACGCCTGGGGCAGGGTTACGATGCGTCCGTATCGTCCAGCGTTACGCACTTTACGGGTGATGGCGATAATGACGACGACAGTACGAACTACGACGTCTCCTTTTCCTTGAGTAAGCAGTTCTCGCGCCGCTCGAGCGCGTCGCTGTTCGTTCTGTACCGCGAGCAGAACTCGGACGACGGTGACGACGACTATGACGAACGCCGAATCGGACTGACACTCAGAACCAATCTGCTGTAACCAGAGATGTACGAGACTTTCTATAGCCTGTCTGGCAAGCCTTTTCAGCTGAGCCCGGACGCGCGATTCTTTTTCAATAGCGCAGGCCACAACCGGGCCATGGCCTATCTTCGGTACGGGCTGCGCCAGGGCGAGGGCTTCATCGTCATCACCGGCGGCATCGGTACCGGTAAGACCATGCTGGTCAGCAACCTGTTCAACGAATTGAGCGACGACACTGTCGTCGCGGCCCAACTGGTGTCGACCCAGATCAATGAGGACGAGGTATTGCGCCTGATCAGCGCCTCTTTCGGGCTCGCTCATGAGAATCTTTCCAAGGCCGCATTGCTGCGAAATCTCGAGGCATTCTTCCGCGCCCGCCGCGCCGAAGGCAGGCGGGTCTTGTTGGTTGTGGACGAGGCACAGAATCTTCCGCAGCGATCGATCGAAGAACTGCGCATGCTGTCGAATTATCAGCAGGACGGCCAAGCATTGCTGCAGAGTTTTCTCCTCGGCCAATTGGAGCTCAAGCAGACGTTGCAGGGACAGGGGATGGAGCAAGTCCGTCAACGGATCATCGCGGGCTACCACCTCAGGCCGCTCGATCGCGAGGAGGCCCAGGCCTACGTCGAGCATCGACTGGCACTGGTCGGCTGGCGCAAAGATCCGGCGATAAGTGATGCCGCCTTCGACGCCATATTTTCGGCAACCGGTGGTGTGCCGCGCCGGGTCAACAACCTGTGCGATCGGCTACTGCTATTCGGATCTTTGGAAGAACTGCATGAGCTCTCGGATGCTCATGTACAGACGGTCGTCGAAGAGATGACGCAAGAGGTCGGCCACAGCGAATCGGTGGTGGACGATGTAGCCGCGCCGCCGAGACCTTCTCTGCCACCGGCCAGTGCACATCCGGGAGATCTTGAGGCCCGCGTGGCTTACCTAGAGCAGGAGGTACACCAGCTGCGCGGCGCATTGAACAAGAATCGGCGTCTGCTGAAACAGGCCATCATGATGCAGATGGACATGGATGATGCCGATGAAGCGGTCTGACGGCCAAATTCGCATCCTGTGCATCGTTGGCGCTCGACCGAACTTCATGAAGATTGCCCCGTTGATGCGGGCCTTTCGGTCGGCGCCGGAACGCTTCGATGCGCGTCTGGTCCATACCGGACAACATTACGATGAGGCAATGAAGGACGCGTTTTTCCGTCAGCTCAGGATCCCCGAGCCGGATGTCGATTTGGGCGTGGGATCCGGCACTCATGCGGTGCAGACGGCCGAGATCATGCGCCGTTTCGAGCCGGTTCTGGATCAGCTCGGTCCCGATATCGTATTGGTCGTCGGCGACGTCAATTCGACGATCGCCTGCGCGCTGGTCGCCACGAAAAAAGACATCGCCGTGGTGCATGTCGAAGCAGGCCTGCGCAGCGGTGACCGGCGGATGCCGGAGGAGATTAATCGCGTATTGACCGATCAGATCTCCGATCTCTTGTTTACCACCGAAGCGGAAGGTGCCAACAATCTGCTGCACGAAGGTGTGGCGAGTGAGAAGATACATTTTGTCGGGAACGTGATGATCGACACGCTGCTGGCGAATCGCGGACACGCGGTGCCGGCCGAAGAGACGTTGGCAAAGATACCGGCCTTTAAGCGGGATGTCTCGGGCTTTGGCGTACTGACGCTGCACCGTCCGTCGAATGTCGATGACCCGGCTGTGCTCAAGCGCCTCCTCGAGTCCCTGACACAGATCGCTCAGCGGCTGCCGCTGGTATTTCCGATCCATCCCCGGACCCGGGCGCGGGTGGAGGATGCCGGGCTCGCCCCGCTGCTCGATAGTCCGCGCATCGGTCTGGTGGAGCCGCTGGGTTACCTACAGTTGCTGGGTCTAATGGCAGAGGCCCGCCTCGTTTTGACCGACAGCGGCGGCCTGCAGGAAGAGACCACCGCGCTGGGTGTGCCCTGTATTACCCTGCGCGAGAATACCGAGCGGCCGATTACCGTGGAACAAGGCACGAATACCGTTGTCGGAACGGATCCGATCAAGATCAGGGCCTGTTTCGACGACATCATGGCAAATGGCGGGAAGGCCGGTCGAATCCCTGAGCTCTGGGATGGCCGTGCAGCGGAGCGTATTGCGCAGGTGATCAGCGATTGGATGGACAGTCAGGCCAAAGCGGCTTGAGCCCAGTCATGTCCAAAAGCCGACCGCGTAATGCCATGACCGTTGATGTGGAGGATTACTTCCAGGTGTCGGCCTTTGAACGCTACATCGACCGAGACGCCTGGGATCGCAAGGAATGCCGCGTCGAGCGCAATGTCGACCGCATACTCGAATTGTTCGATCGACACGCGGTCAAGGGCACCTTCTTTACCCTGGGCTGGATTGCCGAACGTTATCCCAGTATGGTGAAGCGACTCGTTGCACAGGGCCATGAACTGGCCAGCCACGGCTGGTCGCACGTGCGCGTAACACAGCAGCAGCCCGACGAGTTCCGCCAGGACATCCGTCGCACCAAGACGTTGCTGGAGGACATCTCAGGGCAGGCGGTCATTGGTTATCGTGCGGCCAGTTATTCCATCGATGCGAGTAACCTCTGGGCGCTCGACGCCCTGGAGGACAGCGGTTATCGATACAGCTCCAGTATCTATCCCATCAGGCACGATCTGTACGGCATGCCCGATGCCCCGCGCTTCGCGTTCCGGCCATCAGGCGGCGACTTCCTGGAGTTCCCGGTAACGACTGTAAGAGTGGCCAACAGAAATCTGCCTTGCGGTGGTGGTGGCTGGTTTCGTTTTGTACCCTATGCCGGCATGCGCTGGGCCATGCGCCGGGTGAACAATATCGACAAAGAGACGGCTATCTTTTATT
>JBATKF010000436.1:0-4053 GCA_049669185.1 Sedimenticolaceae bacterium | reverse complement strand
CCTGGTCGGCGAAACGCAGCGACTCCGTGTATTGGCGCTCCCGCAGCGCCACCAAACCCTGGGCGAAAAGAAGTTGCGGGGAATCCGGCGCCAACGCGCGCGCCTTGTCGACGTAGTTATGTGTTTTCTCCAAGGCATCGGTGGCGTCCTCCACCCAGCCGTCAATGAACCCCTGTGAGTAGACGAGCGCCATTCCAATGTAGGGTCGGGCGAACTGTGGATCGAGGCGAATGGCGTCAAGGTACGCCTCCTTGGCCAAGCGATAACCTTCCGGCGATCGCCGCCCGGCAAACTCCTGCCCGCGCAGGAATGCATCGTAGGCCTCGACGTTCGGATCATATTCGCGGCTGCGCAAGGCTGGTAAGTCAGTGTCCAGACTCAGTCGCAACGCGCTGACTATGCGTCCAACCAAATCGTCCTGCAGCGAGAGAAGGTCGCTCATCTGCCGGTCGTAGCGCTCCGCCCACAGCACGCGTTCGCCGTCAACGTCACGCAGACGCGCATTGATCCGCAGGCGGTCGCCGGCGCGTTGGACACTACCATCGACCAGGTAGCGCACACCCAGATTCATGGCCATAGCTGCCCAGTCGCCGTCCGCCCGATCGCGGAACAGTGCACCGGTGTCGCGAGCGATGACGCGCAGACCACCAAACTTCGATAGATCCGTGATCAGGTCGTTCGCGATTCCATTTGCCAGGTAAGCCTGTTGCCCCGTGTCACCTAGGGTAGCGAATGGCACAACAGCGATGCCCGGGGGCACGTTCTCTGTCACTGGCTCCCGCGGCGAGGAGATAAACCACCAACCCAGCAAGGTCAGCACCAGGAGTGCGATGCCAGCAGCAAAAATGCCAGCTCGAACCGGCACCCCCCTGGCAGGTTGCTGAAGCGAGGGGGAGTTAGTCTCCGTGTCCGACCGTGACAGTTGGATGACAGGCGCAACCTCTTCCGGCCGTCGCACTGGTGCCACCAGCCGATACCCGGTCTTCGAAACGGTTTCGATGTAACTGCGTTGCCGACCGGTGTCACCAAACTCACGTCGCAGCTTGGAGATGGCGTTGGCCAGCGCGTCATATCCCACGACCCGCCCCGCCCACACAGCATGCTCGAAATCGGTGCGCGTGACGACCTCACCGGCTCGGCCGGCCAGCAACAACAGGACGTCCATCACCTTCGGTTCGAGACGACTGATGTGCCCGTCGCGGCGCACCTCCAGGGCTGCTGGATCGACCTCGAAATCGCCAATCAAGAGGGCATCCGGGCGGGTTTCGGTCACTGAATCAGCCAATCGCTCTGATCTCCACTGGGCGGCACGAATCGAATAACCAATTGTTTTTGTTGAATTTCAAATAAAAAACGAAATTACATCAACAAACCGTGAAGTCTTTTCCGGGCGCACGGACGAAGGTTTGCCTCACATACCGGCACTGCCCACCAGCAAGTCAAGCACCCGGAGGAGTCTCATGTGCAGAAAACACGCTTTTCGTTGGTTGCCAATCTCACTGCTGATTCTCTTCGTCCCCGTGCTGGTGGCCGCACCGGACGGCTGGAATCCGGACCCCTTGCAGCCGACCGTTTACCCGGACTGGTTCGTTGACAGCCTGCTCGACCTGCAGGACGACCTGCACAGCGCCAAAGCCGCCGGCAAGCAGGGCTTGATGGTGGTCTTTAGCATGCCCTATTGCTCGTTCTGCAAGGAGCTAGCGCGAACAACGTTTGCCGACCCCGCCGTCAGCAAGGCGCTGCAACGAGATTTCGCCGCCGTTCATCTCGATCTTTTCAGCGACGTCGAGGTTGTCACACCTTCCGGCGAGACCATGTCGGCCAAGGCGTTTGCCAGCCGAGAGGGTGCCGACTACACCCCGGCAATCTACTTTTACGGCCTGGACGGCCAACGGCTGCTGCGAATCGTGGGTTATCACCCGCCGCAAAGATTCGAGCAGATCCTGCGCTACCTCAGCGACCGCGAATTCGAACGCATGGCCCTGCGCGAGTATCTCGTAGGCGATACGACCGCCAACGAAAAGAGTGCCAATGACGCACCTGTCCAAGATCCCTTGTTCGCAGCACCTCCGTTTGCGCTCGATAGGCGACAGCCGCCCGCACAGCGTCCACTCATGATCGTCTTCGACCGGCGAAACTGTCGCGAATGCAGTTTCGTATTGGGCGAGCTTTTTCGAATCCCATCGATCCGCAGTCAACTTGAGCAGTTCGATCTGGTTCGCCTGGATTTCGAGGACCAGCAGCCACTGCACGATCCGATCGGCCGTCAGACGACTACCGCAAAGTGGCATGCAAACCTGGGCTTTCATCGATTCCCCGCCTTCGCATTCCTCGACGAGTACGGCAACTTGGTCCAGAAGACGGACGCGATGATGCTTGAGGGCCGTCTCGACAATACGTTGGGCTACGTCCTCGAACGCGCCTATCTGGAGGGAATCAACTACCAGCGCTTCGCATCCCGCAGAGCCGCCGAGCGCTTCGCGGAGATTCGATCCCAATAGGGAAACTGATCGCGCCTGACTGACGAAGCGATACCAAGAGCAGCGTCAACCAATCAAGTAAACGCCAGACAGCTTCCACACGGAATTGGCCCTCCCTTCGCGTTACGGGCGACGCTGGTCAACATCCTCGGCAAGCCAGGCCTTTATCAACGATTGATACGGCATGTCACGCTTGTTTGCCTCTAGCTTGATGCGCTCCAGTAAGGCCACCGGAAGCCGCAGCGAGATCGTCTTGGTCGATGCCTTGAGGTTCGGCAGCCGCACCGCATCCGCCTGGCTCCAATCCAAGTATTCGCTCGAATCGTGCCTCTCCCAGAACTCACGCTCTTCCGATTCAGTCTTGAATTCAGGAATCTTCTTTTTTGGCTTTGCCATAGAACATCCTCTCTTTACGGTGCATGTCTCTTGCGGAAATCACGCGGATCAATGTGCCACCGTCACGCAGTGTGAAGGTCACATGAAGCGCTCGGCCCACATCGGTCTTTCCCAAGGCGTGGAACCGTTGCTCTTTGTCGCTGTGCTTACGATCTGGTAGCAGCAGCAACGGCTCGTTAAAGAAAACCTGCTCTGCCTCGCCCTGGCTTACGCTGTGCTTCTCGGCACTCTTTCGAGCGTTGCCTTCGTCCCAATCGAAGCCGGTAACTAGTGCCCAATCGATCATTGCTGTATATTCTCATCATATACACTTCACGACAACATGGACCTCACCGCACCCGAACCGAGTTTGGATCAGCCAGGCCATCACTTCGGTTTCCCAACCGCCGCAAAAATCGAAGCGACCCACTCTCTTCTCCCTCGCGCACCTAACCGCCTGATTTGCGCAGCCCTTTGGTTTTGCCCGAAACTTAACGCCTTCATTTCTCGCACTTTTGGAAGGCTAACCCCTTGAGCCACCGTCCCAGGAAAAGGTTCGGCCAGAAGTGTCGCCCGGGCTGGTTTTTCTGCGTTTTCTGCGCAGTTAGAAACAGAAGAGCGCGGGCCGAGGACGATTTCGCCGACAGTGCGAGTATGCCGACAATGCGCGTTCAACTCGGCGCGAGTGGTTGCCCGCCGACGCCGGGGCGGTCGACGACAAGAAATTCGACAGATCGATATGCGGACTTACGCTCGGTCAAGAGAGAGCGGTGAGTGGGAAGCTCGTGATCAACCTCGAGCAGAGAGGCGTCACTGCGATAGCGTCTGAGCATTCGCTATGCGGTGTGCCGACCCAAACGGGGTTGTGCGATTGAGCTGAACCGCCCTATATAGTCCACCAACACAGGCGTTGCGTCGGCGCGCGCCGCGTACTGGGTGCTGGGATCGAAAATTGGAGGGGGCCGGGCGTGACCACCAACGACGTCAGGGACAGCTACCGGGAACAACTCAGCGAAGAAAATTCTTTGCTGTTGAACATTCTGGAAGGCACTTCCAGTGACACCGGCGAGGCGTTCTTCCGCTCACTGGTCCGGGAACTGGCCTCGGTGCTACGAACCTACGGCGCGCTGGTCGCGGATTACGACGAGGCGGCCAGCCAGCTACGCCCACGGGCGTATTGGCTCGGGGACCAGTGGGT
>JBATKF010000435.1:0-10411 GCA_049669185.1 Sedimenticolaceae bacterium | reverse complement strand
CATCCAGGATGCGCGCCACATTCCGCTGGCCGCGCTGATGTCAGACGAGGCCCTGGCGGCACTGCCGCATGGACGCAAGATCGTTGTCTACTCGAACGGCACCGCGCATGCCGCCCAGGCGGCGCTGCTGTTGCGCCTGGTCGATCGCGATGCCTACGCCTTGCTGGGCGGCTTCAACCACTGGCAAGCCTATCTGAAGGATCCCGACAGCGCCGGGGTGGCCGAAATGGATCCGCCAAGGCGTGCCGAGTACCAGGCGGTCAGCTGTTTCTTCGAGGGCGATTATCTGGCCGCCGCTGGACTGCTGCCAAAGGGTGCTGGCGCACCGGTGGATACGGATGAAGCGCCCCAGGTGGATGCCGATCCGCTCGGACTCGGCCTGGGGCTGGGGCTCGGCCTCGGTGACCAGGCCGCAAAGTCATTGCGCAAAGAGGCGCCGCCTAAACCCAAGGCCCCGACGGGCGGGTTGTTAATCAAGGCCGAGTGCTAATGATCAGGCCGGGACCCATGATCCAACATTCTTATATCTATCTGCACCTGAGCCACCCCGATGAAGAAGAAAGATAAGAAAAAGAAGGACAAGGAAAAGAAAAAGCGCAAAAGCGACGCGAAGTCAGCGCTCAAGAAAGAGGAAAAACCTGTCCAGAAGCCAAAAAAGGGAAAGACAAAGGTGCTCTGGCAAGAGATCGCGCGCCTCACCCAGGCACTCAAGGTAAAGGACGAGGAAATCATAGCGCTGAAGGGCCGGGAAGCCGGCGAAACCACATCGACCGGAAAGGTTGAGGATCTCGCCGTCGCGCTGTCCGACTGGCAGGAAACCGTGTCGGTCAGCGATCGCAAGAAGACCTGGGAAAGACATCAATACCTGCGCACGCGCTACGAACACCACCTCGAAGCAGGGCTCAACAAGAATCGTGCAAGAAGTCGCGCCGACCGAGACCTGCGGGAGCGTTACGGGGAGGACACAGGCTATACGGAGGAGCAACTCGCGGCGATTCTCTCCTGAGCGACGACAGCGCCTGCTGCCGATGTATTATCCCTCGCCTGTCGCAGCAGAGTCTGCTGGCGCCAACTGCTCGCTCAAGGCCCTTCGCCGTCTTTCGGCGTCAGCCCGTAGGGCTGCACCAGCGTCCAGACATGCGCGGGCACCATGGACTTCAAGCGACGCGGCGCCTCCCGGCGCAGATGGACAATGGTCTCGACTGCCTTCATTTCGACGCGGGAACGTGCGAATTCCAGTCCGCGCGGGCCGATGCGCGGCATCAGCCAGGCGACGATCGGGCGCACCCAGTCTGGCATGCGTCGCAGCGGCAGACCACCGGCGGCACGCTCGACGTTGGCGAGAAAACCCTTGACCGGCCCGTGACGCTTGCCCGCGCTGCCCGGCGTCGTCACACGAACCTCGTCGCCGAGTAGCGTCAGCAGTTCTTCGCCGCGCCGGTTGCGTACCAGTAGCCACTGCTCGCCCTGCCCGCCCATGTAGCCCACGGTGATGTCCGCCAGTACGTTGGTATAGTCGACGCAGGTCCGACAGGTAAGCGGAAAGAAATCGCTGGGTAGATCAGACAGCGGCAGCATCAGGAACGGGATCTCTTTGACGCGACCGTCGGTGAAGCGCAGCTCGACGTGATAATCGGCACGGAATTCGAGGTAAGTAATGCTACCGGGATCTTCCGCGAGCAGATCGAGGAACTGGTGAAAACGTTCGGTCGTGGTGTTGTCTGAGCAGGGGGTGCCGATCACATACAGCCGTTCGAGGCCCAGTTCCCGCTCGAGCGCTCGCAGGGCATAGACCTGACAGGGGATGCCGATCACCGCGAGCCTCGTATAGCCTTTTGCCCGGGCGGGCTCCAGGAGTGCCAGCAGCGGCGCATAGCCCATGCGCATACCCCGGCACTGCGCCATGCCCAGCGGGTCGGTTACCAGCACCGGGACCGGCCGCCACGGATCGTCGGGATCGGGGGCCATCGTCAGCACGGCATCCACTGCCCCGGTCTCCAGCAGGCGCTCGCCGATACGCGTGACAATCCCGGTCCACTGCGCACCGGGGCTTGGCGGCGTGAGCGCGGCGCGCAGCATTCGGCGAAACGGCCCGAAATGGAGTTCGTCGGGGCGACCGGCATCGCGCGTGCGACCGTGCACCTGGGCCTCGAGGCCCGGATAGTCCGGCTTGATGAACTGGCAGGCACGTCCGCAGCGCTTCGGGTCGATAGAGCGGGAGATGCCGCAATCGGTGCAGAGGTCGCGCGGCACGGCATCGGCAACGGCTGCTGCCCAGACTGGGTTTTCAGGCGGTGTCTGCATGGGGCATTCTTCCATAACTCTGCGCCATCCAGCCACAGGGATATTGGCTGGCGTCACATTCGCGATACATGACGCGCATCGCTACACTGCTCAGCGTGCGCTTGCCCGGATATCCGTCTCGTGCCCGCGCGTGAGACCAGCAACACGAGGAATGCCGCGATGGCCAAAGATACCCTGCCTGCGATCAGCGAACACGGCGCGAGTGGCGAGATCGCCGAGCTCTACGCCGATATTCGCCAAACCCTGAACGTCTCCGCGATCAACTATGTCTGGCGACACATTGCCACCATCGACGGAGGGCTGCGCTGGGCCTGGCAGGCGGCCAAGCCGATGTTCGTGTCGGGTCGGGTAGAAAGGGAGTGTGAACACCTGCAAGCACAGCTTAGCTACCCGCAGCTGCCCAGGTTGAGCGACACTACCCTGTCGCTGGTGGGCGTGCATGCCGACGGCCGCGACGCCATCGGCGCCATCCTCGATACCTACAATCGCGGCAATCTGTTGAACATGGTTTCGCTGTCCGCGCTGCTCGCCGAGGCCGTTACGCCACCCGCCGGACAGCGGCCGCGGGACGATCTGCCGGCGACCGACCTGCCCCTGCCACCGATCCCGGAGGTCGCCGATCTTTCCGATGAGATAAGTGACCAGGTGCTGGCGCTCAACACGCTGGGCGCTAAGCCGGGGCCGAACCGTGTGGTGGCCAGTATCTACAAACACATTGCGCTCTGGCCGGGTTATCTCTCCGTCGCCTGGGTGCAATTGGCGGCCATGCACGAAGACGGCTCGCTGTTGCAACTCATCGAGGATACCCAGCACAAGGCGCGGTGCCATGCGGCCTATCTCGCCGGCGATCTCGGCCCACGACCCGACGGCCCGGTAGCGGATCAGGTTCGCCGCACGGTATTCGAGTTCACCGACACGGTGATCGCGCGCATGATCCCGATCGGCCAGATGATGCGCCAGTCCCTCAATTGCGCCTAAGTCGGCCGGCGTCAGATCGGAGGACGCTGAGGCTGGCTGCCGCGCCCTTGCGCGTGCGTCGCACGGTAGGCTCTGGGCGACACCCCGAACCATCGTTTGAAGGCCCGTGCCAGGGAACTCTGCTGAGAAAAACCCAGCAGGAAAGCGACATCCGAGATCGATTTGCCCGGATCGGCGAAATAGCGTTCGGCCAGATCGCGGCGCGTCTCATCGAGCAGGCTCTGCAATTGGGTCCCTTGCGCCGCCAAGCGCCGCGTCAGCGTCCTGGGACTCATATGCAGCGCCTTGGCGACGCCGTCGATCGAGACTTCACCCGTCGTCAGGAGTTCCAGTAGGGCCGCCTTGCAGCGGGCGGCGATATCGTCTTGTTGCAACGTGGCGAGCTCTTGTGTGAGTATCTGGTCGTGCACGCCTGCCAACTGTCTGTTAGCGGTAGGTAACGGCCTGTCGGCGTCTTGAACGGCGAGGGTAAAACTGTCCGTCGCTGCGGAAAAGCACGCCTCGCAGCCGTAGAAATCGGCATATGCCTCGGCGCAGTCCGGCCGCTCCCGTTTCAACGTGACCGCGACCGGCCGCAGAGACGTCCCTGCGTTTACCCGGCACATATCGAGCAGCATCGAAAGGCTGAAATCTGCGATGTGCGCGGCCACCATCGGGTCGAGGCGCTTCTGCTGTAGTGCTATGCGCAGCCCCTGCGGGGTATCTTCAGCGACCAGGCTGACGCGTTCGCCAACGATCTTGATGTAACGCGCCATCCGCTGGAAGCCGTCGCGCAGCGTCGAGCTCGCCAACCAGGCGTATCCCAGTGCGCCAAGATCTGAAGGGTGCCAACATCGCGCTGCGTCCAGGCCCGCACAACTGTCTGCCAGCTGCTCGAACGCACCTTCGATGATGCGCTCCCACTTTTCGCTGGGGACGCGTCTGCTCTGCGGCAGAAGGTCGTCCGGCGACAGCTCCTGCGCAGCAAACAGCCGCTGCGCATCCAGACCATGAAATTCAAGCCAGCGCGTTATGACATGACCAATGGTGGGAAGCCCGGTATCCATCGGGAGATTCTGCCACAGCTCCGGATATTGACCGCCTGCGACAAAACATTGGCCGGATCCGACAAGTTTCCAACACCGGCCGGCGACATACTGCACCGCATGAACAGACTGGAACCCGGCAAGATGTCAGGCAAAAACAACGCGGATTTCGCGCTCGTCGGGGTTTTCGAGGGACAGATCTTCCTCGAGGCAAACGAGTGGGACGCAACCAGGGGCCATTTTCAGGTGGTGACCCTCTACCTTGAACCCGACAACGCGCTCGACCTGGCCGAACAGCTGTTCAGCTGTGCCGCGGTGCTTGCCGGCAGTGCGGGGTCGCCCGGCTGAGGGGCCGCATCGCGGCCGGACGTGATAGCGCCGCTGTGTTCCCGTTCCGCAACAAGGTCCCGACGGGAAAAAAGACCCTGTCGTCGCGGAGATCAGTCGTCGTGGCCGTGGTTGATCTCGTTCTCGTGACACTGCATGCAGCTCACCTGCGTACCCTTGGCGACCGTGATGATCTGGTCTCTTGCTCGCCGCAGTATCCCGCATCAGCCGCACCACGGCAGACCTAATTCAGCCTCAATTCAGCTCCGGCCCCTAGGCTGTCTGTGCAGCGTGCCCGCACCGCCGCGCGCTTGCCGAGTTAAATTCTTTTTTAGTCAAAGGAGCCACTATGGACATCCAATCGCAGAAAATCTCTGTGTGGGACGCCTTCGTCAGGGTCTTTCACTGGTCGTTGGTGCTCGCTTATCTCGGTGCCTGGGCCAGCGCCGAGGAATGGGCAGGGCTGCACAATCAGCTGGGCTATTTCATCCTGGTGCTGGTCGGACTGCGCCTGATCTGGGGTCTGGTCGGGACCCGTTACGCCAGGTTCAGCAGCTTCCTGCGGGCCCCTTCGACGGCGATGGCCTATCTGCGGTCGCTCGCCGCTGGCCGACCGACACACTATATCGGGCATAATCCGATCGGCGGCTGGATGGTGATTGCGCTGATGGCCAGTCTGACTGCGACAGGCGTCACCGGCGTCATGATGGGTGCCGAAGACGGTCTTTGGGAGGAATTCCATGAGATCGCGGCCTATCTATCGTTGCTGCTGGTCGCAGTGCATGTCGGTGGCGTCTTGGTCGCCAGCCTGCTGCACGAAGAAAATCTCATCGGAGCCATGCTGACCGGTAAAAAGCTACGGAGGAACCCAGATGTCTGAGCAGACACGGAGACGCCTATCATGGGTTTTTGTCGGACTCACCGCCGTGTCGGCCGCGACACTCTTCTCCCTGGGCCCACCGGTCGGGGCGTCGGACGACCACGACGAGGCCCGCGAGCTGCGTCACGGCGGTGACATACTCTCCCTGACCGAGCTGCTCGGGAGGGCCGAGCTCAGCGGCATGCGGGTGCTCGAGGCAGAACTCGAACGTGAGCAAGGGCGCCTGGTCTATGATCTAGAGTTGCTCGATGCAGACGGACGGGTGCACGAACGCCTCTTCGATGCCGCAACCGGACAACCACTGTACGGGAAGGCGGGGCACTGACTTGCGACTCCTGCTGGTCGAGGACGACCTGGAACTCGCCGCAGCCGTCGCAGACGATCTGCGGCGAGCGGGTTTCGCGGTCGATCATGCCCAGGATGGCATCGATGCCGAGTACCTGGGTCAGGAACCAATCTACGATGTCGTGATCCTGGATCTCGGCCTGCCCGGCAGGCCCGGACTGGCGGTCTTACGTAGCTGGCGGGATCTCGGATTGACCATGCCCGTGCTGATCCTGACCGCGCGGGATGCATGGAGTGATCGGGTCGAGGGCCTGCGCGCCGGCGCGGACGACTACCTCGGCAAACCGTTTCACGTGCAGGAGCTGATCGCGCGGCTACAGGCCCTGCTGCGCCGCAGCACCGGTCGTGCGACGCCTGCGCTCTCGGTCGGGGGCTTGCGCCTGGATGAGGAGCGACAAAGCGTGCTGCGTGCAGACGGCGTCGAGGTGCAGCTGACCGGCACCGAGTTTCGTCTGTTGCGCTACCTGATGTCGCACCCGGACCGGGTGCTTTCGAAGGCCCGCTTGACCGACCACGTCTACGAAGAAGATCACGACCGCGATAGCAACGTGCTCGAGGTCTATATCCGCCGGCTGCGCGACAAGATCGGCCGCGACGCCATCGAGACGCGACGCGGCCAGGGCTATCTGTTTCGGAGCGGTCCTTGAGGTCACTCGAGCGGCACCTGGTGGTCGGTCTTGCCGTGGCGCTGCTAGCCCTGTTCGGCTTTCTGTTCTGGGCCTCGGTGACCGCCGTCAGATCGCTCAGCGAGGCCTATGTGCTGACGCGCCTCGAACATGATGCCGAGGCCCTGGTCGCCGCGGTCGGCGCAAATCCGCAAGGCCAGTTCAGGCTGCGCGAGGGTCGGATTACGCCGATCTATCAACAACCCCTGTCTGGACACTATTTCGTACTGCGGCTCGACGATGCCACGACACTGCGTTCACGTTCGCTGTGGGACGAGGTCCTACCGGTCACGCCGCTCAATGTCGGTGTAGTAACAGTGCAGCAACTGACGGGCCCCGGCGGCCAACAGCTGCTGGTCCGCACCGCAGGCTACGCGAAAGGAGGACGACGCTTCACCCTGCTGGTCGCCGAGGACCTGGCGCCGATGACACAGCAGATTCGACGTTTTCAACTGCTTGTATTCGGTCTGCTCGCAGTGGCACTACTGGTGATCGTACTCGTCCAACGCTACGTCCTACGGCGCGGCTTTCAGGCACTCGACCAGGTCCGCAAGGAGATGCAACAGGTGGCGCATGGCACCCGGCAGCAGGTCGAAGAACTCGGGCCTTCTGAGATCCGCCCTCTTACGATCGAGGTAAACCGCTTGCTCGAACAGCTGCAGCGGCGGCTCCAGCGCTCCCGACAGGCCCTCGGCAATCTCGCCCACGCACTCAAGTCGCCCTTGAGCCTGTTGGTGCACGACATCGGCTCCCTGCCCATGGCCACCGCCCAGCGCGAGCGGCTTTCGGAACGGTTGGCGCGCATCGGCCTACTGATCGAGCGCGAGCTCAAGCGCGCACGCAATGCCAGCGACGGCGCCGGTCAGCGCTTCGTGCCGGCGCAGCATGTACCCGAGTTGATCGAGGCCGTGTCGCAACTCTATCGCGAGCGTGAGCTCGAGATAGCGATGGGGTCAATGCCGGATCTCATGCTGCCACTGGACTATGAGGACATGGTCGAACTGCTCGGCAACCTGCTCGACAACGCCTGCAAATGGGCCAGTCGGCGAGTCCGTATCGACATCGCGGTCAACAATAGCGTCAGGCTGATTGTCGCGGATGACGGCCCAGGGGTCGCTGAGGAGGCACGCGCTGTTCTGCTGCAGCGTGGCAGCCGGCTCGACGAGCAGGAATCCGGACATGGACTCGGCCTAGCGATCGTCAGAGACATGGTCGATGACTACAAGGGCTCACTCGAACTGCGGCGCTCGCCGGATCTCGGTGGTCTCGAAGTGCATGTACAGCTGCCGCTGCGCAGCGGCGCGGCATTCTAGCCACGGAAGGCACTGGGACGACTGAAGCGATCCCTCCTGTGTCGTCGGCGTCAGCGATAGGTTCGGGTGGTGCGCGCGGGGCGCCGCAGTAAGGCCTTCACTTCCAGCGGTCTTTTCCGAGCAGCAGCCGAAACATCTGTAAGACGGCGTCGTCGAACGATTTCTCCGTTGGTGCCGCCGACGCAACGGCCGCCGGTGCGGGCAGGGCCTCGCCCTCGCCGGCGGCGATCACCCGAGTCCGATTCACGACATAGGCGACGGCGGCGGCCACGTCTTGATCGCTGATGTCTTGATCGCCGCGTGCTGGCATGCGGCCGTGACCTGAGATGGCGTGGTCGATCAAGGTATCCAGCGGCTGCTCGATCCGTTCCATCCAGTCGCTGGTCTCACCGAAGACCGGTGCGCCCCTAGTGCCGCTTTCATGACAGCGCATACACTTGTCAACGAAGACCACCCTGCCATGGGCCAGGTTGTAGGCGCGCGTATCACTGGCATAACCGGGCGGCATGGCATAGCCGGGCAATGTGAGCCAGTGCGTGGCGAGCACCAGCGCAGCCAATACGAGCGGTTGCGGTCTGTCTGGCATGGATTCTCCCCGCGCTGAGTTACGATGGGCCTGACCAAGAAAGGTTCCTCGGCATATCGTGCGAAATTATATGACATTCGTCACGCCTCTGTGGATGTTCTCTGTCTTCACACGGCAGCGGTCACTGGTTCAATACCCAGTATCGCCCACCATTCAATTCCATCAGTTAGAAACCACGACACCCCTTGTATGGGTTAAAAGCCGATTGTTTATCACACTGTTGTCACACTCGTTCGCGAACGAACGGAGTGTGGCGATGGCCTCCTTCAGAAAACGCGGCCCCTACCAGTGGCAGGCCCAGGTCTTGAAGAGGCCGCTCCCGCCCATCCTTGGGCTCCGCGGCATTAGGACTTCCTGTCCGGCAGGGCCATCCACTGCAGACCAAGATCGTCGAGATCCGCACCGCAGTGGGCGGGCGCCGAGGCCGAATCGAGGTGGGGATGGACAAAGGCGCGTTCGTCTCCCGCGCCGAGCCCGAGTCAACCACCCTCAAGGAAATACTCGAGCGCCTCTTGGAAGAGGTCACCCCAGCGACCGTCAAACGGGACCTGGTCCTGCTCGGCCATGTCTTCGAGGTCGCCCGCAAGGAATTGGGCATCTATGCCCACAATCCGGTGCACGACATCAAACTGCCCGCCGGTGGCAGACCACGCGACCGGCGCTTGCAGCCTGGCGAAGAGGCGCTCCTGTTCGCCGCCTGCCGCGAGGCGCGCAATGGCTGGTTGCTGCCGATTGTGCAGCTGGGGTTGGAGACCGCCATGCGCCAAGGGGAACTGCGCCGCCTGCGCTGGGAGCACATCGACCTCAATCACCGTACCGCCCACCTGCCGGATACCAAAAACGGCGAGGCGAGGACCGTGCCTTTGTCGACGACGGCTGTTAATGTACTGCGCGACCTGCCTCGCGGCCTGCGCGGCGACGTCTTCCCCGGCATCACCACCGAAGCGGTCAAACGCTTCTACATGCGGGCAATACGCCGGGCCGGGTCGAGGGTCTCCGTTTCCACGATCTGCGCCATGAGGCCACCACCCGGCTGTTCGAGAAAGGGCTGAACATCATGGAGGTCGCCAGCATCACCGGACACAAAGATCTGCGCATGCTGCGCCGGTATACGCATCTGAAGGCGGAGGATCTGGCGCAGAAGCTAGGGTGAATCGAGTAAGTATCCACCGGCAACGCCTGAGAATACTTACTGCAGTTTCGATTCACTTCGTTCGTTGTTATCAAGTCAAGATGGGACCTTCAACCAGCCGATCGCTGTGCGTGCGAGCTCCAGGCGCTCTGTAATCCGTACGGAAGATCAAGGGCACTTCAGAAAAGACTCTGCTGCTGTCGCCCGCTCATTGACCATGTGACGGGGCGGGTTGGGCTGCGCTAGTTTCCCGCCGTGGATGCCTGGAAAAAGGTAGCTCTCCAGACATTCAAGAACGGACAAAGGGGAAGTCCGCGGATTCGGCGGGCAATCTACATCACTACCGGGGACTATACGAATAGCCGAGATCATCACTGGAATATACGGTTCGCACGACGCGGTCACTAACGCGAGGAAAGAATTGATCGGTGTCGGAATACCGCAAGAAGACATACGGGTCGATAGAGCGAAACATCAGTTACAAGTCAATATTGGCAATGTGGTGGAGTCGGGAATTACAGAAATTCTGCGGCGCCACAAGCCCCAGGAGCTCAAGACCTAGCGGACGACGACAAGACTTTTCTTGGATCAGCTGCGCAACCCCGCTCATTGGGCGGGGTTTCTTATGACCGATCTTCACAATCGGACCCCATACTCAAGCTTGTGGCGGCCCTCGGGAGGAATGACTGGTCGGGCAGAGGTCTGAGGCTACCGGTCGCTGATCGCGCGCGAATGGCTGGCCGACTGTTTTCGAAACATCCACATCAAGCTCTTGAACCACGACCCAGCAAACCGAGCCCCCAGATTATGTCCGCTTCGCGGAGAGACAGCTAACGCCTGCCCCCCCTCCTCCGCC
>JBATKF010000434.1:0-12771 GCA_049669185.1 Sedimenticolaceae bacterium | reverse complement strand
GCCGTAGCCCGGTCGACCGGCAAGGCCCCCTCGTACGATACCCGGGCCGCGATCATCTCCGCCCGCGAGGCCCTTGCCCAGGGCGAGGTGTTTATTCTCGGCAGCCCGATACCCGCGGGCGACGCGTTGACGATCGCCCTGAGCCCGGATGGCAAACTGCTCGCGATCGGGCAGGTCGATGGGACCATCGACCTGTTCGACGTCCAGACGCAGCGCCTGCGTGAACACAGCCTGGTCGGGCACCAGGGCGCCGTGCGCGCACTGGAGTACGACAGCGAAGGACGAAGGCTGGTCTCGTCGGGAGTCGATGGCACCGTGCGGATGTGGTCACTGCATGACGCCGGTGGTACGAAATCCCGCCTGCTGGGCTCGACCGACGACATCATCGAGGACATCTGTCTTCACCCGAAAGACACCGTGGTCGCCTCGGCCAGCTTCGATGGCACGGTACGCCTGTGGGACACGGCTGGGCTGGGGGCGGTGCGCGAACCCGTGGCGCAGCTGCCGATCGAGTTCAAGACCGTCGAATTCACCCCCGACGGCACGGCGCTGCTCGCCGGCGGCAATGACGCAAGGATCCGCGCCTGGTCGCTGCCATCGCGCGAACCGTTATTCTCCGGCGGCCGCCGTGCCGACGGCAACCACCTCATCCATCTCGTCTTCAATCCCCGGGGCGATCGCCTGGTGACGATCGACTCCGACGGCCACGCATCCTTGGTCAGCTATCCCCAGGGGGAACCGTTGGGGCCGCTGTTCAGTCCGCAGTCCAAGATCGCCGACGCAGCCTTCACCGCCGATGGCAGACTGCTGATAGGTGGTGATGATGAAGGGAGACTGCGCCTGTGGGACATGCAGGAGCAACGCGAAATCGGCACCACCCTCAGCGGTCACAGCCAGACGATCGTCGACGCGAGCATCAGTGCAGACCATCGGCTGCTCGCGACCCTGGGCGCCGATCAGACGATCCGTCTATGGACGCTGGGTTCGGACTTTCCGCTCGCCGGTCTCTTCACGGGCGGCGGCAGCAAGATGCGGTCCGTGGCTTTTTCGCCCGACGGCCGATATCTGGCGGCCGGTGACGACGACGGCACGGTCCGCCTGTGGGAGGCGAGCGGGGGTATGGGCAACAACGCGGGCGCGCAGGAACTGACACGGCATCCAAGAGGTGTCTGGTCGCTGGCTTTTTCCCGCGACGGCGGCCTGGTGGCCTCGGCGGACAGGGGCGGCACGATCCGCCTGTTCGACCTGGCGACCCGCGAGGTAATTCACGAACTCGCCGCCGCGGGACCGGTCTGGTCGCTGGCGATGGTGCAGGACGACCGCTTCCTCGTCGCCGCCACCGACCAGGGCGTCGAATACTGGGCACTCGACGCTGCGGTGCGGCACAAGGCGCTCGAACATCCCGATGGCCAGGTCACCCGCATGGCCGTGTCACCGAACGGCGACCGCATCGCCACGGCATCGACCGACGGGCGCGTCCGTGTCTATGGGGTGTCGCGTGACGCCCCGCTGCTGGAACTGACCGCGGAACAGGACGTCGTCTGGAGTGTCGCGTTCAGCCCCGATGGCACTCTGCTGGCCACTGCATCCGGTAACGAGGTGGCGGCGGTCTGGGACCTGTCGACCGGCAAGCGCCTCGCGCTGTTCAGCGGGCATACCGGCGGGGCCACCGACATCGTGATGCTCGCCGATGGTGTGACGCTGGTCGTCACCGACCGCGAAGGCCGGCTGCATTGGTGGGATCTGCCGACCCGACGCAGACTCACGCCACCGATGGCGGCGCACACAGGCAGCAGCTGGCGGATGGCCATCCATCCGGATGGCCACACACTCGCTACCGCGGGCGACGACGGCCAGGCCAAGGTCTGGGACCTGCTGGACGTCGGCCGTGCCTGCGAGTACGGACGCCCCAGTCTCGACCGCGGCCGGCGTCAGCAGTACCTCGGCCACCGCGAGGCGACCGCCGCGTGCGATCGCATGGGACGCTAGCCGCAACGATAGTCGACAATGTGATCGACACCCTCGTCCGCCGGTGCGCCGAGCGCAATCTGCCCGCTACCCCACAACGGCAGGCTTTCTCGGCGCAGGAACACCACCTGCCCGTTCTGCAGCATCACATGGGAGCCGTTGGTACTGGTGTCCGAGAATACGAAGCGACCTCGCTGGAAGTCGATGGTCGCATGGCGACGCGATACCGAGGGCCAGTCGATAAGCAGATCGCTCGCCGGATCACGCCCGATGACGAACGCTGACTGCTGAGGCGTCAATGTGCAGTGCTGACCATTTCCGTCCAGCGTGATGGTCTGCACCCCGGGACCGGTGGAATCGACCTGCGCGATCACGGTCAGGTCCTCTGCCTGCCAGGGCAGGTCGTAGACCTCCAGCGGCTCGCTCTTTCCCTTGACCGGCGCCGTATCGAAGCGCCGCGCCAATTGCCGCAAGGACTCGGGCAGCTGCTCGACCACTGCCCGGGTGGTGATGATCTGCCCACCCTGCGCGATTGCCGCGACGCGCGCGGCCACATTGATCATGTCGCCGAACATGCGGTCGCCGTCGACGATGGCGTCGCCGCAGTGCAGGCCGATGCGCACCGCAAGCCGCAGATCGCTCTGTTCACTGAATTTCGCGACCGCATCCTGAATCGCCAGTGCGGCAGTGGCTGCATCGCGCACGCGCCCAAAGCGGATCATGAGTTCGTCGCCAACGATCTCGTGCACCCGCCCACCGGCACCGCTGGCCGTCGCGGCGATCCGGTCCTGCAGGCGCACCACCCACTGCTTGGCCGCCTCATCGCCCAGCGACTCGTACAGCGCCGTGCTGCCGGCGATATCGACGAACAGGATCGTGCACTGCTGCACTGAATGATTTGTCATGGGGCCCATTGCAGGGGACCTGAGGCCGGGTTGTCAATCCGTGCAGTGCGACGCGGGATCGGGCCAAAGTCGACCCGGACGGCTGTTGGCCCGCCGGCAACAGGCCTCGAGCTCGAAGGAAGCGACATCCATGGACGGCGATCAGGCGCAGCGCGCCGATGCGGACGATAGCGGAGTGTCCACATGCTGAAGCGCAGACAGACGCATCGCGTCACCCCGCGGCGACCGTGTTTGACGGTCCGACGCCACCGATGCGGTACCGTGCTGCAACCAGGTCGGCGTGCCGTCTGGCCGAACGTCGGCCAGTAGGCCGACGTGGGCGCCCCGCGACGAGACGCCGGTGTCCGTGCGGGGATCGAGCGCAAGCTCATCGACCGCCGACGCGGCATCTGCCAGTCGCGAGACGATCAAGGCCATCACGATTGCCGATTTCCACATGACGTTCCCCCTGCGCGGTCCGTTCTGATGAAGTCGGGCTTCCCTGCCCGGTCCGCGCCATCCCTGGAGGAGAAGCCTAGGGCGCCAGGTCGAGACGGGCGTGTGAATTGATACACAGCGAAACGGTGAAGGATTTACGCGTCATGGCCGATAGCTCCTGATATCGTTGCGACGCATCCGGTTTGGTGCAGATCGCCGTCGTTGCGCAGGCCGCAACGCCTCATCAGGGACATCGCGTGGCAACCGCGCTCTTGAATGGATAGACATCAGCGAAACGATCGCTATGTTTTGACCCGCGACCCGCCCCCGAATCTGCCGCCTCCTTCTACGCCCCGCGCATCACGTCAATCAAGCGTGCAGATAGTTCTCGCAAAACTTCCTGCACGACCAGGCCGTGATCGAGCACATCCTTAATTCCGTAAATCCCAAACCCGGGGATCACTTGGTGGAGATCGGCCCGGGCCGCGGCGCGCTCACGCGGGGCCTTTTGCAGCGCGCCGGCGCGCTGGACGCCATCGAGCTCGACCGTAACCTGCTCGAGCCCTTGCGCCGGCAGTGTGCCTCGCTCGGCATACTCCGTCTGCACAACGCGGATGCGCTGACCTTTGATTTCCGTGCGCTGCGCGAGAATGGACGGCGGATGCGCCTGGTCGGCAACCTCCCCTACAATATCTCGACGCCATTTTTGTTCCACCTGATCGAACAGGCCGACGCAATCGAGGACATGCACTTCATGCTCCAGAAGGAGGTCGTCGACCGCATGGCCGCCGGCCCAGGCTCCAAGACCTACGGCCGGTTGTCGGTAATGCTGCAGGTGCGCTGCGAGGTCACGCCGCTGTTCGACATCGGACCCGAGTCGTTCGACCCGCCACCCAAGGTACACTCGAGCGTGGTTCGCCTGTGCCCGCTCGCCGAACCGCTGGTCGCCGCTGAGCGGATGGCAGGTTTCGCAAGGCTGGTCGGCACCGCCTTCGCGCAGCGGCGCAAGACACTGCGCAACAACCTGAAAGGCCTGCTCGATGCCGATCGGATCAGCGCACTGGGCATCGACCCGAACACACGCACCGAGACGCTGTCACCCGAAGACCTGATCAGGCTGCACAAGGCACTCGTGTGATTAGCGCCCACTCGTTGACCGCCCAGGCTGAACCGTCCCGCCATGCATCCTCAGTCCTTTTCCTTCGCGGTGACTTCTTCAAACTCCAGGTCCTGCTGCACTGCCCCCGTCAAACCGAGCCGCCTGGCGCGGCGTTCCCAGTTGCGGCGCGCCAGCAGCTGCATGTCCTCGGCATGGTCGGACTCGTCGACGATCTCGATCCCGAGCAGAGTCTCGATCACGTCCTCCATCGTGACGATCCCGGCCGTGCCACCGAACTCGTCGACTACTAGCGAGATCTGCTCGCGCTCTGCCAGGAACAGGTTGAACAAATCGACGATCGGGTGGTCATCGTGCACAGTGACAATGTCGCGCCGCAGCGTGGCGAGTTCGGCGTCCTGCCTGCCCTCAAGCATGCGCGCCAGCACTTCGTCCTTGAGCATATAGCCGACGACGTCGTCGTGCGAATCGTTTTCGTACAGCGGTATGCGCGAGAAACGCTGCTCGCGATTCTGCTCCAAGAAGCCGCCGACGGTTTCGTGCACCGACGCCGACTTCACCACAGTGCGCGGCGTCATGATATCCCTGGCCTGCACCGAGCGAAAGCGCAGCAGATTGTTGATGATTTCTGTCTCGTGCTGCTCGAAGACGCCGTGGCGCGCGCCGATGTCGGCCATCGCCAGGAAGTCGCTGCGGGTGAAGGCGCTGCCGACATCCTCCTTCTTCAGCGCCTTGGTGACGAACTGACTGAACCAGACCAGCGGGGCGAGCAGGCGAATAATTAATCCCAGCGAGCGCGCAGTGAACGGCGTCAGCTCCTTCCAGTAGTTGGCGCCGAGCGTCTTGGGAATCAGTTCGGAAAGGATCAGGATGGCCAGCGTCATCGCTACTGGGACCAACAACCCGGTGATAAGCGGGTTGGCATCCGCCCAGATTTTGCTCGCTTGGTCGCCGACACCGATTGCGCCGACCGTGTGGGCGATGGTGTTGAGCGTCAGGATAGCTGCCAGCGGGCGGTCGATGTTCTCCTTGAAACGCTGAAGACTTTTGCCCAGCGCACCGCCCTCCTGCACCTTGATCTGCGCATAGGATGGCGTGATGCTGAGCAGCACCGCCTCCCATAGCGAGCACAGGAAGGAGGTGACAATGGCGATGAAAAAAAAAGCGATCAGCAGCGTGTACATGACTTGACCCGTTTGGTCGGGTGAGCGGTGGACGAAAACCGCATCGCGGCACGGCTAGACCTGCATATCTCCCCGATTTCCTGCTGCGGCCCCCGATACCCTCGCCCTGACGGGGCGCTGTCCGATGCCATCCCTGGCATCGGCCCTTCGGGCGCACCGCGTGCGACCCGTTTCGCTCCCGGCGAAACCGTCTCGTTGCAGGCGGTTCGACGTAGTGTCGACTACGCCTTCACCGCCTTCCACTGCGTGCACCCCGCCACAGCGGCGTCTCGGCGGCCTCGCTACGAAAAACGGTGAGATATGCAGGCTGAGACTTTACCGGATTGCCGGTGGTAAGTCTGCGCGAACGGATTCGCGTCGATTAGGCCGCATGCGGTGCAGCCGCAACTCCCGCTGCGATCGGCACAGGCACCGCGTCACCGGCCGGTGCTCAGACGATGATTCAAATCTAGCCGCCCTCGCAGATCTTCGTAAGCTACTTCCTTTTCCGCAGCGCATTGATTCAGCGTCAAAGCGGGTTACCTGCCCGCTGGCACGCCCAGCCCCAATCCTTCACTGGACTTCATCCTCCCCCTTTCCGTCCGCTATCTCTTCCTGGGACCAGACGTACGCATGCTGCGGATGACTTTGACGTGGGTGACATTCCGGTCGTAGACATTCTGTGGGTGCTGGCGAGCAGCGTGCTGGTCCTGCTGATGCAGGGAGGTTTCCTGTGCGTGGAATCCGGCCTGACGCGCAGCAAGAATGCGATCAATGTGGCGCTGAAGAACGCGTCTGATTTCCTGATTGCCGCGCTCGCCTGGTATCTGGTTGGTTTCGGTCTGATGTTCGGAAGCGATTACCGCGGCTGGATCGGCAGCGACCGCTTTCTCCCCGCGCTCGGTCATGACGATCCCTGGGAAGTCACATTCTTCATCTTTCAGCTGGCCTTCTGCGCGACGGCGGCCACTATCGTCTCGGGCGCCGTCGCCGAGCGCATGCGGTTCAACGGCTACCATGTGGCTACGCTGCTGGTGGTTGATGATCTATCCGGTGTTCGGCCATTGGGCCTGGGGCGGGACCCTGGTCGGTGATCCCGGCTGGCTGGAACGGATGGGTTTCGTCGATTTCGCCGGCTCCACGGTGGTCCATAGTGTCGGCGGCTGGGTCGCGCTGGCCGCAGTGCTGGTGATCGGACCCCGTGCGGGGCGTTTCGTCGACGGCGAGAGCAGAATCATCTCCGGTGGCGATCTCCCACTGGCGATGCTCGGCGTTATGTTGTTCGTGGTCGGCTGGATCGGCTTCAACGGTGGCAGCACACTGGCGTTGTCGAGCGCCGTGCCCAGCATCATCGCCAACACCCTGCTATCCGCCGCCGCTGGGGGCGCGGCTGCCTATGTTGCGGTGAAGTGGCTGCGTTCACCGCATCTCGATCAGGTCGCCGTCCCGCTCAATGGCGTTATCGCCGGGCTGGTCGCCGTCACCGCGGCCTGCCACGCGGTATCGGCGGCACAATCGATCATCATTGGCGCCACCGGCGGACTGGTGATGGTGTATTTCACAGACTGGCTGGCGCGTCGCCGGATCGACGACGCGATCGGCGCTATCCCGGTCCATCTCGCAGCAGGCGCCTGGGGCACGTTGTCGGTCGCACTGTTCGGTGAGCCTGCACTGCTCGGCACCGGGCTGTCGACAATGCAGCAACTCGGGGTACAGCTGCTCGGCATCGTGGTCTGTGGGGCCTGGTCGTTCGGCGTTGCATACGCCCTGCTAGGGCTGTACGACCACTACTGGCCTTTGCGGATAGACAGCGAGGGCGAAAAGGTCGGTCTCAACGTGGCAGAGCACGGCGCCAAGACCGAACTGATCGATCTCATGAGCGCAATGGCCCGGCAGGAGCACACGGCCGATCTCTCGCTGCGGGTGCCGGTGGAGCCATTCACCGAGGTCGGGCAGATCGCTACCCAGCACAACCGGCTGATGGACGCACTGGAACAGGCGGTGCTTCATAGCCAGACAATCGTGCGTAACTTACGCGACGGCATTCTCACCTTCTCGAGCGAGGGTCGGCTGACCAGCCTGAATCCCGGTGCCGAGAAGATCCTCGGTGCGCATGCTGCAGATGCCATCGGTCTTTGTGTCAGCAGCTTCTTCGACCTGCGCCAGCTGACGCTCGACAGCACGGCAGAGGATTCAGATCCGCATTGCGCAGCCATGGAGGTGCTGCTGCGCGAGGACAAGCTGGAGTTACCGCTTAAGCACACCCAGGATGAGCAGACGTTTGTCGAGCTGACGATCACGGCCAACAACCCTGACGAAGGGGGTTATACCTGCCTGCTGCGAGACGTTACCGACCGGCGCCATGTCGAAGAACAGCTGTTCGAGGAAAAGGAACTGGCGCAGACGACGCTCGAATCGATCGCCGATGGGGTAATTACGACCGACCGTCAGGGACGCATTCGTTATATGAACGCCGTTGCGGTGCAGTTCACCGGCAAGCATTTGCAAGAGGCCATCGGACAGCCGCTGCATAAGGTGTTCACCGTGGTCGATTCACCGACCGAGATGCCGAGCGACTGGGTCGTGCAGCGCGTACTGCGCGAGGGCAAGTCGGTCATCGAGGCAAAGTCCCGCCTGCTGTACTGCCATGACGGCAATGTGCATGCGGTACAACATACCGCTGCGCCGATCCGCAATCGCAGCGGCGACGTGACCGGCGTGGTGGTGGTCTTTCACGACATAACCCAGGCACGGGCCATGGAGCGCAAGCTCTCTTACCAGGCCAAGCATGACGGCCTGACCGGGCTGACCAATCGCACTGAATTCGAGGCGCGGCATCAAGCTCGCCGAGGCGATGCGCGAACGGGTGCGGGATTTTCGCTTCCCCTGGGGCGGCAAACAGTTCGCCATCGGCGCGAGCGTTGGGCTCGTACCGCTATCGCGGAGTCTCGGCAATCTGCAAGACGCCCTGAGTCGTGCCGACGCGGCCTGCTATGCGGCAAAGGATACCGGCCGCAACCGCGTGCATGTCTATGACCCCGACGATCGCGAACTCACGCTGCGCAAGGGCCAGATGAAGTGGGTTTCACGCATCCAGCGAGCACTCGATACCGATGGCTTCCGTCTGTATTTCCAGACCATCGCACCGGTCGACGGGGTCGGCGAGGATGCAGGTTACTTCGAGGTCCTGTTGCGCATGATCGACGATGACAGCAGCGACATCCCGCCGGGTGCATTCATCCCGGCCGCCGAACGCTACGGGCTGATGCCCGAGATCGATGACTGGGTCGTAAGGAACACCCTGCGTTGGCTGGCCGCATATGAACAGTCCGGTGGCGACGACATCTATCGCTGTTCGATCAATCTGTCGGGGGCAACGCTCGGCAACGACAAACACACCGCAAGGATTCGTGACTACCTGCAGGACTTCGCGATCGCGCCGGGACGTATCTGCTTCGAGATCACCGAGACGGCCGCGATGTCCAATCTCGAGCAGGCCGGTCAGTTCATCCGGGAGCTCAAGCGTACAGGGTGTCGATTCGCGCTGGATGATTTCGGCAGCGGCCTGTCGTCGTTCGGTTATCTGAAGAATCTTGCGGTGGATTTCGTCAAGATCGACGGCTCGTTCATCCGGGACATCGACCAGCGCGCGGTCGATCGGGAGATCGTCGAGGCGATCACCAGCATCGCGCGGGTAATGGGTCTCAAGAGCATTGCCGAGTTTGTCGAGACCGCGGCGGTGCTCGATCTGCTGCGGGAGATCGGCGTCGATTACGCCCAGGGCTACCATGTCGCCCGACCGATGCCGCTCGATGACCATCCGGGCCTGCAGAGACTTGCCCAGGCCAGCATGCCCGCGACGAAAGCCTCCGGAAAATAACGACTTTTATTGTCAGCCGGATTTACAAAAGCGAATCAAAATCCTTTAGCAGATACGCCAGGCGATTGTTTTATAGCGTTATTTGTCAACTGGCATACCCTCTGCATCATGAATGGGGAGACGCGCGCCTGGCGGCTCCCCGATGATCCAACGAACGTCTGTGCCGAGACGGAGAACAGAAAGAAGTGGCGAAGGGAAGCCACAGGCGCGCCGACTCGTTGGCCGCGCTACCCCGGCGGCGACCACGATCTGCGGCACTTCAGATCTCCGTGGATTTTTTTTGAAAGTTCGTTTCAAAATCCCTATTGGATGCTACTATCCGTGGCGCACGAGTCGCTTGGCCGATGCGGTCCAGCGGTCGGCACCGAATGGCAGCAACGCCTTGAAGGGATGGGGTACGTGGCAGTAGCGCGAAAAAGTGGCGGTGGAGGCGCCGGCGCCTCCAAGGCGGGATCGGTCAAGGCCCTGGACCGCGGCCTTTCTCTGCTGGAATGCCTGGCGGCATCCGAGCACGGCATGACCCAGAGCGACCTCGCAATGATGGTCGGGATACCGCCGGCCACGACGTTCCGCCTCCTCAACACCCTGGAGCAACGCAAGTTCGTCTACCAGGATGTCGAGCGCGCGCGCTGGTTCGTAGGGCAGAAGGCATTCCAGACCGGCAGCGCATTTCTCGAGAGCCGCGATTTTGTCGTGCAGTCGCGTCCCTACCTGCGTGCATTGATGGAGCAGAGCAACGAAACGGCCAATCTGGCCGTCGCGGAGAGCGGCGAAGCCGTGATTCTGGCCCAGGTCCAGTCCCGCGAGATGATGCGCATGATCGTTCCGTTGGGCAGCCAATCGCCGATGCATGCCTCGGGCCTCGGCAAGGCCTTGCTGGCCGCCATGGATGACGGCGCGGTTTCCTCAGTCCTGCACCGCCACGGATTGCCGGCCATTACCGAGCACTCCATCACCTCCCCCGAGCAGCTGCGTCAGACGCTGGAAGACATCCGCGCACGGGGTTGGGCGTACGACGACGAAGAGCATGCACTGGGGCTGCGTTGTGTCGCTGCGACGATTCACGATGAATTCGGGAACGCGCTCGCAGCGGTGTCGATCTCCGGACCCAAATCGCGCATCACGGACGGCAAATTCCCCGAACTCGGTCAGCTCGTATGCAGGACGGCGGCAGAGATCACCGCGACAATCGGCGGCCGCATGCCGATACCCAGGCAGCCAGCGGCCCGCGCGAGCTAGCCTGAGACAGGCAACTCGCAGCACATCGTTGTCTGTGTGCGCAGATCGCGGCAGCGGTTCAGGCCACATCCAGCAGTTCGACCCAGTGTCGCACGCCTATTTGCGTGCCGGTCTGGATGTGCAATAGACAACCGATGTTGGCGCTGACGATGATATCCGGCCTACCGGATTCCAATGCCTTAACCTTGTTCTTCAGCAGTTGTTGCGACAGCGCCTTTTGCAGGATCGAGTAGGTGCCGGCAGAACCGCAGCAGAAGTGCTTGTCCGCAATCGGCGTCAAATCGTAGTTGAGTCTGCCCAGTATCTCTTCGACCACACCCGCCAACTTCTGTCCATGCTGCAGCGTACAGGGGGGGTGATAGGCAACCTTTCTGCCATCGCCGTTCAGATCCAGCACGGCAAGGTCCTCGGCCGCAAGGATCTCGCAAAGGTCACGCGTCAGCTCGGTAACCCGCTCTGCCTTGCGCGCATAGCCAGGATCATGGCGCAGCACGTGGGCATAGTCTCGCACCATCGCCCCGCAGCCACTCGCCGTCATCACGATCGCCTCTACGCCTTCTTCGATGTAAGGCCACCAGGCGTCGATATTGCGTCGCATGAAACTCGCGCCCTCTTCGTGAGCATTCAGATGGTAGCTCACCGCGCCGCAGCAACCGGCCTGCGGCGCGGCCAACAGAGAGATGCCGAGACGATCGAGCACCCGCGCCGCAGCGGCGTTGATCTGCGGAGCCATCGACGGTTGCACGCAGCCTTGCAGCACGAGCATGCGGCGCGCATGTCGGGGCGCCGGCCAGTGGCCGGCCGCGCGCTTTTCGGGAATGGACTTCTTTATCGCGGCAGGTAAAAGCGGGCGCACCATCTGCCCAAGTTTGACGAGCGGTGTCACAAGTCTCTCGTGCGACAACACCGTGCGCAGTGCCCAGCGGGTGATCCTGGCCGAGGGCTTGCGCCCGACCCGCTCATCCACGACCTGCCGGCCGACATCCAACAGATGTCCGTAATTGACCCCCGATGGGCAGGTGGTCTCGCAGTTTCTGCAGGTCAGGCAGCGGTCAAGGTGAAGCTGCGTCTTCTTCGTGACATCCTGCCCCTCCATCACCTGTTTAATCAGATAGATGCGGCCGCGCGGACTGTCGAGCTCGTTGCCGAGCAGGTCATAGGTAGGGCAGGTGGCCAGGCAGAATCCGCAATGCACACAGGTGCGCAGGATGTCGTCGGCCTGTTTGCCTACGTCCGTTGCCTTGATGAGATCCGGGATTGCAGTCTGCATGATCGTCTCTCAAGTAACGTTCGCAAAATGGGCGGGCATCACCATTCCGCGTACAGCCGATGGACGTTGAAGATACCGTTCGGGTCGAACGCCTGCTTTATCCTGCGGTGGATGGCGGTCATCGCCTCGGGCAGCGGCTGGAACACCCCCGCGGTGCGGTCACCGCCACGGTACAGAGTGGCGTGCCCCCCGACCGTCCGGGCTTGATGCCACATCGCCTCCGCCGCACGTTCGCCGCGCAGCCAGCGCTGCGCGCCACCCCACTCAACGAAACCGATGCCCTCGCCGTCGGCCAGCGGCGCCGTCGCCGGCAAAGACAGCCGCCACAGCGGCGCATCACCGGCAAAGAACGGATGCGTGTGATCGCGCACGGAACGCCACCAGTCTTCGGCGTCCGACAGGCGCTCACCACCGACGCGTGCCGCCGCGGCCTCGACCGCGGTGCCGGCGCCGGAGAAGCGCAGATACAGGCGCTCGCCGTCGTATGCGCTGGCCGTCAGGGGATAAGGTTTGCCGCCGAGCGCATTCATGGTCGCCAGTGCCGCCTCGGGGTCTTCGTCACGCACCAGAGTGATCTCCGCAGCCGGGCGCGGCAGCACCTTGAGCGAGGCCTCGAGCACAATGCCCAGGGTCCCCAGTGCCCCCACCATCAACCTTGATACGTCATAGCCGGCCACGTTCTTCATCACCTCACCGCCAAAGCGCAGCAACTCCCCGCGCCCATTCAGTACCCGGGTACCCAGCACGAAGTCGCGTGCTGCGCCACGATAGGGGCGGGCAGGACCGGACAGCCCGCACGCCAGCGCGCCCCC
>JBATKF010000433.1:0-2593 GCA_049669185.1 Sedimenticolaceae bacterium | reverse complement strand
CATAACCAATGCGCGCGCGCAACGCTCCAAGACTGGCGCCAGCGGTGCGAAATCAGCGTCTTTGCAATCACCTCCGGCGATCAGCACCGTGCGCGTCGCATCACCCCGGTCGAGCCCCTGCAGCGCCGCGATCGCCGCACCGACATTGGTACCTTTGCTGTCGTTGTACCAGGAGACAGCGCCGATCTCGGCGACAAACTCCGTGCGATGCGGCAGGCCGTGGAAATTGCGCAACACCTCGAGCATTGCATTCAGATCCAGTCCCAGCGCAGTCCCCATGGCGAGCGCGGCCAGCGCATTGGCGCGATTATGCTGCCCGGGGATCTTCAGCTCATCGGCTGCCAGCAAGGGTTGTTCTGCGCGACACAGGTAATCTTTGCCATCGATCGAGCATACGCCGAACATCTTGTCATTCTGCGATTCGCCGAGGGTGAAATACCATGCATCGTCGGCGCCGCTCATCGCCGCGACAAGAGGGTCGTCGGCGTTGTACACCCCCACACCCGCACCTTGCATCACGCGCGCTTTGACTGCGGCGTAGGTCTCCAGGTCCGCGTAGCGATCCATATGATCGGGGCTGACGTTGAGGACCGTGGCGACCGCGGCCTGCAGCGTCTCCGTGGTCTCCAGCTGAAAACTGGACAGCTCGAGCACATAGAGCGCTACCGCATCATCGAGCAAGTCGAGTGCCGGCTCTCCCAGATTGCCGCCAACGGCGACCTGGATGCCGCTCGCCCTGGCCATTTCGCCGAGCAGCGTAGTTACCGTACTCTTGCCGTTGGATCCCGTTATCGCCACCACCGGAGCGCGCGCCGCCCGCGCAAACAGCTCTATGTCGCCGATCAACGGTACGCCTCGCCTCCCCGCGGCCGCGATCTGCGGCGTCGATACCGGTATCCCGGGGCTCACCACCAGGCATTCCGCGCTGTCGAACAGCTGGTCGTCGAACGGGCCGAGAAATACTGCAATGTCCGGGTATTCGTCGTTCAAGGCATCGAGGCCCGGCGGGGCGCTGCGGCTGTCGGCAACCGCGACCTGGACGCCCTGTTTGGCCAGATGGCGCGCGCACGACAGCCCGGTCGCCCCCAGACCGACGATCAGGGTCTTGGCACCCGGTCCGTCATGTTGCAGTACCTGCGCCATGTTCATGCCTTAGCGAATCTTCAGGCTGGCCAACCCGACCAGCACCAAAATGACCGTGATGATCCAGAACCTCACGATCACCCGGGGTTCCGGCCACCCTTTGAGTTCGAAGTGATGATGCAGCGGTGCCATCCGGAAGATTCGTCGACCGGTCAACTTGAAAGACGCCACCTGTAACATCACCGACACCGTCTCCACGACAAACACCCCGCCCATGATCAACAGCGTGATCTCCTGACGCACTGCGACCGCCAGCGTCCCCAGTGCAGCACCCAGCGCCAGCGCACCCACGTCGCCCATGAAGACCTGCGCGGGGTAAGCGTTGAACCAAAGAAAACCAAGGCCCGCACCTACCAGGGCGCCACACAGCACGGTCAACTCACCGACCCCCGGCAGGTGCGGGATCAACAGGTACGCGGCGATCTGGACATGTCCGGTCGCATACGCGAACACGGCCAGCGCACCGGCGACCAGCACCGTGGGCAGGATCGCCAGTCCATCCAGGCCATCGGTCAGATTGACGGCGTTCGACGAGCCCACGATGACGAAGTAACTCAGTACGACAAACATCGGACCAAGATTCAGCACGAGATCCTTGAAGAAGGGAAACTGGAGTTGCGTCTCCGCCGGGAGCACAGCGGTCGCATACAGCGCCAGTGCGGCCGCGATGCCGAACAGCGACTGCCATAGGTACTTCCAGCGCGGTGCCAGGCCGCGCGCGTCCCTGAGCACCAGTTTGCGGTAGTCGTCCCACATACCGATCGCCCCGAACGCCAGCGTGGTGAGCAGTACGATCCAGACGTAGCGGTTACCGAGATTGGCCCACAGCAGCGTGGCCACGGCGACCGCCACCAGAATAAGCGCACCTCCCATCGTGGGTGTGCCGGATTTCGACAAATGGCTCTGTGGACCGTCGTCACGCACTGTCTGACCGATGTTGTAACGGCTGAGCCGCCGGATCATCGCCGGGCCAACCAGGAACGAGATGGTCAACGCCGTGAGTACGGCCAAAATGGTCCGCAGTGTGATGTAGCGGAACACCAGAAATCCGCGATCGAACTGCGCCAGATAATCGGCCAGGTAGATCAACATGCGCCCCCCTCGAGACGCAGTCCGGAGACCAGTTGATCCATGTTCGACGAGCGCGAGCCCTTGATGAGTAAGCTGTCATCCTCGGACAGTTCCGCTATGAGGGCATCCACCAATGACGCGCGATCCGGATAGTGATGGTGTTCGCCGTCGAATGCCTGCCCTGCATGGGCGCTCAACGCGCCGACAGTCAGCAGCCTGTCCACGCCGAACTTGGCCGCCTGCACACCCAGCTGCCGGTGCAACGCCTCGGCGTCATCACCGAGTTCGGCCAGATCGCCCAAAACGAGGGTGCGCCGCCCCGGTGCCGCGCCAAGGACGCGCAGCGCCGCGATCACTGAATCCGGGTTCGCGTTGTAGC
>JBATKF010000432.1:0-6805 GCA_049669185.1 Sedimenticolaceae bacterium | reverse complement strand
CCCGGGCACCTCGCCGTGGCCTTGATGATCGTCGAACTCCAGCCTGCATCTCTCGCTATCTGTATCGATTCATCTGCTGGGGACCGGCGGGCCGGCTGATGGATTTCACCGCTGCTGGGTCGCGTTGTCGATCCGGCCGATGGCGCAGCTGACGAAAGACTTCGCCTTGGCCGCCGCCGCCCGCATCCCCTCTACGGAACCCTTCTCCGGGTAGCCCATTCTGGCCAGGGCCATCGCCACCCTCTCGCGCGACTCCAAGTCGCCTTCGACCCGAACCCGGCCGTGCTCGATGTCGACATCCACCGCCTGAACCAGCGCGTCCGACAATAACTTGGTGCGGATGCTGTTCGCGCAGCCGCCGCACTTGATGTTTTCCACTGCGATCGTATAGCTCATGGCTGCTCTCCTTCCTTTGTTGGCCCGCGACCGCCGTCGTCCATTCGACCGATGATCGGACAGTCGTGTTCACTTTCCCGGCATGCGGCGATCAACTCGGCCAGCTCATCACGCAGCTGGGTCAGGGTCGCAATGCGTTTCTCCACATCCGCCAGCTTTTCTTCGGTCAGCGCGCGCACGTCGGACCGCACATCACCCCCAGTCTCGCGCATCTCCAATAGCTGCCTGATTTCCTCGAGGCTGAAATCCATCGCCTGGGCACGTCGTACAAACCGCAGTCTCGCAATATCGCCAGTGCGGTAACGCCGTTGGCCACCTGCGTTACGCGGCACCTGGTCGAGGAGCCCGATGCGCTCATAAAAGCGCAGCGTGTCTGCCGAAAGACCGGTTGCAGTGCAGGCATCTCCGATACTCAAGCCCATGGCCAGCTGCCGCCTCTGTCTCAGTTCCATTGAGTGTAATAGCTGGAGCTGGCTCCAGGTCAAGCTCTCGATCACCTCGGACACCACAAAACCCGACCTGGTTTCCCTCCGCGAAGCGCGGTTGAACCGCTCGGCGGCCCGCCGAAACTTGTGACCCGGGCCCGGGCTGAAACTCACCATGGCCCGTTTCGCCAATCATTAGGGAGTTCACGATGACCGTAACCGATGCCGTACAGAGACGCCGTGCTATCAAATGGTTCGATCCGCAGCACCGGCTGTCGGACGGGGAATTCGCTACCCTGATGGAACACGCGCTGCTGTCGCCAACCGCCTTCAACATCCAGAACTGGCGTTTCGTACGGGTCACCGACGCCGCAAACCGCAAGGCTATACGCGCCGCCGCCTGGGATCAGGCCCAGGTCGAAGATGCCTCGGAGCTGCTGGTGTTGTGTTTCGACTGCAAGGCTTGGGAGAAGGATCCCCAACGCTATTGGCGCCTCGCACCGCAGGAGGTGCAGGATTTTCTGGTCCCGGCGATCGCCGCCTACTACCGCGACAAACCACAGATAGAGCGCGATGAGGGCATGCGTTCCTGTGGCCTGGTCGCGCAGAATTTGATGTTGGTAGCGCAGCAGCTGGGGTACGAAAGCTGCCCAATGGACGGTTTCGATTACGCGAAGGTTGGGGAGATCATCGGACTGCCCAAGGATTACGAGATCGCCTTGATGCTGGCGATCGGTAAGGGGATCAAAGACCCATGGCCGCGACCAGGGCAGCTGCCCTTGGCCGACGTCCTGGTCGAGAATCGCTTCGCTGCGGCCGACTGAGGCCGTCGGCACGGTCTCCATCCGGCGCTGGCACAGTTCCTCTGGCATGCGCGCCAGTTTGCCGATACAACCGGCAGATCCCGGCGAACGCCGCCGCGTATTGGCGTTGCTCACAGGCGCGACGCTGCTGGGCGCGGCCGTATTCAGCCGCTTTGACGACATAGCACAATGGGTGATTGCCGACCCGGCCCACGCGGTCATGCGCATCAATCTGCTGATCGGGACACTCCTGATACCGGCGAGCGTGATGATCTTCGCGGGCCGCCGGCTATGGCGCGTCGGTGAAGAGACGCTTCGCGCGCAGCGCTATCCGCCGCCCGGGCAAAAGGTCATCAGGGATACCGCGATACTGGAGGGCCCTGCGGCCAAGCGCCGTGCCCGACAGCTGCAATGGTTATCCGGGCTACTGGTCTTCTGCGCCTTGCTGCCGCCACCGATGCTGTGGTGGCTGGTGTGGCGAATTGCCGAGACGGCGGCCGGTTGATCCATCACACGCGCACAAAGAACGACCTCCGTGTAGGCCGGGGATTACGCTGTTGCAGCGCACGTCTTGCGCTACTCGCGCTTGGCATCACGGCTGAGCAGATTGTGCACTGCCGCTGACGGTTCGAGCCCCTGATAAAGCACCCGATAGGTTTGTTCGGTGATCGGCATTTCCACTCCGAGGAGGCGCGCCTTGTTGCGGACCTCGCGAGCAGTTGCCACGCCCTCGACTTCCTGGCCGATCTCGCGTTTCGCCGCCGCGACGTCCAGACCGCGCGCGAGGGCGAGGCCCATCCGCCGGTTGCGCGACTGGTCGTCGGTGCAGGTCAGCGCGAGATCGCCGAGCCCGGCCAGGCCCATGAAGGTCTCGGGCCTGCCGCCCAGCGCCAGACCGAGCAAGGTGATCTCATGCAGGCCCCGGGTGATCAATGCCGCGCGCGCATTGGCGCCGAATCCGAGGCCGTCAGAGATGCCGGCCGCAATGGCCATGACGTTCTTGCTTGCGCCGCCGACTTGCACACCGATCAAGTCGTCGCTGGTGTAGGCGCGAAAGTTTTCGCCGTGCAGATAGGCCGCAACGCGCTCGGCGTGCAGCGGGCTGTCGGCGGCCACAGTGATCGCCGTGGGCAGACCGCGCGCGACCTCCCCGGCGAAGGTGGGGCCTGAGATCACGGCCAGGCTGCAGCCTGGCAGGCAGTCTGCGGCCACGTCGCTGAGCAACTCGCCACTGGCGGGATCGAAGCCCTTGGTCGCCCAGCTCAGGCGCTCCAGACCGGGTCGCAGTTCGGCTATCCGGGCGCAGACCTCGGCGAAGGCATGGCTGGGGACCACCACCAGGACTTCATCGGCGGCATTCAATGTGTCGCCCAGGTCGCCTGTCGGCGTCAGTTCGGTGGGGAAGGCGATCCCAGGCAGGTAGTGGCGATTTTCCTGGTCACGCCGCAGCGCTTCGACCTGGTCGGGAGCATGGCTCCACAGTGCGACCGCGGAGCCATTGCGGGCCAGATGGATGGCGAGCGCCGTTCCCCAGGAGCCAGCCCCCAGAACGGCGATACTGGCCGGCGCCACACTCAACTCAATGGGCGGCGGATTCGTCCGCTGCCTCGGCGGCCTTCGCTTGACGCTGTTGCGCGTAAAGCGCCTCGAAGTTCACCGGTTGCAGCACGAACTGCGGGAAGCTGCCGCGCGTCACCAGATCGGAGATCACTTCGCGGGCGTAGGGGAACAAGACATTGGGTGCGGCGACGCCGATCACCGCCTCCATCTCCTGTTCACTGAAGCCCTGGGCGAGAAACAGTCCACCCTGCTGTACCTCGACTAGGAAGACCGTCTTGTCTTCGTGCTTAGCCTCGACGCTGACCTTGAGCGTCACCTCCAGGTTGTCATTGCCCGGCTTGCGGGTCTCGCTGCTCAGGCCGACCTTGATCTCCGGCGTCCAGTTCTCCTGGAAAATGGCCGGTGAGTTTGGCGCCTCGAACGAGATGTCCTTGGTGTAAATACGTTGTACCAGAAACTGGCGCTGTGTCGGTTGTTCGTCGCTCAAAGTAGTCTCCTGCAGGGTGAATTATTTGCGTTTCACCGGTAGACTGGCGCTTTCCCAGGCCATCATCCCACCACGTAGATTCTTCACTTTCTCGAAGCCATGCTTGCGCAGCAGGCTGCATGCCGAACCGGAACGCGAACCCGAGCGACACACCGCGACGATCGGCTTGTCGCGATATTTTTCGAGCTGCTTCAGATTGCTGCTGAGGCCGTTCAGCGGCACATTGATGGCGTTGAGGATGTGGCCGTCTTTGAACTCAGCCATCGAGCGAACGTCCAGCACCACTGCGTCTTCATGGTTGATCAATGCCGTGGCGCCCAACGGGTCTACCGCGTACTTACCGCCCGGTTCACTGATGAAATTCCAGACCAGTGCCGACGACACGACGACGAACGCCCCGATCAATAACGGGTGGTTGCCGGCAAATTCCAGGAGTTGTTCCATGCGTCCTCGCCACCGCCGGCGCTGTCGCCGACGCTAGAACGACGAGACGGGAGGCGCTAGCCTGCCCGTCCGTGAGTTACTGTCTCGCCGCCCCCGCTTGTGCAGGGCGCCTGCTCAGTGATCGTGGGTGCAGAACACCTCGCGCATCATGCAGATCAGGCGCAGGGTGCGGTTATCGCTGACGCGATAGAACACCCGATTGGCGTCTTTGCGGGAGGTGAGGATACCTTTATCACGCAGGATCGCAAGGTGTTGAGAGATGTTGCTCTGCGAGGTGCCGACCTGGTCGACGATGTCCTGCACGCTGATCTCCTGGTCGCCGAGGGTGCAAAGGATCTTGAGACGCAGCGGATGCGACATTGCCTTTAGCGAGCGCGAAGCGCGATCGATATCTTCATCACCCTCTAAAAGTGAGAGTTCGCCGTCAAATTCGTCATGCATGGAAACCACCGACTTCTCGTGCAGGGTCACAGAATATCCTCCTTAAATGGGCTATTCACTAGCCTCTAATCTAATAATAGACCGCTATTGAAGCAGGAATGAAGCGTCAGCAGCGAGCTTTTTTCTTCAATCCGCGGCCAATATTCTCTTATGACGGCGCCACGGTCGCTCGCTCGGTAGCGCCTTGGTTGCGAAAGTGATTCAATACGCGGCAGCCGCCGCGCGCCGAAAGGGAGCCCACTCTGCGGGTAAATCTATTCGATATTTCATGCGGTTAACTGGCCGCCGGCCGTCCAGCGAGTTAGTGGGCCGAGCGAGACACACAATGGAAAACAAGGTACGCCCAGCGCTTCTCCTGATCTTCGACGGCTGGGGTTTGAGCGACAATACCGACCATAACGCGATCCTCGCGGCGAAGACGCCGGTGTGGGATCGTCTCTGGGCAACCTATCCACACACCGCTATCCGCACTTCGGGCTCGGCAGTGGGCCTGCCGGGTGGGCAGATGGGCAACTCGGAGGTCGGCCACCTCAATCTCGGTGCCGGTCGCGTCGTCTACCAGGAGTTTACCCGCATCGGGCGCTCTATCCGTACCGGCTCTTTCTTTACCAACCGCACCCTGACGGATGCGGTCGATCTGGCGGTAGACAACGGCAAGGCGCTTCATATCCTCGGTCTGCTGTCCCCGGGCGGCGTGCACAGCCATGAAGCTCATATCCATGCGATGGCCAGGTTGGCTGCCGAACGGGGCGCCGAGCGGGTCTATCTGCACGCCTTTCTCGATGGTCGAGACATGCCGCCCAGGAGCGCCGAGGCCTCCCTCGAGGCGATGGACGCCGTGTTCGCGAAGCTGGGTAACGGTCGTATCGTAACGGTCATCGGGCGCTATTACGCCATGGACCGCGATCATCGCTGGGAGCGCATCAAGCGGGCGTACGATCTCATCACCTTGGGGAGGGCCGAGACCTGTGTTGACTCGGCGCTCGAGGCGCTGCAGAAGGCCTATGCGCGGGGTGAATCCGATGAATTCGTGACCGCATCCCGTATCGGCAATCCGGTGCCGGTGGCGGACGGGGATGTGATCGTCAACATGAATTATCGCTCCGACCGGGCACGCCAGATCACACGGGCGTTCATCGAACCCGATTTCAGCGATTTCGAACGCGATGTGGTCCCAAGGCTCGGCGCGTTCGTGTCGCTGACGGAGTACAGCAAAGACTTCGATATCCCGGTCGCCTATCCACCGGATCGTCTCGACGATACCTTCGGCGAATACATCGCCCACCTGGGTCTGCACCAGTTACGCGTCGCCGAAACCGAGAAGTACGCCCACGTCACGTTTTTTTTCAACGGTGGCGTCGAGGCGCCGAACGAGGGAGAGGATCGCATCTTGGTTCCCTCACCACAGGTCGAAACCTATGATCTGCAGCCGGAGATGAGCGCTTACGAGGTGACCGACCGGCTGGTGGAAGCGATTCGCAGTGGCCGCTACGACGCCATCATCTGCAACTATGCGAACGGTGATATGGTCGGACACACCGGAAATTACGAGGCGGCCGTCCGGGCAATCGAGGTTCTCGACGAATGCCTTGGCCGGGTCACCGAGGCAGTTCAGGCGGCCGGTGGCGAGATGCTGATCACGGCGGATCACGGCAACGCAGAGCAGATGGTGGATCTCAAGGCGCAGCAGGCGCACACCGCCCACACCCTGAATCCGGTCCCACTGATCTATGTGGGCAATGCGGCGCCGGCGCTGATGGACAACGGCGCTTTGTGCGATGTCGCGCCCACGCTTTTGCAGATCATGGGCCTGCCGCAGCCTGCTGCAATGACCGGACGTTCACTGCTGCTGGCTGCGGACGCTGACGCAGCCTAGGCTGTATCTCGACCTGGATTGCCCGTTGGGTCGCCCTGCCGCGATGCGTGGGCCTCCCCTGCCGCTGTGCTTTTTTATGCGCCTGATCTTCACGCTCATTCTCTGCCTTTGCACCCCCGCGCTGGGCGCCCGCGAAGGCGCGCCCACCGCTGAAGAACAGCGCGCCAAGCTCGAGGCGTTGCGTACCCGCATCGAGGGCCTGCGGGCGCAGATGAATACACGCACCGGCGAAAAGACCGCGTTGGCCCGTCAGTTGCAGGAATCGGAGCAGGCCATCGGTCGCCTTGCGCGCCGGATGCGCGCGCTCGACGGCCGGCTCAGCGACCAACAGCGGCGTCTCGAAGAACTTCGCGCGCAGCGCGCGGTGCAGACC
>JBATKF010000431.1:0-1523 GCA_049669185.1 Sedimenticolaceae bacterium | reverse complement strand
AAAACGGAGGAAGCAATGAAAAGAGTGCTCACAATCACCCTGTCATCCGACTGGAAAGCGAACCTGGAGAAAGCAGCAGCAACGATGCAGCGCGGGATTACATCAGGCAAATATCAAGGCGAGGTGTTGAATTTCGAATCACCAGCTGTACTGTTCGGCAAACTGACGGAACGCCGTTGGAACCTAGTACGTGAACTTCAGCGTGCTGATGGAGCGATCGGAGTACGGGAGGTCGCCAGACGGGTAGAGCGCGATGTGCGTCGGGTACATGACGATCTGGTGGTATTGCTCGAGTTGGGTCTGATCGAGCGGACGGATGATGAGTTGATTACTTGTCCATTCAGCGATATCCACGTCGATATGCACATGAGAGCGGCATGAGCCACCGATGCGCTGGAGCCATTCGACGCGAGGCAAGCGCCGTAGGAGCGATAAGATCTGTTTGGTTTCAGGCAGTTAATCAACCGAATCGATTTGGAGGTATCTGTGGGGGCATAATCGGCATTTCGCATTTTAGGGCATTGATTTATAAGCCAATGTGATTGTCGCCGCCTCCACCAGCACCGAGTTTTCAAGGCCCCGAAAACTCACGAGAAAGCGCCCTCAGTGGCGCTTTTTTCGTATCTAAATCAAGCAAATACGTTTAGCAAAAGCATCTCTCGAGATAGCTGGCAATCTCCGGCCTTCACCGCTTTACTGGGGGTATTTTTGGGGTATAAAAACAGCCCCAACAGAAAATACCCCCAGATGCTCAGTATTCAGGAAGTAAAGAACGCCAAGGCCGGCGACAAGGCGCGGAAGTTCTACGACCGGGACGGGCTGTACCTCTTCGTCACCCCCGCCGGCGGCAAGTACTGGCGCGGCAAATACCGCGTCAACGGGCGGGAGAAGACCCTGAGCCTCGGCACCTAACCCAAGCTCAGCCTCGCCGAGGCACGCGACATGTGGCAGGACGCCCGCAAGCTCGACGACCCCTCCGCGGTAAAGCAGGCAGAGAAGCACGCTCTCGATTCGTCGACGCCGACCTTCCTCGCAGTTGCCAGGGCTTGGCACACACGTCAGGCACCCGCCTGGACGCGCAAACACGCTTCACAGGTTTGGCGGTCCCTGGAGATTGACATCCTGCCGACGCTGGGTGCGCGCCCTATTGAAGAGATCCAGCCGCGCGAAATCATGGCCCTGATCGAGGGCATCGAGGACCGCGGCGCCGGCGAGATCGCGACCCGCGTGCTGCAGCGTGTACGAGCCGTGTTCTCGCGGGCCGTCGCGCTCGGCTACCGTGAGGTCAACCCGGCCAGCGAGCTACGCAATCACCTCAAGCCGCGCAAGAAGGGACAACAGACCGCGCTCGCCGCCGAGGAGCTGCCGACCTTCCTCCATGCTCTCGAGACCTACGAGGGTGACGCGGCAACCCGGCTGGGACTGCGGCTCCTGATCCTCACCTTGGCGCGCACCAGCGAGGTCCGCGAAGCGAAATGGGCGGAGTTCGACCGTGAGGAAGGCGTGTGGACGGTCCCGGGCGA
>JBATKF010000430.1:0-56591 GCA_049669185.1 Sedimenticolaceae bacterium | reverse complement strand
CCCCGTGCCACAGCAGCCGGGGCCGGTAACGGCGCCGCCGAGTGCGGGCGCAACCAGTGTGCCCGCGCCGCTCGCTGGTAACATCTTCCGGGTCAATGTGGCCGCTGGTCAGGTCGTCAATTCCGGCGACGTGATTATGATCCTCGAGGCGATGAAAATGGAGACCGAGGTTCGCTCACCGGATTCGGGGACCGTTCAGGCGGTGCTGGTCAAGGAAGGTGACGCGGTCCAAGTGGGCGACATTCTCCTCACCCTGAGCTGAACTGATGTTTGAACAAGGTCTCGAGGCCCTGTGGCACTCCATGGGCATTGCCAATCTGGGGTGGGGGCAACTGCTGATGATCCTGGTCGGCGGGCTGCTGATCTTTCTCGCCATTCGCAAGGGATTCGAGCCGCTGCTGCTGTTACCGATAGGCTTTGGTTGCATTCTTGCCAACGTACCGGTCGCCGGGCTTGCCGAGGATGCCGTCGGGCATTTGCTCATGGCCGGCGATCCCAGTCATCTCGCGGCACTTGCAGAGATCCTCGGCGTCCCCGTGACGCAGCTTGGCGATGCCGTCAAACACGCCTCTGGCGCATCCCTTGGCGCCGCGCAGACGCTGGCCCAAAACCTGGGCTATGAGCCGGGTATGTTGCAGCTGTTCTACGAGGTGGCGATCAGTACGGGCGTGGCGCCGCTGCTGATCTTCATGGGCGTCGGCGCCTTGACCGATTTCAGCGCGCTGATCGCCAAGCCGAGTACGCTGCTGCTCGGTGCCGCGGCGCAGTTTGGCATTTTTTCAACGCTTATCGGCGCGTTGGCACTGAACATCGTACCGGGCTTCGATTTTACCCTGGCCGAGGCTTCGGCAATCGCCATTATCGGCGGCGCCGACGGCCCAACCGCCATCTTCCTCGCCTCAAAGCTGGCCCCCGACCTGCTCGGCGCTATTGCGGTAGCCGCATATTCCTACATGGCCCTCGTACCGATCATCCAGCCGCCGATCATGCGCGCTCTCACCAGCAAGACGGAGCGCCAGGTCGTGATGTCGCAGCTTCGTCCGGTCAGCAAGCTCGAGAAGATCCTGTTTCCGCTCACGGTACTGCTGCTGTGTCTGCTGTTTCTTCCGTCTGCCGCGCCACTGATCGGCATGTTGACCTTCGGTAATCTGCTGCGCGAATCCGGCGTCGTGGACCGATTGAGCAAGGCAGCGCAAAACGAAATCATCAATGCGGTAACCATTATCCTCGGGCTTTCCGTGGGATCGAAGCTGCAGGCGGACAAGTTCCTCAGCCTGGAGACCCTCGGGATTCTGGCCCTGGGCGCCGCTGCCTTCTGTATCGGCACCGCTGCGGGCGTGTTGATGGGTAAGGCGATGTATCGGCTCTCGAAGGGCGCGGTGAACCCCCTGATTGGCGCCGCCGGCGTATCGGCGGTGCCGATGGCGGCACGCGTTGTGAACAAGGTCGGGCTGGAGGCCAATCACCACAATTTCCTGCTGATGCACGCCATGGGGCCGAATGTGGCCGGCGTGATTGGCTCGGCCGTCGCCGCCGGTGTCTTGCTGGCCGTCGTTGGCGGCTGAGCCTGCCCCACTAAACGCCCGATATCCATAACTTTTTTGTTGCCGCATCGCACGGTTTTTCATATAATTCCGCGCTTATGTTGTCGCTTCTGCCCGACTTCGCCGATCCGTTGCGGCTGTGTGCGCTCGGCAAGGCCTATGAGGGTGCGATCCCGCTGGCGGATCTGCCTCGACTCGCGCCGCTTCTGACTTCCACGGAAGGAGAAGCGGCGTTTGTATTGGAGTTCGACCGAGACGCGGCGCGCAGGGCCACCGTGCACGTGAAGGTCCAGGCGACTTTGGCGCTGCAGTGCCAGCGTTGTCTCGAGACCATGACGTTGCCGGTGAACGGCGAGTCCAGGCTTGTGGTGGTGGATGGGCCGGCCGAGGCGGAGCGGCTGCCCGAGGATGTCGACCCCCTGCTGGTGGAAGATGCTGCGTTGGTACTGCGATCGCTGATCGAGGACGAGCTCATTCTGGCCATCCCGCCGTCGCCGATGCATAGCAGCGATGCCTGTGCGATGAAACTTGAGCAGATCAATGCTGCGGCAGACGAACTGACGATCGGCGATGTGGGCAGCAAGGCGCATCCTTTCGCATCCCTGGCAACTTGGCGTAGTGACGACGACAAACAAGACTGATTGTCTTTGAGGAGACGAAAATGGCGGTCCAGAAGAACCGAAAGACACCTTCCAAGCGTGGCATGCGACGCTCCCACGATGCGCTGCGGCCTGAGTCGCTATCGATCGACCCGACCTCCGGCGAGACGCACCTGCGGCATCACCTGAGCCCCGATGGTTTCTACCGCGGCCGCAAAGTCGTCGACAAGTGACCGGTGCGGGTCGCCCTTGGCGGCCCTCAGGGACTGGCAAGCCGGCTTTTGAACGCATGAGTCAATCAATCACGATTGCGCTCGATGCCATGGGTGGTGACCACGGCCCCAGTGTGGTGGTACCGGCGGCATTACGTTTTCTGAAACACGATACGGACTGCGAGCTTGTGCTGGTGGGGCGGGAGGCGGCGATCCGTGAAAACCTACCAAACGGCCGGCTGCCGGGGCGTCTGAGTCTGCAGCCCGCCACCCAGGAAGTCAGTATGGATGAACTTCCTTCGCGCGCACTGCGTGGCAAAAAAGATTCCTCCATGCGCGTCGCAATCGATCTGGTGAAGGCGGGTCGTGCGGATGCCTGCGTGAGTGCAGGTAATACGGGCGCATTGATGGCGACGGCGCGATTTGTTCTGAAGACCCTGCCACACATCGACAGACCGGCGATCATCACCTCGCTGCCCGCAGTCAAAGGCAAGACCTGGGTCCTGGATCTCGGTGCCAATGTCGACTGTGAAGCGACCCATCTCTTCCAGTTTGCCGTAATGGGAGCCGAGCTAGTCTCGGCGGTGGACGGCAAGGAGCGACCGACCGTGGGGCTTCTGAATATCGGCCAGGAAGAAATCAAGGGCAACGAGCAGGTGAAAGAGGCCCACGAGCTGCTTTCTAAGAGTGAGTTGAACTATGTCGGTTACGTCGAGGGCGACGATATCTATCTGCGCGACAACCTCGATATCGTGGTCACCGATGGCTTCGTCGGCAACGTCGCGCTGAAGAATACCGAAGGCGTCGCAAAGTTGTTCCGGCATCTCATGGCGGCGGAGTTCAACCGCAATCTCTTGACCCGGCTTGCCGGGCTTGCCGCTCTGCCGGTGCTGCGCGCACTGCGTCGTCGAATAGACCCGCGTCGCTACAATGGCGCCAGCCTCCTCGGCTTGCGCGGCATCGTCGTGAAAAGTCACGGCGGCGCCGACGCTCTGGCCTTTGAGAACGCCATCGCCATCGCCAAGAAAGAGGTGCTGGCAGACATAGCCGATCGCATTCAGCAGCGGGTAGGCCAGCAGTTGGATGTCTCGGCCAGCGCATGACGATTTTTGCAAGGATCACCGGGACAGGCAGCTATCTGCCAGAGAAAGTGCTGACAAACAAAGATCTCGAGTCGATGGTTGACACCAGCGATCAGTGGATCCGCGAGCGCACTGGGATTCTCAAGCGACATATTGCCGAAAGCTATCAGACAACCTGCGACCTCGCCGAGCAGGCCGCGCGCCGCGCCATCGATGCAGCAGGCAAGCGCCCGCAAGACATCGACTTGATTGTTCTGGCAACCACAACTCCAGACAAAATCTTCCCCAGCTCCGCCTGCCTGGTACAACAGCGGCTCGACATCCATGGATGCGCGGCCTTTGACGTCCAGGCAGTTTGTACGGGCTTCATCTATGCGTTGAGCGTGGCGGAGAAGTTCGTCAAGACAGGCGCTGCGCGCTGCGCGCTGGTGATTGGTGCCGAGACGTTCTCCCGTATCGTGGACTGGACTGATCGCGACACCTGCGTCCTGTTCGGCGATGGGGCCGGGGCAGTTATCATCGAAGCATCGGAAGTGCCTGGAATACTGTCGTCGCATCTGCATGCAGACGGCGCCTATGAGACGCTGTTGCACGTCCCGGGTGGCGTTTCGCGTGGATACAGCATGCCAGATGCGGAAGTCGACCCGCATTACACGCAAATGAGGGGTAACGAGGTATTCAAGATGGCGGTCAACACCCTCGGACGCATTGTTGACGAGACACTGCATGCCAACAATATGAAGAAATCCGATGTCGATTGGCTAGTACCGCACCAAGCCAATATCCGCATCATTAATGCGACAGCGCGCAAGCTCAACATGTCCATGGACAAGGTGGTAGTGACGGTAGACCAGCACGGCAATACCTCGGCTGCGTCGGTCCCACTGGCCCTCGACACGGCGGTGCGTGATGGGCGGATCCGGGCGGGTGAGGTGCTGTTGCTCGAGGCATTCGGCGGCGGCTTTACCTGGGGTTCTGTGTTGCTGAAATTCTAAGAAGACATTCGATGAGCAAAAAATTCGCCATTGTTTTTCCGGGTCAGGGTTCACAAGCGGTCGGGATGCTGGCCGACCTCGCCAAAGACCACCCCGTGGTTCGCATGACCTTCGAAGAGGGCTCCGTTGCCCTGGGTTTCGATCTCTGGTCGCTCAGTCAACAAGGGCCGATTGAGCAACTCAACGAGACGCAGAACACACAGCCGGCGCTGTTGTGCGCCGGGATTGCCGTAATGCGTGTGCTCGACGAAAGGCTTGAACAACCACCGCTCGCGATGGCCGGTCACAGCCTCGGTGAATACACTGCGCTGGTAGCGGCAGGGGTGTTGGATCTTGCTGACGCTGTCCAACTGGTTGCAAAGCGCGGTCGCCTGATGCAGGAAGCCGTGCCGGCGGGTCATGGCGCGATGGCGGCGATTCTTGGCCTGGATGACAAGCAGGTACGGGAGTTGTGCGAGGAAGCTGCACAGGGACAGGTCGTGGAGGCGGTAAACTTCAACTCACCAGGTCAGGTCGTAGTCGCCGGCGATGCGGAGGCAGTAAGCCGTGCGACAGACATAGCCAGGGCAGTGGGCGCGAAACGCGCACTGCTGCTGGACGTCAGCGTTCCTTCCCACTGTGCGCTGATGAAACCAGCCGCGCAGCGACTTGCACAAGCGCTGCAAGCCGTGGTGTTCCATGCGCCCAGTACCCCGGTGCTGCACAACGTCACCGCTGCTGAGGCGGCGGATCCCGAGGATATTAGAAACTTGCTGGTGGAACAATTGTTCAGCCCGGTCCGTTGGGTGGAGACCGTCCAGGCGCTCACACAACATGGTGTCGAGCTGGTTGTCGAGGCTGGTCCGGGTAAGGTTTTGACGGGGCTCGTGAAGCGAATCGACAAGTCATTGCAGGCACTCCCCGTCGTCGATCCTGTGAGCCTCGATAACGCTGTGGAGGCAGTCAATGCTTGAAGGGAAGATAGCGCTGGTTACCGGCGCCAGCCGTGGAATCGGTGAGGCCATCGCCGACCAGCTTGGTCGGCTAGGCGCGACGGTCGTCGGAACGGCGACCACCGATGCCGGGGCAGAGGCGATTTCGCGGCGCCTCTCGGAGGCAGGCATCAAGGGTCAGGGGATGCGCCTGGATGTGAGGGACGATGACTCGGTAGAGACCGTCATCGCGGCGATCGCCGAGGCGTTCAGTCCGGTCACGATTCTGATCAACAACGCCGGCATCACCCGCGACAATCTATTGATGCGCATGAAAACCGATGAGTGGGACAGTGTCATCAACACCAATTTGAGTTCAGTCTATCGTCTCTCCAAGGCCTGCCTGCGGGCAATGATGAAGGCAAGAACGGGACGGATCATAAATATTGCCTCGGTGGTAGGCGCGAGCGGCAATCCGGGCCAGACCAACTATTCAGCAGCCAAAGCAGGGATGTTGGGTTTTACGAAGTCTCTCGCCCAAGAGGTAGGGTCGCGCGGTATTACCGTGAATGCGGTGGCGCCGGGTTTCATCGACACCGACATGACGCGCGATCTGCCCGACGCGCAACGTGCCACGCTGCTTGGGCACATCCCGCTCGGCCGGCTCGGTCGCCCTGAAGAGATAGCGTCTGTGGTCGCGTTCCTCGCATCGGATGCCGCCGCGTACGTGACCGGAGAAACCATTCACGTAAATGGCGGCATGTACATGACCTGATGGCCGAATTTACCGCCATTTGCTGCAGTTTAAGGGATTACTGAAATTGCGTCTGAGCGCTTTGAAGCAAAGGATAAACTGAATACAATGTCGCGTCATCGCGTGGCGCCCTGATCACGTATTTCTGGAGGAAATGACAGAATGAGCACTATCGAAGAACGCGTAAAGAAGATCGTCGTGGAACAGCTCGGTGTGAAAGAAGAAGAAGTGGTGCCGGCGGCCTCTTTCGTCGATGATCTTGGCGCCGATTCGCTGGACACTGTTGAACTGGTGATGGCCCTCGAAGAGGAATTCGAAACCGAGATTCCTGACGAAGAGGCCGAGAAGATTACGACCGTCCAGCAGGCGATCGATTACGTAACCGCGCACAGCTGATTTTGTCCGGATCTTTTCAAATTCGGCCATAGGTTCTGCAGCGCAGGACCCTGGCCGTTTGGTCTTAAGAGTGTCCTTTCCATAGGGGTCTTCCCAGATGTCAGAGAGAAGGGTTGTCGTCACGGGCCTTGGCCTGGTTGCGCCGGTGGGTCTTGACGTTGCCAGCGGTTGGGAAAGTATTGTTTCCGGTCGCAGCGGTATCCAGCCAATCACGCATTTTGACATCGCGCCCTTTAGCGTTCGGTTCGGCGGCCCGATCTATGGTTTCGACGTCGAACAGTACATCCCCAAGAAAGAGGCCCGCAAGATGGATGCCTTTATTCACTATGGCATCGCAGCAGGGGTCCAGGCGATAAAAGACAGCGGTATCGAAATCACCGAGGCAAACGCCAAACGCATAGGCGTGGCGATCGGTTCCGGCATCGGGGGGTTGACCGGAATCGAGAACTCCTACGGGGCCTACCTCAGCGGCGGACCGCGTAAGATTTCGCCATTTTTCGTGCCGGCGAACATCATTAACATGGTCGCAGGCAACCTGTCTATTTTACACGGCCTGAAGGGACCGAACATTTCGATCGTCTCCGCCTGCAGCACCGGTGCGCACAACATCGGGGAGGCAATGCGGATGATCCAGTACGGGACGGTCGACATGATGGTCGCTGGGGGCGCAGAGATGGCGACATCGCCGACCGGTCTGGGCGGTTTTGCGGCAGCGCGGGCACTCTCGACGCGCAATGATGACCCACAGGCGGCAAGCCGGCCGTGGGATAAAGACCGTGATGGCTTTGTGCTCAGCGATGGCGCCGGCATATTAGTGCTAGAGGAACTGGAGCACGCAAAGGCACGTGGTGCGCGAATCTATGCGGAACTCGCCGGTTCGGCGATGAACTCCGACGCTTATCACATGACCTCGCCGCCGCCAAATGGGGAGGGTGCTGCCGATTGCATGCGTTTGGCCCTGGCGGATGCGGGATTGAACATGGATCGAGTGGACTATATCAACGCACACGGCACGTCGACGCCCGCCGGCGATGTGGCTGAGACCATGGCGGTGAAGGCAGCGTTTGGTGATCATGCGCGCAAACTGGCGGTTAGTTCCACCAAGTCGATGACCGGACACATGCTCGGGGCCGCCGGCGGTGCCGAGGCATTGTTCACGGTCCTGGCGATACGCGATCAGGTAATGCCGCCGACCATCAATCTCGACGATCCTGATGAACAATGTGATCTGGACTATGTGCCGCACACCGCGCGCGAGGCTCGGATCGACACTGCCATCTCGAATTCATTTGGTTTCGGTGGAACCAACGGGACCCTGGTTTTCTGTCGTTTTACCGACTGACCGTCAGTAGGAAATCGGGTCGAGGCACGCGTTTTCATGCACGGTGACGCGCTCGTCGATGGCTCTGCAGCCAATGCCGGATGGCTCAACGAGCGGTCATGCCAATTCGGCGATGGTCTTTTCGAAACCATCGCCGTCGTGGATGGCGAGCCCTGCCTTTGGGATGCGCATATGGAGCGACTCAGCGAGGGCTGCCGACGACTGCGCCTTCCGCTTCCTGACTTCGTCCGACTTCGCGAGGAATGTCGCGACCTCTGCGCCGGTCGGGCGCGTGCGGTTCTAAAGTTTATTTGGTCGGCCGGATCGTCAGAGCGCGGCTATCGCAGGCCTGCCGATGTCGTGCCAAAACGGATACTGCGAATCTCAGCCTGGCCGGGAGGACCCCAGGGTCGGCCCTGGGTCATGCGTATGTGCGCGCATCGCCTGAGCGAGAATCCGGTACTCGCACAGATCAAACATCTCAATCGCCTGGACCAGGTGATTGCAAGCAACGAATGGCAGACATCGGAGATCGATGAAGGGCTGATGCTGGGCCAGGATGACCGCGTGGTTTGCGGCACCAGGAGTAATCTCTTCATACAACAGGCCGGCCGCCTGCGGACACCGGTCGTCGACACCGCCGGGATCGCGGGCGTAGTGCGCGCACTCGTGCTCGGCGCCGGCGCTCATGCGGATCGGTCAGTGGAGGTGGGCCGGATTTCGCTGGATGATGTGCATGCGGCGGATGCGGTCTTTCTGACCAATTCGCTGATTGGGGTAGTGCGTGTCGGCCACTTTGAACAGACTGCCTATGACATGCGGTTCGAGGAGCACCCAGCGATGGTTGGGGCGCGACGTCTGTGCCACATCGCTGAGCCCGCAAGCCCGCCACCATGAACAAACTGATGGGTCTACTGGTAATCATCGGCAGCCTGCTGATGGGGTGGGCATGGATGGAGTACGACGATTTCCGGCGGACGCCGCTGACGATCGCGCAGGGCAGCGTGATTTACGAGGTGCCGCGGGGCGCTACATTGGCGTCAGTGGCCGAGGATCTTCAGGCCGCTGGAATAATCAAGAAAGCGCAATATTTGCAGTGGTACGGACAATTCACCGGGCAAGCCGAACGGATTCGCGCCGGTGAATACCGGCTAACTGCGGATCTCGTTCCCGCTACTTTATTGGCGCTGCTGGTCTCCGGGCAATCCGTTAGCTACAGCCTCACCCTGCTCGAGGGGTGGAATATTCGGCAGGTCCGCGCTGCGGTCGCAGCGCATGACGCACTGCAGCATACCCTGGGTGGGGTCGATGATCAGGAACTGATGAATCGTCTGGGTCTCCCGGGTGCTCATCCGGAAGGGCGGTTCTTTCCCGATACGTATCATTTCGCCCGCGGCATGACGGATCTGGAGTTTTTGCGCCGCGCCCAGCGCAAGATGGACGACGAGCTGGCGGCGGCATGGGCCGACAGGTCCGAGGACCTGCCGTTGAAGAACGCCTATGAGGCCCTGATTCTCGCGTCCATTGTAGAGAAGGAGACCGGCCAGGCGGACGAAAGAGCGGAAATTGCCGGCGTCTTTACGCGACGGTTGCGCAAGGGGATGAAACTGCAGACCGATCCCACGGTCATCTACGGCATGGGTGAGCGCTTCGATGGTAACCTTCGTCGGGCGGATCTGCGCGAAGATACGCCTTACAACACTTATTTCCATGCCGGGCTGCCACCGACGCCCATCTGCATGCCAGGTCGCGATGCCTTGCGCGCTGCAGTCGATCCTGCGCCGGGAAAGACTCTGTACTTTGTCTCGACGGGCGACGGATCCCATGTGTTTTCCGAGACTCTCGTCGAACACAACGCAGCGGTCCGCAAGTACCAGCTGAAACGATGAACTGGCTGCCACGCTTCATCACAGTCGAGGGCATCGAAGGGGCGGGCAAGACGAGCTGTCTGGGGCGCATAGAGGAGCATATTCGGTCACGTGGGTTATCGTTATTGGTGACACGTGAACCGGGCGGCACGCCGTTGGGCGAGGATCTGCGTGCACTGTTGCTGGGGCATCGTCATGCGGGTATGGCTCAGGACACAGAGCTCCTGTTAATGTTCGCCGCGCGTGCCGAGCACCTGGCCGCGCAGATTGAGCCTGCCCTGGCATCCGGCTCATGGGTATTGTGCGATCGTTTCACCGATGCAACCTACGCCTATCAGGGCTACGGTCGTGGCATCGACCTGGCGCGGATAGCGGCGTTGGAAGACTGGGTGCAGGGCACACGCCGACCGAATTTGACGCTGCTGCTGGATCTCCCCGTCGAACTGGGTTTGCAGCGTGCGGGAAAGCGCTCGACGCCCGATCGCTTCGAGCGCGAGGCCCTGGCATTTTTCGAGCGGGTACGTGAAGGATACCTTGACTTGGCGGCCGCCATGCCGGAACGTTTTCGGGTCATTGATGCCTCGCAGCCGCTTGCGAACGTCTTGCAACAGGTCAGTGCTCAGATCGGCAGCTTTCTCGACGCCAACGCATGAACCGGGCCGATACTCATCCCTGGCACGCCGAGCAATGGCACCGCATCATGGTCGCCCATGGAGCACTGCGGTTGCCGCACGCCTTTTTACTGACCGGACCACCGGGACTCGGTAAAGGGGATTTTGCCAGACGGCTCGCGCATGCCCTGGTCTGCGTTCAACCCAACGAGCGAGGCGATTCCTGTGGGGCCTGCAGGGCATGTCGATTGGTGCTGGCGGGCACCCATCCAGACCTCCATTTTATCCAGCCCGAAGAGCCCGGAAGGATGATAAAGATCGATGCGATCCGCGCGTTGACGGCCAAGAGCGTCCTAGCGGCCCAGGATGGGGGGCATCGGGTATTCGTTATTGACCCCGCGGACATGATGAATCGGGCGGCCGCCAATGCGCTGTTGAAGACACTGGAAGAACCGGCGGCGCGATCCATTCTGGTGCTGGTGAGTTCCCACCCCGACCGGCTGCCGGCGACTATTCGCAGTCGTTGTCTAACCGTTAGATTTCCCGTTCCGCCTGCGGGGCTGGTGCGCGACTGGCTGAGACAGGCGGCACCGGAAGAAGAACTCGATCAATTGCTGGCACTCAGCGGCGGCGCGCCGCTGCGAGCCCTGCAGGCTAGAGAGCAGGGTTGGCTCGAAGAGGGAAGAGACCTGTGCCGGGAACTCAGCGCCTTGAAGCGACGTCAGGTCAATCCGTTACAAATTATTGAAGAATGGGAAAAACGGCCGCTAACCACGGTACTGGGCGGTCTAAAACGTTGTCTCACGGACCTGATCAGGCTGGCAAACGGGCTGTCCGGTGCCTTGCTCTACCACCCGGCGCTGAGTGAAGATTTGCAAACCCTGGGGCAGGGCATAGAATTAAAGTCGCTATACGGGTTCAACGACCAGCTTCTTCGCGCCGACCGCGAGCTGTCGCACAACCTGAACGGACCAATGCTACTCGAACATATTGCAAACCGCTGGTTACAAATCACCCGCCCGGGAGGTCACTGAGATGTCCGTGTCCAGCGTGCCGCGCGCACGGCAGGGGATCCTTTCGCTGACGATAAAGGACAAGAATGCCCTTTACGCGGCCTACATGCAGTTCGTCAAAAACGGCGGGCTGTTCATCCCGACAACGAAAAAGTACAGCATCGGCGACGAGGTCTTCATGCTGCTGAGCCTGATGGAAGAGGCCGAGCGTCTCCCGGTGGCCGGGCGAATAATCTGGATAACACCGGTCGGCGCAGAGGGTAATCGGGCGGCCGGGATCGGCGTACAGTTCAGCGATCAGGATGGCGGAATGGCCCGCAACAAAATCGAGGGCTATCTGGCCGGCGCGCTGAAGTCGGACAAACCGACCCACACCATGTGACTCCATGCTGGTCGATTCTCACTGCCACCTTGACCGGGTGGACCTGGCGCCTTATGACGGCGAATTCTCGGAGCTAATGACTGCAACGCGCGCAGCGGGTGTTTCACACCTGCTGTGTGTCTCTATCGACCTGGAGTCATATCCGATGATGCTAGACCTGGTCGAGCCCTACCCCGAGGTGTCGGTCTCGGTCGGCGTCCATCCCAACGAGCATGATCGGCGAGAGCCGGCGGTCGAAGAGCTCGTCGAGCTCGCGAGACATCCGAAGAACGTGGCCATTGGTGAGACCGGTCTCGATTACTTTCGTGCCGATGGCGACCTCGGTTGGCAACGTGAACGTTTCCGAACCCACATCAGGGCTGCGCACGAGGCAAAAAAGCCTTTGATTATTCACACACGTGATGCCCGGGAGGACACAATCGCCATCTTGCGCGAAGAACGGGCGCAGGCGGTGGGCGGCGTAATGCACTGCTTCACCGAGACCTGGGAGATGGCGAAGGCGGCGCTCGAGCTGAATTTTTATATCTCGTTTTCCGGCATTGTGACCTTCAAGAACGCCGCGTCTCTGCGCGAGGTGGCGGCGCAAGTGCCAGATGATCGCATTCTGATCGAGACGGATTCACCCTACCTGGCGCCCGTGCCCTTTCGGGGCAGGTCAAATGAACCCCGCTACGTGGATAAGGTAGCCGACACCATCGCGGGACTGCGCGGCGTCTCCACGGAATACCTGGCGCAACTTTCCGCGGATAATTTTTACCAGCTGTTCAGCGCCGCACGTCGGTAGCGCAGCAGGAGGCTGCTCGAGGCGATAGGGAGATCGTATGCAAGCTGTACAAATTCCACTGGGGCCAGAACTCCGATTCGGCGGTCCGCTGCTCGTTGTCTCGGTCTGCCTCGCTGTGCTCGCGTGTCCGGTAGTGTGGCCCTGGCGGCTGTTTCTCGCACTGCTGGTGATATTGCTTGGGTTTTGGCAATGGCATCGTTTTCTGCGGCGGCGACCAGTTGCTATCGGACCACTACTCGATCGTGGAATCAGCTGTCAGCTTGCCGACGGTTCCTCGCTGACGGTGAGAGAATTGCGGATCGGCGTGCTGAGACCTTGGCTGGTCAGCGCCAGACTTGAGGGCGTCGCCGGCGAGCGCGTGGACCTGTTCGTGCCGGGTCGGGCGCTACCCGAGACCGCGCACTGGCAACTGCGTCGCTGGCTGGGTCGGTTCCGTGCATCTTAGATTCAATCGGGCGGGCGTCGCGGCACATAGTTGTCCGGTATAAGAATGGTCGGTGCTGCCTGATTTTCGTCCCGGTCCGGAAAATCGAGGTTGTAATGCAGACCGCGGCTCTCGCGGCGACGCTGCGCCGATACGATGATCAATCCCGCGACATCGACCAGGTTGCGCAGCTCGAGCAGGTCATTCGAGACGCGGAAGTTGCCGTAGTACTCTTCGATCTCGTGTCGCAACAGATCTACTCGACGTCGGGCCCGCTCAAGACGCTTATTGCTGCGCACGATACCGACGTAATCCCACATGAAGCGGCGCAGCTCTTCCCAGTTGTGCGAGACGACGACCTCCTCGTCGGAGTCGGTAACCCGGCTTTCGTCCCAGGGGGCGATATCGAAGCTCGGTATATCTGTGCGCACCAGCTCGTCGAGAATATCGGTCATGGCAAGCTCGCTGAACACCAGGCATTCGAGCAGCGAATTGCTGGCCATCCGGTTGGCGCCATGAAGCCCTGTGTAGGCAGTTTCGCCGATCGCATATAGTCCGTTGAGATCGGTACGCGCCGCGCGGTCGGTGCTGACGCCACCGCAGGTGTAGTGGGCCGCCGGAACGACCGGAAGTGGCTGTGTGCGCATGTCGAAACCGAGTTCCAGACACTGTCGGTGAATGGTCGGAAAAAGACGCTCAATCTCACTTGCGGGTTTATGACTGATATCCAGGTAAACGCATTCGATGCCGAGGCGTTTCATCTCATGGTCGATCGCCCGCGCCACGATATCTCGCGGCGCCAGTTCCGCGCGCTCATCGAAGCGATCCATGAAGCGCGAACCGTCGGGCAGCAGTAGCTTCCCCCCCTCACCGCGGACTGCCTCGCTTATGAGAAAGGATTTCGCCGCGGGATGGTACAGACAGGTCGGATGAAACTGGATGAATTCCATATTGCCTACGCGACAACCGGCCCGCCACGCCATCGCGATGCCATCGCCGGTGGCGACGTCCGGATTGCTGGTATAGAGATAGACTTTGCTGGCGCCGCCGGTGGCCAATATGACGCAGCGCGCGGCGACGCTGACAACGTGCCCAGAGGCGATATTCAGCAAGTAGGCACCATGACAACGCCGCTCCTCGTGCTGTTCTCCACAAACCAGATCGATCGCAATATGGTGCTCGAAGACGCTGACATTCGGGTGCGAATCGAGCCGCCGGGCCAAGGTCGTCTCCACGGCTCGCCCGGTGGCGTCGTCTGCATGGACTACCCGGCGGCGGCTATGTCCGCCCTCGCGTGTGAGGTGGTAACCGGAATCACCGGTCGGCGGCGACCGGGTGAACTCGACACCTTCGTCGAACAGCCATCCAATGTTCCCCGGCCCGTGTTCGACGACCATGCGCACGATTTCCTCGTCGCATAAGCCCCCACCGGCATCCAAGGTATCCTGAACGTGTGAGTCGACGGAATCATGGGTGCCCAGTACCGCGGAGATGCCGCCCTGGGCATACAGCGTGTTGCCTTCTTCCAGCTCGCGTTTGGAGACTAAGCCGACGCTGACGCCTGGAGGGAGGCGCAGCGCCAGGCTGAGGCCGGCCGCCCCGCTGCCGATGATCAAGACGTCAAAAACCAGGCTGTGTGGTTGATTCATGTAAATTGATAGCCTTTGGTCGTGCGGCCATAATTAAGCTTTATACTTCGGCGCGGGCTGTACACTTCTGCTCACCTTCGCAAGAGTAGACGCTACGCTGGGCCGCGTCACGCTGGGGTGACACCGGCCCCGCCCAGCAGCCTGGACTGCCGCATAGAGCAAATCATGCCCGAACTCGCGTTTTTTCCACATGCCGGAGAACTTTGCCTGCGTGCCCTGGTCAATACCTGCGGAACGCCTGCGCGCACTCCTTTGCGGTCTGGAGCGCTGTCGTTGTGAGCGCGGAAAAAGAGGCCGATCAGCTTCTGGTAGAGCGGGTCCAGCGCGGAGACAAAAAGGCGTTCGATTTGCTGGTGCTGAAGTACCAGCACAAGGTCGCGAATCTGATCTCCCGCTACATTCGCGACCAGTCCGAGGTGCTGGACGTTACACAGGAGGCCTTCATAAAGGCATATCGCGCCCTTCCAAAGTTCCGGGGCGACAGTGCGTTCTACACCTGGCTTTATCGGGTAGCGATCAATACGGCCAAAAACCATCTTGCCGCCCAGTCACGGAGACCGCCAGGTGACGACATAGAGGCCGAGACCGCAGAGCAAATGGACTTGGGTACGCCGCTGAAGGAGACGGATACGCCGGAGCGTTTGGCACTGCAAGGGGAGATTGCGCAGACCATTCAAAAGGCACTGGACGATCTGCCGGATGATCTGCGGACCGCGATAACGCTCCGAGAATTGGATGGGTTGACATATGAGGAGATCGCGCAGGCGATGGAGTGTCCGATCGGCACCGTACGATCACGGATTTTTCGGGCCCGCGAGGCGATCGATACCAGACTCAAACCTTTGTTGGCGCCGTAAGTGAGGAATCAGGGTGAAGAACAAGATAGTCGGTGAGTTGACCTCTGCGTTACTTGACGGAGAGCTCGACCGGTCAACACAGCAAGCCGCCATCTGGGCGAACTTGGCGGCGGATGACGAGGAACGGCAGCGGTTTGCGCGCTACCGTTTGATCGGCGACGTGATGCGCGGCGAATCTGCCGTGCTGGCGCTGCAGGTCTCCTCTCGGGTTCGCGAGGCGCTGCGAGTCGAGCCTGCGATCTTGGCGCCCCCCCGACGAGCACGTCATTGGCTGCGACCGGCCGCTGGCCTGGCGGTAGCCGCCTCGGTCGCCACGCTGGCCGTCGTCCTGGCGCCACAGCTCCTGACCTCATCCGGGGAGATCGCACAGCCGATGCAGCTGGCGGAAACGAGCCCCGAGCAGGCCACCCTGCGTCCGGCGCTCGTGGCGTCGACAGCACCAGCGGACGGCCAGCCTCCGCGAGCTGCGGGATCGGGGGTGCGCTGGCAGGCGCTCGATACGGACCTCGAGGAGCGGCTCAACCGACTGGTGATAGAGCACCATGAGTTCGGCGGTCGAACCGGTATCCACGGCCCCGTGCCGCATATCGGTTTCGCGAACTATGGCGACCGCTAGACTCGCCGCCGTCGGCATCGGCGGCCTGCTGCTGTCGATTGCCGGCCACGCCGGAGATCTGCTACCACACGAGTTGCTCGAGCGTATGAACGAGGCAGTGCGCACACTCGACTATGAAGGGCGTTTCGTCGTCCAGACGGGCGAGCAGCTCGATGCGATGTATATTGTTCATCGCGCCGATGACGGCGCAGAGAAAGAGCGTGTAGTCGCGCTGAACGGCGAACCGCGGGAGTTCATCCGCAGCGACGAGGCCATCGCCTGCCTGGTGCCTGGGAAAGACCAGCACATCAACATCGGGCGCCGCGCCAACGGCAGGTCGTTTTCGCCTCTGCGCGGAGTCAGCGGGGCGCAACTCGACGCCACCTATCGCGTGGAGCTGCTCGAGCCGGCCCGCGTCGCGGGTAGAGAGGCCCATCAGGTGCTGATACAGCCACGCGACGACCTTCGCTTCGGTTATCGGTTGTATGTCGACAAGGCCAGCAACCTGCCACTGCGATCAGAGATGCTCGACGATTCCCAGAGGATCGTCTCGCAGATGATGTTTGTCGAGCTCCGGGTCGGTCAGGCCATCACACCGATTGAGCGTGATATCTCTGCGATGCAGATGGCCCAAGCCGAGCCGGTCGAAGGTTGGTCCAGCGAGCGACTCGCGCCGCCTGCCTGGATGTTCGACGATCTGCCGACCGGGTTTCAGCTGAACGTTCACCGCCGTCGGTCGGAAAATGCGGCGGACGGCCCACTCGAGCATTTCATATTTTCGGACGGATTGGCCACCGTTTCGGTCTATGTGCAGCCTGCCAGGCATGGCGGCGAGTTCGACGGGGTCTCCCAGCGCGGAGCAGCCAGTGCCATAGGCCGCTCTCTCGACGAGCACGAGGTGATAGTGGTCGGCGAGGTGCCGATCAAGACGCTGCAGATGTTCGCGCAACATATCCGGCCTGCCAGGCCATGATCGAAGAGCGCGGACGTGTCTTGCGCGCCGCTGGTGGTTGGGCGCAGGTTGCCCCTGACCCTGATCGCTCATGCGGTTCCTGCGCCGCCCAGGGCGGCTGCAGCACGAAATGGCTTACAGCCTTGTTCCCTAAACGCGAGCTGACATTCTTTGTCGACAACCGAATCGGTGCCCGCCCCGGCGACGCGGTTGTCGTCGGGGTCGATGAACAACTGCTGCAGCGCAGTTCCCTGCTGCTTTACGCACTGCCTCTGGCGGGGCTGCTTGCTGGAGGGATCCTGGGCGAATCGGTGTTTTCAATGCTCGGGGCACACCCGGAACTTGGCGGCATTCTGGGCGGTCTCACGGCTCTGAGCGCTGCCTTGGCGTTTGTGCGTCGCCGATCCGCCGCCCGTGCCGCAGGCGATCGTCACGGGGTGCGCCTGCTGCGCATAATGCAACCGCCAACAGCGTATCCGCTCGGCGGTCTCGGGATGCCGCCGTCGCAATCACCTCATACTAGAGATTAGGAATGCACCACACTATGATAAATCGAACCCAGTTCCAGGCGCTCGGCTGGCTATTTGCGCTGTTGCTGGCGGCCGGCACGTCTCAGGCGGACAGGCTGCCGGATTTTACCGAGCTCTCAGCGACAAACAGCCCGGCGGTCGTCAATATCAGCACGCAGCAGAAAAGCGTGGTGCGGCGAAGCATGCCCAAGGATTTCAAGCTCCCGGATATCCCGGAAGGCTCGCCGTTCAGCGAGCTGTTCAAGCACTTTTTCGGCGAAGGAGAGGGCGGGATCGAGGACTTTGGGGAGCGCGAGCGCGAGAGTCGATCTCTCGGGTCCGGTTTCGTGATTTCTCCAGACGGTTATATCCTGACCAATCATCACGTGGTGGCAGATGCCGACGAGATCCAGGTGCGTTTCAGTGATCGGCGCTTCTATGACGCCAAGGTCATAGGCTCGGACAAGGGCAGTGACGTGGCCCTGATCAAGATCGACGCAAATGACCTTCCCACCGTTAAGATCGGCAAGAGCAACGACCTCAAGGTCGGTGAATGGGTGCTCGCTATAGGCTCGCCATTCGGTTTTGACCACACCGTGACGGCGGGAATCGTCAGCGCGAAGGGGCGCAGCCTACCCAGCGAGAACTATGTGCCATTCATCCAGACCGACGTGGCGATCAACCCGGGCAACTCTGGGGGGCCGTTGATAAACCTCGATGGCGAGGTAATAGGCATCAACTCGCAGATTTACAGCCGTACCGGCGGTTTTATGGGGCTGTCCTTCGCCATCCCCATTGAGCTTGCCGTGAATGTCGCCGATCAACTGCGCGAGAACGGCAAGGTGGCACGCGGTTACCTGGGCGTGCTGATTCAGGATGTCGATCGAAACCTTGCCGAGTCCTTTGGTCTCGATCAGCCACATGGCGCGTTGATATCGAGGATCATGCCCGATTCGCCTGCAGAAAAGGCCGGATTGCAGGTCGGCGACGTCATTCTTGCTTTCAACGACACGAAGCTGCTGAACTCGAGCCAGCTGCCGCCTTTGGTAGGGACCACCCGTATCGATGAAAAGGCCACCTTGCGTGTCTTACGCAATGGCAAGCAGCGCAATGTCGATGTCTTCGTCGGCCGGCTGGCGGATGAAGAGCCCGAGGTACCGCAGATGCCCGCGAAGGCCGAGCCCGCCCAGATCGAGCAGCTGGGGCTCGCGGTGATCGATATTCAGTCTGAAGTTCGTGAGGAGCTGGGCTTGGAGGAAAGCGGCGGCGCGCTGATCAGCGATATTTCACCGGGTGCTGCGCAGGATGCCGGTATTCGGCGCGGCGACATCATCCTGATGTTTGACGGCGTCGAGGTGAAGAGTGCGGAGCACCTGCGTGAGCTGATCGAGTCGGCGGATGAGAAGCGCACTGTTGCGGTACTGGTGAGGCGCGGCGATAACCCGCTATTCATGGCGCTGCGCCTGCCAGGCTAGTCCGATTGTCGGCTCTGGTGTGCTACTACCGCGATGGCTGCCACCTCTGCGAGGAGCTGGCTGCCTTGCTGTACCAGCGGTGGCCCGCGCAGGCGGAGCGCGTGGAGTGGCGTGATGTCGACCAACGTGATGAATGGCGCGAGGCTTATGGTGAGCTGGTCCCGGTGCTGCTGGCCGGTACGCAGACCATCTGCACGCTGGCGCCAGACTGCGAGCGTCTGGCGGAGTATTTCGGTGGTGTCGTGAATCCGCTATAATCGTGGCGCGTTAGCGTGGGTTCGCAGCCAAAACGGAACTTTCCGTCGGAAAGTTCCGTTTTTTCGTACGCCCCGGCTCCTCTTGACGGACCTCCATGACCGATCTCAGTCACATCAGAAACTTTTCCATTATCGCGCACATCGACCATGGGAAATCGACCATCGCCGATCGCTTCATCCAGCTGTGCGGCGGCTTGAGTGAGCGCGAAATGGCAGACCAGGTACTCGATTCCATGGACCTGGAGCGCGAGCGCGGGATCACCATCAAGGCCCAGTCGGTAACCCTGAACTATGTCGCCAACAACGGCGAGACCTACCAGCTGAACTTTATCGACACACCGGGACACGTGGATTTTTCCTACGAGGTATCGCGCTCGCTGGCAGCCTGCGAGGGGGCGCTCCTGGTGGTCGATGCCGCGCAGGGCGTTGAGGCCCAGAGTGTCGCCAACTGCTACACCGCGATCGAGCAGGGCCTGGAGGTCTTGCCGGTCCTCAATAAGATCGATCTGCCGTCGGCAGAACCCGAGCGCGTTGTAACCGAGATCGAAGAGATCATTGGCATAGAGGCCGCTGACGCGCTGCACGTGAGCGCCAAGACCGGCCTGGGCATCCCGGATCTTCTGGAGGCGCTTGTTGCGCATATACCGCCCCCCCGTGGCGACGCCGATGCGCCACTCCAGGCGTTGATCATCGATTCATGGTTTGACTCCTACCTCGGCGTCATTTCGCTGATCCGGGTAGTCAATGGCGCCATCAGGCCGAAGGACAAGATGCGGGTCATGTCAACGGGACGCGTCTATCAGGTGGAGAAAGTGGGTGTATTTGCGCCCAAGCGCCTGGCAAAGAACGTGCTTGGCACCGGGGAGGTTGGATTCGTCATCGCCGGCATCAAGGAGGTTGATGGTGCCCCGGTCGGGGACACATTGACCCTGGAAAACGACAGGGCCGCCGCGCCCTTGCCCGGCTTTCGTGCGGTGCGCCCGCGCGTATTCGCCGGCCTCTATCCCGTCAGCTCCGACGACTACGATGCTTTTCGCGATGCGCTGCAGAAGCTCAAGCTCAACGACGCAGCCCTGCATTACGAACCGGAGACCTCGCAGGCACTTGGTTTCGGCTTTCGGTGTGGTTTCCTCGGCATGCTGCACATGGAGATCGTCCAGGAGCGGCTGGAGCGTGAGTATGATTTAGACCTGATAACGACTGCACCGACCGTTATCTACCAGGTCGAGATGAACGATGGCAGCGTCGTACAGATTGACAACCCGGCCGCATTGCCGGACGCGGGCAAGTACCGGGAGATTCGCGAACCCATCATCGAGGCCCATATCCTTGTGCCGCAGGACCATCTGGGCAATGTCATAGGACTGTGCGTCGAGAAGCGTGGTACACAAAAGAACCTGCAGTACCTGGGCGGGCAGGTTCAACTGGTCTACGAGTTGCCGATGAATGAAGTGGTGCTCGATTTCTTCGACAGACTGAAGTCGGTCAGTCGCGGCTATGCTTCGTTTGAGTACGAATTCAAGCGCTTCGAGACCGCATCGCTGGTAAAGCTCGATATCCTGATCAACGCCGAGCGGGTCGATGCATTGTCGCTAATTGTGCATCGCGACACGGCGGAGACGCGCGGCCGCGAGCTCACCGAACGGATGAAGGAAATCATTCCACGCCAGATGTTCGAGGTCGCCATCCAGGCGGCAATCGGCAGCAAGGTCATCGCACGCTCTACCGTCAAGGCGTTGCGCAAGAACGTGACAGCGAAGTGCTATGGCGGTGACGTTACACGCAAACGCAAGCTTCTCGAGAAACAGAAAGCCGGGAAAAAGCGCATGAAGCAGGTCGGCAGGGTCGAGATTCCTCAAGAGGCGTTTCTCGCCGTGCTGCAGGTAGGCAAGGACAATTGATTAGTATTACAGGCACCGCACACGCGGACTTTTCGGCCTAGGAAGTAGAATGCAAACAACCCTGATACTTGCCTTTTTTGCCCTGCTGATCTGGGTCGTGATGACCTTTGGCATCGAACCGGCGCTTGCCCTCGCGTCCGTTGTGAGCGGCGCAGTCTGGTTGCTGTATCGGCTGATCAAGGGCAAAGGCCAGGACAAACTACCTACGACTGTTGAGTATGCGCGGTCATTTTTTCCCATCTTCGTGATCGTGCTCTTGCTGCGCGCCTTCCTGGTAGAGCCCTTTCGCATCCCCTCCGGTTCGATGATGCCGACCCTGCTGGTGGGCGATTTCATCCTGGTCAACAAGTTCACCTATGGGTTGCGTCTGCCGGTCACCAAGACGAAGCTGGTCGAACTTGGCGAGCCCGAGCGCGGCGATATCGTGGTCTTTCGCTGGCCGGTCAATCCGCGCCTGGATTACATCAAGCGGGTGGTCGGATTGCCGGGCGATCGCGTGCGGTACCAGAACAAGACACTGTTCATCAATGGCGAGCCGGCACCCATAGAGCCGATCGGCCAATACCGGCCGGAAGGTTCGGGAATGCGGGCGTTAGGCTCCGTCGAAGGCCGGGAGACCCTGGGTGACCGCGAGCATTCCGTGCTCGTCAATCCCCTGGCACCGGATTTCAGCCCCTCCTGCGGCTTCCTGGGGTACCGCGAGGTCAGCGTACCAGAGGGCCACTATCTTATGGTGGGGGACAACCGGGACGACAGTAACGATGGTCGCTGTTGGGGTTTCGTGCCCGAGGAGAACCTAGTGGGCAAGGCATTCTTTGTGTGGTTGAGCTGGGATTGGCAGCGCAGCGGATTCCTCGATCTTGGCCGGATAGGCTCGATAGCGGATTGAAAAAAAATAGCTTTTCAAGCCAGGTCGTGTATCTGCCGTTAAACTACTAATTGTCAGCGCAGGATCCGATTCCATGAACCCAAAAGCTCTGCTCAAACAACAAACCGGTATGACGATGCTGTCCTGGCTCGTCGTGCTGGGTATCCTGGTGTTTTTCATCCTGATTGGGATCAAGATGATCCCCACCTATGTCGAGAACTACTCGATCAAGCAGGTCCTGAAGAATATGGAAAACGATCGTACGGTGAGAAAGATGTCGGCCGGGGAGATGAAGAAATCCTTTATAAAGCGACTGAAGATCAACAGCGTCTACGAATTCGACCGGGACTCGATCAAGCTTAAAAAAGAGAAGTTCGGTACCCGTTTCATCGTGGATTACGAGGTGCGCAAACCCGTTGCCGGCAATGTGTCCATCCTGATGGTGTTTTCGGAGTCGGCGCTGATCCCGCCCCCATGAAGCGACTGCAGGAGCGCATCGCTTATCAATTCAACGACATAGGACTGCTCGAAAGGGCCCTGACGCATCGCAGTCTCGGCGCCAAGAATAACGAGCGCCTGGAGTTTCTCGGCGACGCGATACTTGGCTTTGAAGTGGCCGATAATCTGTACGCCCGAATGACTGATGCCAGCGAAGGGCAGCTCAGCCGTATGCGTGCCCACATGGTCAGGCGGGAGACCCTGGCCCACATAGCCCGCGAGCTGCAATTGAGTAGCATTCTCAAATTGGGGCCCGGCGAGCTGCGCAGTGGTGGCCATACGCGCGATTCCATTCTTGCGGACGCCGTCGAGGCGATCATCGCCGCGGTCTACCTCGATGGCGGTATGGAGGAGGCGCGTGCCCTGGTGCGGCGGTTGATGGGTGATCGGCTGACCGATCCGACGCCCGAGGCGCGAAAAAAGGACCCCAAGACCCGGCTGCAGGAGTTTCTGCAGGCGCTGGGAAAACCACTGCCGAGGTATGACGTAATCGACATCAGCGGGGATCAACACGATCAGATGTTCAGAGTGGTCTGCCGTACGGGGCTCACCGACGATACCGAGGGCGAAGGTGCGAGTCGCCGCAGGGCCGAACAGGCTGCGGCGCGCGCCATGCTGCACCAGCTGGAGGGCGCCACCTCATGAGTTTTCACAGCGGGTATGCCGCCTTGGTCGGACGGCCGAACGTCGGCAAATCCACGCTGCTGAACTGCCTCATTGGCCAGAAGCTTGCCATTACCTCGCACAAGCCGCAGACCACGAGGCACCGTATTCTCGGCATACTATCGCAGGATAGCGGGCAGGTCGTCTTCGTAGATACGCCGGGGATACACGATCGCGGCGACAAGGCAATGGGCCATTATCTGAATCGAACCGCATACAGCGCCCTGCTCGACGTCGATGTGATTGTTCTAGTGGTCCAGGCGCTGGCCTGGACCCGCGAAGATGAACGTGTACTCAATGCGATCGGGAAAGCGGCCGTGCCGACCATCGCGGTGGTCAACAAGGTCGACCTCGTCGAGCCCAAAGAACAGCTCCTGCCATTTCTGCAGGATCTCAGCGATCGCTACAACTTTGACGATATCGTACCGGTATCGGCGCTGCGCCAGGACAATACGCAGGCATTGATCCAGGCTGTCCTGCGCCGCCTGCCGGAGGGGGAGGCGGCCTTTCCCGATGACCAGATCACCGATCGTTCGCAACGTTTTTTCGCGGCAGAGCTGCTGCGGGAACAGATCACCCGGCGCTATCATCGCGAACTGCCGTATGCGGTGACTGTCGAGATCGAGCGCTTCGAGGAAGCCGATGGCCGCTACAATATCGCTGCGATAATCTGGGTGGAACGCGAAGGCCAGCGAGCAATTCTGCTCGGCAAGGATGGACAGGCGATGAAAGAAACGGCGACGGCTGCGCGCAAGGCAATGAACGACTTCTTCCAGACCCGTGTGCATCTGGAGGTATGGATCAAAGTCAAAAAGAGTTGGTCAAGCGACGAGGCCAGCCTGGTCAAACTCGGTTATTCGGACTGACGGGTTGCAAGCCGCCAATCTGCAGGCTGCCTATATACTACATGCCCGTCGCTATGGTGACAGCAGCCTGCTGATAGAACTTCTGGCGCGCAATAGCGGCCGTGTCGCATGTGTCGCCAAGGGGGCGCTCCGGGCAAGGCGCCAGCAGACGCCCGTACAGGCCTTTCAACCATTGCAGGTCGCATTAAGCGGGCGCGGCGAGGTGTTGACGTTGAGCAGGGCGGAAGCGTGCGGCCATCCCCGACCCCTGACCGGGCGCAACCTGTACTGTGGTCTCTATCTGAATGAACTGGTGCAGAAGCTGACTGCGCGCCAAGATGCCTGTGTGGCGCTGTTTGAGGACTATGGTTCGGCGATCCAGGGGCTCAGCGAGCGCTTGCCGGCTGAACCTGTGCTGCGTCGTTTCGAGGTGCAGATGCTGAGGCATCTTGGTATTGGCCTGCTGCTTGAACAGGACAGCCAGGGGCAGCCGCTTGAGGCGAGCAACCGGTACACTTACGAGGTGCAGACAGGTGCCGTCCCCAGCGCGCAAAGCTCCGCTGGCACCGTCAGCGGGCGGACCCTGTTGGCGCTGAGGCAGGGGCAGTTTGACGAAGCAACGACCTTGCGCGAGGCACGGCAGCTGATGCGCCGGATTCTCGATCATCATCTCGATGGCCGCCCGCTGCGCAGTAGGGAGTTGTTCCGTTGATGGCATGCAATCTGATCAACACCTCATCATCGACGAACCCGGTACCATGAACCATTACGAAAGACTCCTTGGCGTGAATATCGACCACGTCGCGACGCTGCGACAGGCGCGGGGCACGCGTTATCCAGAACCAATTCAGGCAGCTCTGGTCGCTGAGCAGGCCGGCGCCGATTCCATTACGCTGCATTTGCGCGAAGACAGACGCCATATTCAGGATCGCGATGTGGAGATGTTGTCTACGGTGTTACAGACACGCATGAACCTGGAGATGGCGGCGACCCCCGAGATGCTGCGCATCGCGACACGAATCCGTCCTCGGGATTGTTGCCTGGTACCCGAAAAACGCGAGGAACTCACGACCGAAGGCGGCCTGGATGTCGCAGGCGGGATCGCGTATCTGAAGGATTATTGCGCTGAATTGGCCGCTGCCGGTGTGCGCGTGTCGCTGTTTATCGACGCAGACCCCGAGCAGTTGGAGGCCGCAGTGGACACCGGCGCCCCGGTAATCGAGCTCCACACCGGACACTACGCCGAGGCCCGTGACCCCATGATCAGAGAGCGGTCTTTGGGGCGAATCGCCAATGCGGTCAACCAGGGACTGCAGCTGGGTCTGCAAGTGAATGCCGGACACGGACTGGATTATCACAACATCAAGGCGGTCGCCGCCATCGACGGGATTGTCGAATTCAATATCGGCCACGCCATCGTGAGCCGCGCGGTGTTTTCCGGTCTGCATGCCGCGGTGGCTGATATGAAGCGCCTGCTGCAAGGGCCTGTGGGTTAGCCCACAAGGTGCAGCCTAGCTGGCGAGGGCGATTATGCGCTGAGCTTCGCGATCCACGCGTTCGAGCAGCAGGCTGACCGTGGCCTCGTCCTCGAGGGTGATGGCCGGTTGCAAATCGTTGAGGGCATGGTAGAGCGCAGGGACCCCGCACACGGCGGCCGCGCCGTGCAGGCGATGTGACAGCTGCCAGAGCTCCGACCAGTCGCGCTCAGCCAGCTTGCTCTGAAGTCCTTCGATCGCCACGGGCAGTTCGGCACGCAGCTCCCGAAACAGTCTGTCTGCGATGTTTTCCGACCCGCCCGCGATGCGCAGCGCCTGCTGCTGATCGCGAACCGGCCAGGCATCCTGTGTCGATCCCGTTACGCTGGCGTTGAGGAACTTGGTGGGCGGGCCGCCGAGCAGCAGTTCGGCAACGATCGCGCGCAAATCTTCATCATTGACCGGCTTGATCAGATAGCGGTGAAAACCGGCCCGTGCGATATCACGGAGATTCCGCTCTGCCGCATCTGCGGTGAGGGCCACAATGGGCAGTTCGTGTCCGGCATGCAGCGCCTGAATGCGCCGCGCCGCCTCGAGTCCGTTCATACGTGGCATGTGCACGTCCAGGAAAGCCATGTCGATGGCGTGCGTCTGCGCCAGTGCCAAGGCCTCGTGGCCGTCTGTCGCCGTCAACACTGCAGCACCCATGTCGCGCAACAGATGGACAATCAGCTGCAGGTTGATTGGGTGATCGTCCGCCGCGAGACAGCATTTGTGCCCGAGCGGTTTTTCGATATCGATACTGACCTCTCTCGGACCGCCGGGCGACCGCATCAATGCGGAACTCTCCGCCGCGTTCACGCTGCGCAGACAGCCGAGCACGGTCTCGCGCAGGTGACGTATTTGGGGGGGTTTACTCAAACAGTAGGTGGCGCCACTTGCGACGAACCGGCCGAGCGTTTCCTCATCCGAGCTGGAAACCAGTGCAAGCACCGGCAGCCGATGCTGCGTGACAATGCCGTGGATCGCGCTTCGACACATCTCCATGGCGGCATCATCGCCCGCGCAGCCAACGGCCACCAGGGCATAGCGCGACATGTCCAGGTCGACGAGTTCCGCTAGATCGGCCCGGTCATCAGCCGCCAGCCCGATGCTCGTTAGCGCATTGTGCAGGGCAATGCGCGATTGCGCGTGACCCTCCACGAGCAGGCAGCGTTTGTTCAGGGGCTGCGCATAGCGCGGCGCCGGGGCGTTTGTGCTTCGGTCGAGCATCAGAGTGACTCGGAATTCAGACCCCTCGCCGAGACGGCTGGTCACGCTGATCTCGCCACCCATCGCCGTGGCCAGGGAATGGCAGATACTCAGGCCAAGCCCGGTGCCACCAAACAGTCGTTGAGTGGTCAATTGGCCTTGATCGAAGGCCAGAAACAGCCTTTTTTGTTCTCCTAGGGGGATACCGATACCGGTATCGCTGATGGTAAAGGTGATGGCGACACGGTGCTCGTCCTCGCTTTCGAGCATCGCGCGCAAGACCACCTCACCCTGTTCGGTAAACTTGACGGCATTGCCGAGAAGGTTGTTGAGTATCTGAATGACGCGGGTTTCGTCGCCGACCAAGTCATCGGGGACGTCGTCGTACACCAAAACGGCGAGTTCGAGCTGTTTGCCGTGTGCCTGAGGTACCCACAGGCTGACCGCTGTCTCTACGCATTCTCGCAGTTTAAAGGGCTCGTGGGAGAGCGTGAGCTTGCCGGATTCGAGCTGGGAAAAGTCGAGAATGTCGTCGACGATGCGCAACAGGGAATGCGTGGAGCGCTGAATCGTGTCGAGAAATTCGCGTTGTTTTGCGTTCAACTCGGTCTTTTCCAGCAGGCGCGTGAAACCGATGATGCCGTTCATCGGCGTCCGGATCTCGTGGCTCATATTGGCCAGGAACTCGGATTTCGCTCGGCTCGCCTGAATGGCACGCCGCCTGGCCAGATCGAGCTCGGCATTGCGGATCTCTACCACCTCCATGCTCTCGCGGGCCTCGCGCGTCGCCAGATCGATTCGCTCCTGAAAGGACTCTTGACCGGCCTCCAGATCCTTGGCCATGGCATTGAAGCGGGATTCCAGAGCGCCCATCTCGCCGCCAGAGATCTCTTGCACCCGCACGCTCAGTTCGCCATCCCGGACGCTTTGCATCGCGCGGTTGAGAGCATTCAGCGGCCGCGACATCCGGTGCAGCCAGCCAGCGGCGGCCAGCAGCGTCATCGCTGTGCCGAGTAGCAGGATGAGCGAACCGATGACCGCGACTTCGACCTGTCCGGCGCCCAACCAGAGATAGAGGCCGAAACCGGCAATAGCGCCCAGCATCGGCACTGAGGTATATAGGTAGCCCCGGTAGAAGACGCTGCCAGCAGGGTAGAGTTTGGAAAATATCCGCAAGTTATGGCTCCGTCGTTCAAGCTGGCGGATAGGCGATCGCCTGGTCAGGATACTACCTCGTTTTGGCGCGGTTGATTGAGTACACTGGCGCGATGGAGTTCCCGACCATTGAATCCTGTGTTGGCAACACCCCGCTGGTAAGGTTGCAGCGGCTGCCCGGGCCGACCAGCAATGTCATCCTCGCCAAACTGGAGGGCAACAACCCAGCCGGTTCAGTGAAGGATCGTGCGGCATTGTCGATGATCCGACACGCCGAGGAGCGTGGCGAGATCAGGCCGGGCGATACCCTTATCGAGGCCACCAGCGGCAACACCGGCATTGCGCTGGCAATGGCGGCCGCGATTCGCGGCTATCGTATGGTGTTGATCATGCCCGAGAACCTCAGCTTGGAGCGACGCGCCGCGATGCGTGCCTATGGCGCAGAGCTATTGCTGGTGACGCGCGAGGAGGGTATGGAGGGCGCCCGAGATCTGGCGCTGCAGATGGAACGCGATGGTCAGGGCAAAGTGCTCAATCAGTTCGCGAACCCGGATAATCCGCGGGCACATTATGAGTCGACCGGTCCCGAAGTCTGGCGGGATACGCGGGGCACGGTGACCCATTTCGTCAGCGCGATGGGTACTACCGGGACCATCGTCGGCACGGCGCGCTATCTGCGCGAGCAGCGGCCGCGCCCGCAGATCATCGGGGTACAGCCAGCTGAGGGGGCATCTATCCCAGGTATCCGGCGCTGGCCGGCCGCCTATATCCCGCAGATCTTTGACGCCTCGCTGGTCGATCGCGAAATGGACGTCACCCAGGCCGAGGCAGAGGACATCGCCCGCCGCCTCGCCGCGGAAGAGGGGATCTTCTCCGGGATCTCCTCCGGCGGCTCGATTGCAGCCGCGCTGCGGCTGTCGCAGGAGGTAGAGAATGCGGTTATCGTCGCGATCGTCTGCGATCGTGGCGACCGCTATCTGTCTACCGGGGTGTTTCCGTCAGAATGAGGGAGTACTGACGCGGGTCGTCAGGGTACGGCAGCAGTATCGTAGTGATTCAACCCGAGGTGCATCGTCATGCGGTTCTCAGTATTCGCTATCTCTTCCGTGCCAGACACGCAGGCCGCACGGCATCTCTTCGGACTGCACGATCTGGATGATACATCGGTTTCCAAGGTCCTATTCCATCACCGCAAACAACAGACCGGTTCCAGCGAGGTGCTGCGTTGGGACCAGTGCGCCATTGCGTGTCTCACACTGATTCAACACGCGGGCGGCGATGTCCAGCTGAACTCGATCAGTCTCGCCTCGGCTAGCGAGAGGGACATGCTCGACGCCTTTTATCAGGCGGCGCGGGACGTCAGTCACATGATCTCCTGGGGCGGTGCACGCTATGGTCTGCCCCTGATCCACTTCCGCTCGCTCAGGCACGCCGTCAGCCATCCGGAATATTGGCGGGCAGGCCGCGAGCAAAGAGATATCCACCTCGACCTGCGGAACTGGCTATCGCCATCGAGCGATGACATGCCGGCGCTCGACGAGACTGCCCGTAGGCTTGGGCTGCCGGGGCTGCTGGAGACGACCGAGGACGCGGTGATAGAGGCCTGGCTCAACGGCCGGCATGAGAGTGCGCAGGCCTTCAGCGAACTGAGCGCGCTCAACACCTATCTGCTCGCCTTACGGATGTTCGGCGTCACGGGCGAGATAACCCGCCAGGATCATGCCCAGGCGCAGGATCAGCTGCGGGCGCAACTCGGCCGCGGTGAAGGCCAACACCGGGTCGAGTTCCTGAGTGCCTGGAGCGCGTCGTAGATGGGGCGACGGCGACGGCGAGCACGCCTGCCGGAGGGTGAGTTCGAGGCCCGAATCGACAGCATGAGACACGATGGTCGCGGGGTGGCGCGGATCGATGGCAAGGCGACATTCATCCATGGGGGGCTACCGGGCGAATCGGTGCTGTTTCGCTACACGGGGCGACGCCGTGGTCACGATGAGGGTCAGACGGTGGCGGTGGTCAGCGCCTCACCCGATCGGGTGGCGCCGCGCTGCGTGCACTACGGCGTCTGCGGCGGCTGCAGTCTGCAACATCTAAGCCCCGAGGCACAGATAGCGGCAAAGCAGGCGATATTGCTGGAGAATCTCCGCACCATAGGTAAGGTCCAGCCGGATGCCGTGTTGCCACCTATCGTGAATGATTCCCCGTGGGGATATCGACGCAAGGCCAGACTCGGGGTGAAGGAGGTCGCCCGTAAGGGCAAGGTGCTGGTCGGGTTTCGCGAGCGTGGCTCGAGTTTCGTCGCCGATCTGTCCCGGTGCCATGTGCTGCATCCCCGGGTTGGTGAACTGCTGCCTGCACTAAGCGCCCTTATCGAGTCATTGAGCATCAGTCAGCGCCTGCCGCAGATCGAGATGGCAATGGACGATGAGCAGTGCGTGCTGATCCTGCGCATTCTGGAGCCGCTCAGTGGGCAAGACGAGCACCGGCTCTCTGCGTTCCAGGCCAAACATGACATCGTCTTCTATCTGCAGCCCGGTGGACCGGATTCAGTGACGCCGCTGGGTGCCGCTGTGGATCTGGAGTATCGACTGCCGGCCTACGCGATCTCGCTGCATTTCGAGCCCAGCGACTTCACCCAGGTCAACAGCGACATCAATCGCAAGATGGTCGAGCGTGCGATGACGCTTCTCGATCCGCAGCGGAACGACCGCGTGCTGGACCTCTTTTGCGGGATCGGTAATTTCACGCTGCCGATCGCCCGAAATTGCGCTCACGTGGTCGGTGTCGAGGCCGATCCCGGCCTGGTAGCGCGCGCACGCGGCAATGCCGAGCGCAATGGGCTGTCGAACAGCCTGTTCTACATTGCCGATCTGTATGCCGAATTGACGTCCGAGCCGTGGATGCGGCAGCGGTTCGACAAGGCCCTGTTGGATCCACCACGCAGCGGCGCGCTATCGGTGCTCGCGCTGCTGCCGAGGCTGGGAATCCGGCATATAGTCTACGTATCCTGTTCCCCAGACACACTCGCGCGCGACGCCGGCGAACTGGTCGGCACGCACGGCTATCGATTGAGCAGCGCCGGTGTGATGGACATGTTCCCACATACAGCGCACGTCGAATCCATTGCACTGTTCGAGAGAGACTGACCATGGGCAAAGAAATCGAACGTAAGTTTCTGCTGCGCTCCGATGCCTGGCGCGAAGAAGTGCGCGACAGCGTGCGGCTGGTGCAGGGTTATCTGTCGCGCGGTGAGCAATCGGCGGTGAGGGTGCGCATCAAGGATGACTGTGCGGAGCTGAATATCAAACACACGCTGGACGGCATCAACCGCCTGGAGTTCGAGTATCAGATCCCGCTCGACGACGCCCGCGAGATCCTCGAGCATGTCGCACTGCGACCGCTGATAGACAAGACCCGTTTCCACGTCGTCCACGGCAATCATCTCTGGGAGATCGATGAATTTTACGCCGAGAATACCGGTCTGATCGTCGCCGAGATCGAGCTCGAGGATGCCGACGAAGACTTCGACCGCCCGAGCTGGCTGGGTGAAGAGGTGTCATACGACAAACGCTACTACAACAGCAGTCTCAGCAAGCTCCCGTACTGCGAATGGTGAAAGCGGCGTTTTATCTGCTGGCGCTGCTGCTCGCCGCCTGTCAACCGGCAGAGACCGACGTCATCGCGTTCGCCGTCGCCACGCCGCCCAGCGTGCTCGATCCGAGACTGGCGAGCGATGCTGCGTCCGAGCGCATCAACGATTTGCTGTACGAAAGGCTCGTTTTGCTTGACGACAACGGGCGCGCGCAGCCCGGTATGGCGACCTGGCAACGCATCACACCGACCCACTACCGGTTGACCCTGCGATCTGAGCGCGCTCGATTCTGGAACAACCGCTTTCCGAAGCCCGGCGATGTTGTCGCCACGTATCGTAGTCTGCTCGATGGCGCACTGGGCTCGCCACATACCGGTGCGCTGGCGCATGTCGATACGGTCACGGCGGCCGGCGAGGACGCGGTGGATTTTCACCTGAAGCGGCCAGATCCGGCCTTTCCAACACGCCTGACGATCGGCATCGTACCGGCGGAAGCGCTACAGGGCCGCAACTTGAGCCGTGAACCACTCGGTAGTGGTAGCTTCGCGTTCGTGGAGTGGCGTGAAGACGGCGGCCTGCTGCTGGAGCGCCGCCGGGATGGTCAACGAATCGCGCTGGTGCCGGTCGCGGATCCAACCATGCGAACCCTCAAGCTGATGCGCGGCGAGGCCCAGCTGCTACAGAACGATCTGCCGTCAGAGCTGTATCGCTATCTGGCGGCTCAGCCCGGTCTAAGCCTGGATGAGCATGCCGGCACTACGTTTGCGTACCTCGGTTTCAACCTGGCAGACCCGATCCTGGCTAATCCGGATGTCCGACTTGCCATCGCCCATGCCATTGATCGCCAGGCGATCATCGAACATCTGTTCGCCGGACGCGCGGAGCCGGCCGAGTCCGTGCTGCGCCCGCAACATTGGGCCGGTAGCGCCGATCTCGAGGCACACCGCTACGACCCAGAGCTGGCGCGAGATTATCTGCGTCGAGCGGGGTACGACGCCACCAGACCACTGCAGTTGAGCTACAAGACATCGACCGATGCGTTCCGACTGCGAATTGCGCATGTCCTGCAAAGCCAGCTCCACGACATCGGGATACGGCTGAAGATAGCCAGCTACGACTGGGGCACTTTCTTTGGCGACATCAAAGACGGGAACTTCCAGATGTACAGTCTGGCCTGGGTCGGCGTAAACACCCCGGATATCCTGCGCTATGCGTTTCACAGCGATTCGACGCCTCCGGCCGGGGCCAATCGCGGACGCTACGCCTCGCCGGAGGTCGACGCATTGATCGAACGCGCCGAGATGGCCGATCCAGATGAGGCATCGGCCCTGTATGCCGAGGTCCAGCGCAGGGTACATCGGGATCTGGTCTATGTGCCGCTTTGGTACGAATCGAATGTGGTCGCCAGCCGAGGGCTGAGTGGTTACCGACCGACACATGATGGCAGCTACCTGGCGCTCAACGCGGTTAGAATCAACGATGATTAGCCGACTCAGGGTCGATATCGGGCGACAGTCGCTGACCCTCGAAGCGGATGGCCGCATTCTTAAGACATGGCCGGTCTCGACGGCCCGCAACGGCCCGGGTGAGCGTATCGATTCCGGGTGTACGCCACGCGGCATCCACCGAGTAAGGATCAAGGTCGGCGCCGGATGCCCGCTTAACACCGTATTTGTCGGGCGCCGGCCGACCGGGGAGATCTACAGCCGGGCACTGGCAGCGAGCTACCCTGGGCGGGACTGGATACTGACCCGTATCCTCTGGTTGACCGGCGCTGAACCCGGGTTCAACCGCGGTGGCGACTGCGATACCCTGCGACGATTCGTTTATCTGCACGGCTGTCCAGACGCCGAGCCGATGGGGGTTCCGGCGTCACATGGCTGCATCCGCATGCGCAACGCCGATATTGTCGATCTCTTCGACCGCGTCGACGTCGGTACCATGGTTGTGATCGAAGCGCCCGACAGGACAACGGATGCGGACGCTGGTTGAGCAACTGATCGACACCCTTGTGGTGTTGTTCGGGGTCAGCACGCTGGTCTTTCTGCTACTGGTATTGATTCCCGGTGATCCGGTCGATGTCGTGTTGGGCGAATCCGCCCAGGCGGCCGACCGCGCGGCAATGCGGGCCTCCCTGGGGCTCGATCTACCGCTGAGCGAGCGCTGGCTGGACTTCTATGCCGATCTCGCGAGCGGTGACCTGGGTGAGTCCCTGGTCCGTCGCCAGCCGGTTGCCGATCTGATAACGCAGCGGCTGCCGGCGACGTTGCAGCTGGCCGCTGCCGCCTTCCTCATTGTGGTGTCGATCGCGATACCTCTGGGTATCTTTGCGGCTCGGCACCGCGGTCGCTGGCCAGATCGGCTGGCACAGACTTTCGCGCTGTTCGGGTTGTCGATCCCCAACTTCTGGCTGGGTCCGCTACTGGTACTGCTGTTCTCTGTGCAGCTCGGCTGGACGCCGGTGAGCGGCAACCTCGAGCCGGGAAGCCTGATACTGCCGGCGATCACCCTGGGCCTTTCGATGGCTGCCATCACCACCCGTATGATGCGCAGCAGCCTACTGGAGATCGAATCCCAGGCCTTTCTGCGCACCGCCCGATGCAAGGGGCTGAGTGAGGCCGCGGTGCTGCTCCGCCACAGTCTGCCGAACGCAATGCTGCCGGTGATTACCGTGCTCGGCATGCAGCTCGGCAGCCTGCTCGCCGGTGCGGTGATCACGGAGGTGGTGTTTGCCTGGCCGGGGATCGGCTCATTGTTGATCGACGCCATCCGCCAGCGTGACTATCCAGTGGTGCAGGGCGTTGTGCTGTGCATCGCATTCGGTTATGTGCTGACCAATCGGCTGGCGGACCTGTTCGCTGCGTGGATGGATCCGCGCGTCCGCGAGGCCGACTGATGCGGGTCCCGGCGATCATCCTGGGCATCTGGGCGATCATGGCACTGGGCGTTAATCTTGGGTCGCTCGAGCCAAATCGGGTTGCGCTGGAAGAGATATTCAACCCGCCGTCCACGACGCGTTGGCTGGGTGCCGATGAGCTTGGGCGCCCGGTGTTCGATCGTCTGCTCGCCGGGGCCCGTGTCTCATTACTGGTGGCCGTGGTGTCCGTGACGCTGTCGGCGACGATCGGGATCGCGGTCGGTCTGATTGCCGGTTACTTCGGCGGCCTGGCGGATCGCCTGATCAGTCGCCTGATCGAGGTGTTTCTGGCCTTTCCGGGAATGCTGCTGGCGATCGCCATGGCGGCGATGATCGGGCCAGGCCTGGATAATGTGATAATTGCGCTATCGGCAATGGGCTGGGTCGGATATGCGCGACTGGTTCGCATACAGGTACTGGCGCTGCGCCAGCGCGACCATGTGCTCGCGGCAACCGCACTCGGCCGCACCGCGCCGGCGATCATGCGGCAACATCTGTTGCCGCTGGTCATGGCCCCGGTGTGGGTCGAGGCGAGCTTCGGCCTGGCCGGGGCAGTGGTTGCGGAGGCGGGCCTGTCGTTTCTCGGCCTCGGAATCCAGCCGCCGGACGCCTCCTGGGGCAGCATGATCCGCGACGGCGTGCGCTACCTCCTGGTTGCACCTCACCTGGTGCTGGCACCGGGCGTAGCGTTGTTTCTGGTGGTACTGGCGGCCAACCTGTTCGGCGACGCGCTGCGCGACCGCCTCGATGTCACTTTACATAATAGGCCGTGAAATAGAGGTCCTTGACGATCGGTTGGCCGGTGAATGATTCCAACTGCTCCTTTACTGCGCCCAACGCCGCCTTGCGCAGGGTCTCTTTGCCCTCGCGGGTCTGCAGCTGTTTTCCGTCCTGGCCGGCCAACAGCATTAGAATTCGATGGCGTAATGCGGCAGAGTGCAGTTCTATGAGCGGGAGCTGCGCTGCCTGCTCGGTCATCAGCTGGATATCACAGCGGATGTATTTCGGTCCGCCGCTGAGGTTGCTGACAAATGAGGGTTTCAACGGGTAATACGCGATATCGACCTCAGCCGCTTCTTCCGCGGCGAAAGCCGATAGACAGGTAGCCGCCCACAGCGCTGCCAGGCCATGCACAACAAGCCGCAAGGAAAACAAACTTTTCATACAGAGCTCAATTCGATGTTGAATCTTCCAGTTCGAGGCGCAGTGTGATGCTACACGGTCCGGTTTTCGTCGATCTGCTTGCTACCGAGTTGACGGCAGCGGATCGACAGCTGCTGCTGCACCCGGCAACCGGCGGCGTCATCTTGTTCACGCGCAACTTCGCGTCACCTCAGCAACTTTATCGACTGATACAGGAGATACATGAGCTGCGTTCACCGCACCTATTGGTCGCCGTCGATCAAGAAGGTGGGCGGGTGCAGCGTTTCCGTGAAGGCTTTACCCGACTGCCGCCGGCCGCCTGTTTTGCGCAGCGCTGTGCAGGTGATTTGCGCAGCGCACGGCATGCAGCGCGCGAGCTGGGCTGGCTGATGGCAGCGGAGCTACGCGCCGTCGGCGTGGATTTCAGTTTTGCACCGGTACTCGATTTGAATCTCGGCCTCAGCGCCGTGATCGGGGACCGGGCCTTCGCCGAGTCTGCGGACAGTGTCGGTCAGCTGGCCGGCGCCTGGATGTTGGGTGCGCGTGAGGCCGGCATGGTCAGCGTTGGGAAACATTTTCCTGGACATGGTGGCGTCACGGCCGATTCGCACCTGGCACTGCCGATCGACGAGCGCGATCTGACTACGCTGACCACTCACGACCTGCGGCCGTTTGCGCGCCTGATCGATAACGGGCTCGAGGGCATCATGCCGGCACACGTCATCTATCCCTGCTGTGACGCACAACCGGCAGGGTTTTCCCGCTTCTGGCTGCAGGACGTGCTGCGCGGCCGTCTGCGCTTCCAGGGCGTGATTTTTAGCGACGACCTGAGCATGGCCGCGGCCGAGTATGCCGGCGGTTATGCCGGGCGGGCGCATGCGGCGCTGCAGGCCGGCTGCGATACGGTATTGGTCTGCAACAACCCCGAAGGCGCACTGGAGGTATTGCAGTCCTTGAAGGATTACCATGATCCCGTGGCGCAATCGCGCATGGTGCGCCTACATGGCCGACCTTCCCGTACCTTGGAGCAGTTGCGAGAAGATCCACGCTGGCACCGTGCGGTCGAGCTTGCCGGTCAACTGACGGCCGAGAGCAATCTGACCTTGAATCTGGATTTACCGATATGAACGATCTGAGCAACGAGGCCAGCGAGATCTTTCGGAATGCCGATTGCCTTTTCGAACGCGCAGCTGTCGAGGCCGTTTTCGATCGCATGGCGACGCTGATCAACCGCGACATGGCCAGCAAGGAGGTACTGGTGCTGTGCGTCATGAACGGGGGCCTGGTAACCGCAGGCATGCTGCTGCCGCGCCTCAGTTTCTTGTTGCGCGTCGATTACCTACATGCCTCGCGTTATCGCGAGCAGACCTCGGGTGATGAACTGCATTGGAAGGTCAATCCGACGCAATCACTGGCCGGTCGCCACCTGCTGATCATTGACGATATCCTCGACGAGGGGTACACCCTGGATGCCATCATCAGGCAGTGTCAGTCACAATCGCCGGCCAGCGTGCGTGCGGCAGTGCTGGTGCAAAAGCGGCATGATCGCGGGGTGCGGCCGGCGATCGACTATATCGGACTGACCGTGCCGGATCGCTACGTGTTTGGCTATGGCATGGACTACAAGGGCTATTGGCGCAATGCCCCAGGCATCTACGCCGTCGCCGACTAGCCGGGGGACAACAACCGCGTGCAGACGCTAGGCATCATCGGTGGTTCCGGACTGACCCAGCTCAAGGCGCTGCAGCTTCACCGCCAGGAGTCCGTCGCCACGCCCTATGGAGAGCCCTCGGCACCGCTTACCTTTGGCGAACTCGACGGCAGTCCGGTCGTCTTCCTGCCGCGACACGGCGTCTCACACTCGATCGCGCCGCACCGGGTCAACTATCGCGCCAATCTCTGGGCGATGAAGCAGGCCGGCATCGAGCGCATTGTGGGTGTGGCGGCGGTCGGCGGCATCACGGCCGCGATGGCGCCGGGCGTCCTGTGCATCCCGGATCAGATGATCGACTATACCTGGGGCCGCGAACACACCCTGTTCTCGGGCGACCTCGACAGCGTCACGCACATCGATTTTTCTGAGCCCTACTGTGAGCCCTTGCGCCAGGATCTATTGCGCGCGGCGGGGCGTGTCGGCGTGACGGCACATGCCGGCGGCACCTATGGCGCGACGCAGGGACCGCGACTCGAATCGGCGGCCGAGATCCGCCGCATGGAGGCCGACGGCTGCGACGTCGTCGGGATGACCGGTATGCCGGAGACCTCACTGGCTCGCGAACTGTCCTTGTGTTACGCCAGCCTCGCACTCAGCGTCAACTGGGCGGCCGGGAAGAACGACGGCCCGATCACCATGGCCGAGATACAGCGGCACCTCGATGAGGGCATGTCCGTCGCCCTCAAGGTGCTGGCAGCAGTGGCCGGCGGATGACGCGACGGGCCGAGGAACCGATACCCGTGATATGAAGATGGAGACAGGCAGACCTGACTATTCGCTGGTATCGGATCCCAGGGCCTGGTGGATGCTGGCCGCGTCTGCCGCGACCCTGGAGATTACCGCACTCTGGTTTCAGTACGGGATGGGCCTGGACCCCTGTGTGATGTGTGTCTATGAACGCCTCGCCGTGTTCGGCCTGTTTGCTGCCGGACTTATCGGGGCCCTCGGCCCGCATCGGGCAATCTTGCGCTGGCCGGGCTACCTGGTCTGGGCGCTGAGTGCCGGATGGGGTCTGCTGCTTGCCCTTGAGCATGCTGGGATCCAGAGCGACAAGACGGGGACGATGAGCTGCAGCTTTCTGCCGAATTTTCCCAGTTGGCTGAAACTCGAGGAATGGCTGCCCGCCCTCTTCCTACCCACCGGCTATTGCGATGACGTGCAGTGGCAATGGCTGGGTGTGACCATGGCCGAGTGGATGGTCGTGGTGTTCGCCATCTACCTGGTAATACTGCTGGGTGTCCTGGCGATCGAGGTGCAGCGGCTGCGCTCGGCCTGAGAGGTTTTTTCCATCTCGCCGCCGGATGGAAAACACTCGCCGATTGGATTAACGTGAAGATGTCGCGCACAGCTGCTACCGGGAGACGAGCCGTGAAACGCCCTGTATTTCGATCGCTTGGGATGGTGGCGCTGCTGCTGATCGGGGCATCGTCGACGACCCAGGCAGAAACTCTCTATCGCTGGGTGGATGGGGCAGGGCAGCTACACTTCAGTGATATGCCGCCGCCCGATGATGCCACCCAGGCGGAAGAACTGCGGACACCCGCATTCACTCCGCCACAGATGTCGCCCGCCGATGATCCCTACTCAATCCTCAACCAGGTGCGGCGCCTCGAGGCGCAGCGCGAGCAACTGGCGCGTGAACGCCTTGCAAGACAGCAGCTGCAGCAGCAGTATGAGCTGCGCAGGCGCGAGCTCGAGGGGTATCCGCAGGCCGTGGACAACAACCAGGTCTGGGGATCGGTGTATGCCTATCCTCGACCGCCCTTCGCCGGTTATCCGGGCCACAGACCCGGCCGACCCGGTCACCGCCCCGGCGCCCCCAGTCTCTGGCAGCCCGATCATCCGGCCTTCCGGCCGTATGCACCGCCGCGGCAGCAGCACCCCCCGAGGCCTCGCTCCTGGGGGGTGGATGCAATGAACTAATCCTCGATGCTAGCCGCACCCGACAGCACCATCCAGCAGACCCTGCAGCGGGTTTATGGCTATCGCGACTTCCGCCCGCAGCAGCAATCCATCATTGAGGACCTGATCGCGGGCAATGACGCCTTTGTATTAATGCCGACCGGCGGCGGCAAGTCCCTGTGTTACCAAATACCGGCGCTGCACCGACCCGGTGTCGGGATCGTGGTCTCACCGCTGATCTCGCTGATGAAGGATCAGGTGGACGCGCTGAATGCCAATGGCGTTGCGGCTGCCTATTACAATTCCAGTCAGGGTTCCGACGCCGCGCGTCAGGTGCTCGGCCGGCTGCACGAGCATGCGCTCGACCTGCTCTATATCAGCCCGGAGAGACTCATTACGGGGGGGTTCCTGGATCGGCTGTCGGACATCGATATCGCGCTGTTCGCTATCGACGAGGCGCACTGTGTTTCGCAATGGGGCCATGACTTCCGGCCCGAGTACGCAGCGCTCGGCAGCCTGCGCGAGCGTTTTCCCGAGGTTCCGCTGGTGGCCCTCACCGCGACCGCCGATGCCCAGACGCGTGACGATATCGTGCGGGTATTGAATCTGGGCCATGCGAAACAGCATATCGCCGGTTTCGATCGTCCGAACATCCGCTATACGGTGCTGGAGAAGCACAAGCCCTTTGAGCAGCTGCTGCGCTTTCTCGACGGCCGGCGTGACCAGGCGGGAATTGTCTATGCGCTGTCGCGCAGGAAAGTCGAAGAGATAGCGGCAAGGCTGTGTGGGCAGGGTATCAGCGCCGCTGCTTACCATGCCGGCCTTCCGGCCGCGCAGCGTGAACGCGTACAGGAGCAGTTTCTGCGGGATGAACGCTCGATCGTGGTCGCTACGGTGGCCTTCGGCATGGGCATCGACAAACCCAATGTGCGATTCGTGGTGCATTACGACCTGCCCAAGCACATCGAGGGCTTCTATCAGGAGACCGGTCGTGCCGGGCGGGACGGCTTGCCGTCGGAGGCACTATTGCTATACGGCGCACAAGACGTGGTAACCGCACGGCGGCTGATCGACAACAATCAGAATCCACAGCAGCAGCGCATCGAGATCCACAAGCTCAACGCAATGGTCGCGCTGGCCGAGTCGGTGACCTGCCGGCGTCGGGTGCTGCTCGGTTATTTTGGAGAATCACTGGCACATGACTGCGGTAATTGCGACGTCTGCACCAACCCACCGGAACGTTTCGACGCCACGGTCGAGGCGCAAAAGGCGCTGTCCTGCGTCTACCGTGTCGGGCAGCGCTTTGGTATCCGGCACGTGATCGATGTATTGCGCGGTGCCGACACCGACCGCATTCGCACCCTTGGCCACACCCGTCTATCGACCTACGGCATCGGCAGCGACAGGGGCGAGCAGGAGTGGACATCGATAATCCGCCAGCTTATCCACCACGGTTATCTCGAACAGGACATTGCGAATTATTCGGTACTGAAACTCACCCCGGCGGCACGGCCACTATTGCGCAGTGAGCGCCGTCTGGAGCTCGCCAGACCGCGCGTCAGAGACGCAAGAAAGACCAAACGGCCGAAGACCGACGGACCCGGCGGTCCCTATGACGAGGCATTGTTCGATGCACTGCGGCGCCTGCGCAAGCAGCTGGCCGATAAGGAGGGAAAACCGCCCTATGTGGTCTTCGGCGACGCTACGCTGATGCAGATGGCGCGCGACAAACCGACCACGCAGCAAGGCCTGCTGGCCGTCAGCGGCGTGGGCCAGCACAAGCTGGAGAAGTACGGCGACGATTTTCTCGACGTCATTGCGGTTCACAGCCTGGGAAAAAACGAGCAGGGCGCATGATGCAGGCAAACCTGTGCAGGAGCCTTCCCGCGGAATGCTATAGTCGTCCAGTGCGCTATCGGCTCGGTCCGACCAGGCGAAAATACAGCTAAAACGGAGGCCCCATGGCCAATATCGATGCGATGAAAATACTCGGCAGCCTGCTCAACAGCGGGGCGCTGTCGCGCGGCTCTGCGTCCAACATCCTGGGTTCGGTGATTGGTGCCATGACAGGTGGCGGGCAGACCAGTAGTGCCGCACCAGCCAGCGGTGCCGCACCAACGAGCGGCGGCGGCCTGAGCGATCTTGTCGGCGGCATGCTTGGTGGTGGACAGCAGGGCCAGGGCGGCGGTCTCGGTAGCCTGCTCGGCGGCCTCCTCGGAGGGAGTCGCCAGGCAACCGGCACGACGGGCGGGGGCGGCGGCCTGGGCGATCTGCTGGGCATGGCCATGCAACAGTTTGGCGGCGCACAACAGGGTGCGTCGGCCCAGGGTGCAGCGCGCGTCAACATGCCGCGGGGCCTCAGTCATGAACAAGCGGAACAGCAGGCCGAATTGCTGGTCCGCGCGATGATCAATGCCGCAAAGTCCGATGGCAAGATCGACGCCGCCGAGCAGCAGAAGATCGTCGAGCGCCTCGGCGACGTCACGCCGGATGAGATCGCCTTCGTGCGGCGAGAGTTCGAGACGCCGCTCGACGCGCAGGCCTTTGTTCGCAGCGTCCCCAAAGGCATGGAGCAGGAGGTCTACGTGGTCTCGCTGATGGCAATCGATCTCGACCACAATGCGGAGGCAAAGTACCTGCACGAACTCGCCCAAGGATTCGGTATGCGCCCGGAGGCCTGCAATCAGATCCACCAGCAGCTCGGCGCACCGGCACTGTACCGCTGACACCGCGCGATCATGGCGGCAGGCGGCCCGGCCCTGGGCCAGCGCAGCTACGACTACATCATCGTGGGCGCTGGTTCGGCCGGTTGCCTGCTCGCCAATCGGCTGTCGGCGAATCCCGACACCCGTGTACTGCTGCTCGAGGCGGGCGGTAAAGACGACTATTTCTGGATCCATATCCCTGTCGGCTACCTCTACACCATCGATAATCCGCGCACCGACTGGTGTTACAAGACGGCACCCGATCCCGGCCTGAATGGTCGCGCGCTGCACTATGCGCGTGGTCGGGTCCTCGGCGGCTGCTCTTCGATCAATGCGATGATCTATATGCGCGGTCAGCCGCGCGACTATGACGAATGGGCGAGCCTTGGCAACCCGGGATGGGATTGGCAGAGCGTACTGCCGTTTTTCAAGGCCAGCGAACACTATGTGCACGGCGCCGATGACATGCATGGCGACCAGGGCGAGCTCAGTGTCGAAGAACGGCGGGTGAACTGGGAGATCCTCGACGCCTGGCGTGAGGCGGCCGAGGAGTGCGGCATCCCCAAGGTCGCGGACTTCAATCGGGGCGACAACTTCGGCTGTGCCTATTTTCAGGTAAACCAGCGGCGCGGCAGGCGGCAGAACACCCATCAGGCGTTTATCGAACCCGTGCGGCATCGCGCGAACCTCGATGTGTTCACCGACGCCGAGGTGCAGCGGATATGTCTCACCGTCGAGAATGGCCGGCCGCAGGCGCGCGGCGTTACGGTGCGGCTCGCCGGCGCGGCGCCGTTGCAATGCGACGCACGGCGGGAGGTCATTCTGTCCGCCGGTTCGATCGGTTCTCCGCAGCTGCTGCAGCTATCAGGTATTGGCCCCGGCGACCTGCTGCAAGCCCATGGCATCGCGGTGCGCAAGGAGCTCCCGGGGGTCGGGGCCAACCTGCAGGATCACCTGCAGATCCGTACGGTCTACAAGGTCCGCGATGTGGTCACCCTGAACCAGCGCGCCAACAGCCTGTTCGGCAAGGCGATGATGGGCCTCGAATACCTTCTGTTCCGCACCGGGCCGCTGACCATGGCTCCCAGTCAGCTGGGTGCCTTCGCCTACAGTGACCCAAGCCATGCGACGCCCAATATCGAGTGGCACGTGCAGCCGCTGAGCCTCGACAAGTTCGGTGACCCGCTGCACCCGTTTCCGGCGATCACGCCCTCGGTGTGCAATCTGCGCCCGACCAGTCGTGGCCATGTGCGGATACAGAGCCCGCGGCAGGACACGCATCCTGAGATCCGTCTGAACTACCTGTCGACCGCCGAGGACCAGCGGGTCGCTGTGGATGCGCTGCGCTTCACCCGCCGCATCATGGCCGCGCGCGCTTTGCAGAGATACAGCCCGACCGAGTGGAAGCCGGGCAGGGATATCAGTGAAGACGCCGACCTTCGCAAGGCCGCCGGTGACCTGGGGACTACCATCTTCCACCCTGTGGGTACCTGCAAGATGGGCAAAGACCCTATGGCCGTCGTCGACGATCGGCTGCGCGTGCATGGGGTGCGGGGGCTGCGCGTGGTCGACGCCTCGATCATGCCGACCCTGACGTCCGGAAACACCAATGCCCCGACCATCATGATCGCAGAGAAGGCGGCGGGCATGATCTGCGAAGACGGACGTTAACCCGGGCGCCAACATCTGCCGCCATCGGCGGATGCATGACGGGACAGCTCGAAACTGAATGACGTACCTTGTGCCAAGCGACTGCTCACGACAATAGCCGTGCGGTGCAGGTCGAGGATGCGCTTTACGATGGCCAGTCCCAGGCCGGTGGACTCCGGGCCTGACGGCGATGCCGGTGGCGCATGAAAATAGCGGTCGAATATTCTTGGCAGTGCCTCCTCGGTGATGCCGGCACCGGTATCCGATACGGTCACCCGGACCCCCTCGTCATAGCCATCCAGCGATATCGTGACGCGGCCGTGTTCCGGCGTATGGCGCAGCCCATTCTCGATCAGATTCTCGAATACGCGTTCGATCAGTCGGATATCCGCGTACACGGCGCTGTTCTGGCCGTGCATCTCGACGACCAGTGAAACCGATTTGCGCTCAGCGGCCAACTGGAACTCCTGGGTGATATCGGCCACCAGCTCCGCCAGAGAGAACTCGTCCAGCTGCGGTTTGATGGCATGCGAGTCGAGTCTGGCCAGCTCGAACAGATCGGTAATCAATCGGCCCAGGCGGGTACCGTGACTGCGCGCGATCTGAAGATACTCCCGACGCTGCTCCGCTGTGATCTCCGCGTCTTTCAGCAATAGCGTCTCGATATAGCCCTGCATGGTGGTCAGGGGTGTGCGCAGATCGTGTGAGATATGACTGACCAGCTCGCGACGCAGCTGATCCGTCTCTCGGATCTGATCGACCTGATCTTCGATGCGCGCTTGCATCGCATCGAACGCCAGGGCGAGCTGCGTAATCTCGTCCTGGCGCCTATGTCCCTCGGATGGAGGACTCCCCATCGCACCGTGATGGAAGGCGTTCACGTTCGCGGTCAGCCTTCGCAACCGGCGGCTCAGGCGCCCGAAGATGAGCAGAGCGCTGCCCAAACCGAAGATCAGGCAGCCGATCACCGCCAGCGTCGTAAGGCGCAAGACCTCGCTGGCCTCCGCGGAGGTGGCAATCTGCTCGTATTTCTGGCCGCTCAGGACGACATAGACATAGCCCTCCAGTCGATCGCCGGTCTTGATCTCGGCAACCGTGAAAATCTTCTTTCCTGTGGATGTGCGCGGGTCATCGCCCAGCAGGGGCAGGCGGGTGGTGGAGGCGAGGAAATGCCGGATAGGCTGCAGCCCGACATTCCGCCGACGCAGGGCGTCGTCCCCGAGGTCATGGCTCAAGATACGACCCGTGGGGTCGAGTAGATAGACCTCCACCGTTGGATTTACGATCATGGCCTGGTGGGCGAGTGCCTGCAGGGCATGGGCATTGACCTCGCCGTTCTCGATCAACGGCGCCTCACCGGCGACATACATCGCGACCGGTGTGTTCAGGCGCTGCGTGACCTCTTGGTAGTACATGTCGCTGGAGTAGCGGGTCAGCAGGACCAGCGCCACGCCGATCAACAAGAACAACAGCACCAACGCGGCGGAGAGTTTAATTGAGAGCGTGTTGAACATCTTGGGGCCGCCGGCGGCGGAGGGTAACGTCTCCAAACCGATAGCCAACGCCCCAGACCGTGACGATATAACGCGGACGGGAAGGGTCTTGCTCGATCTTCGAACGCAGGCGATTGATGTGTGAGTTGACGGTGTGTTCATAACCGTCGTGGCCATAGCCCCAGACCTGATCGAGCAGTTGGGCCCGCGTGTAGACGCGCCCCGAGTGCCTGGCAAAATGCACCAGCAGATCAAATTCCCGGGCGGTCAACTCGACAACACGGCCATCGACATCGACCTGCCGCGCATCGAGGTCGATGGATAGTCCGTCGTGTTGGATGGCGGATGACGCGGTCGTACCCTGATGCTCCTGCAATGCCTCACAGCGTCGGAATATCGCACGCACCCGTGCCACCAGCTCCTGCAGGCTGAAGGGTTTGGTCACATAGTCGTCGGCCCCGGTATCAAGCCCGAGTATGCGATCGGCCTCTGCGGCCTTGGCGGTGAGCATCAGCACTGGCGTGTAGTGCATGCCTTTACGGAGCCTTCGACAGATCTCCAGGCCGCCGATACCGGGTAGGCCGAGGTCGAGGATGATCAGGTTCCAGCGGCGCCCCCCCGCGGCGCTGAGGGCGTCATGGCCGTTGTTTGCAATCACGACCTCATTGCAGAACTCCGAAAGATGCAGCTTGAGAAGCTGCGCGATGTCGCGTTCGTCTTCGACGACGAGGACCGATTTCCCATTCACGTCCAGCCCCTCTACAGCTGCAGCACAAGGAAATAGACCGGTCATCGCGGCGAGATATTTCGACCGGTGTCGCGCCGGTCACGGGGTTGGATGGCGGATGCAGACGGCATGACCTTGTATGCCGGACCCCTTAGGCCGGTCCGAACAGCACCGATCAGGCCATGGCCTAACCAAGCCTTCAGCAGGGAGGCTGCCCGCAGCGGCACCGCCTCGGCAGTGATAAAGGCGGTGAGTCGTTCGCAGACCTCGCCAAAACTGCCACCGTCACGGAGACAGTCGAACGCCGCACACTCGTCTGGCTCCAGCGAGCGAAAGCGGGTGGTCAGCTGCTCGCGCCACACCAGCCAGGGTACTGCCACACTCTCGGTCGCGGTGACCGACGTCGGCTGTTCGGCAGTCAGGCTCGCCCACATGCCTGCTGTATTCCAGCGCAAATCGAGGCGCTGCACGGAGGCATGGATGACGACGGCCATGTCGGGCCAGTCAGGCGGCGCAATCGTGGTGATGTCGCCAATCGTGGCAACTGGGTCGTCTGGGGCGTCGAAGGCCTGGCCCAGGGCCCACTCGAAGCGGGCAAGTTCCGCCAGCCACGGCAGTCGGCGATATGCGGGCTCGTCGGCGATGAACGCCGCCAGCCGGGTGCCGAAATCACGCAGGCTGGCGGAATGGGACGGATGGGCCTCCAGGTAGGCCTGGGCGAGCCGGTCGAAGTCCTCGTCGCCGATCGAGCTGTGCAGCGCCGGATAGTCGCTGGCCAGGGTCTCCTTGAGCCGCGCCGGGTAGGCGTGAACATAGACGGCCAGCTGACGCCCAGGCGTCGCGCGGCCGCCGGTGCGCACCCACGACCGCGCCAGATCCTCGGGTGGTGTCAAAAGACACTGTTGAAAACGCTGCTGAAGCTCGGCGAGGCGGCTCATGCCACTTGCCCGCACAGCTGTCGTTCGACGATATCGCGCACCTTGGCCAGCTCATCGATCAGCGCCGACAGCGGTGGAATTCGGTCATCGCGTTCGATCATCGTGGATACACGGCCGAAACGACGCACCGCAGCAGCATATAATGCGAACACCGGATCGGCGACAGGATGGTCATGGGTGTCTATGATCAGATCGTCCTGCTTCGTGTGACCCGCAAGGTGGATCTGCCATACACGCTCTGCAGGTATGGCCTCCAGGTAGGCGTAGGGATCGAAGTTATGGTTGAAGGCGCTGACATAGATGTTGTTGATGTCCAACAGGATCAGGCAGTCAGCGCGTTCTGCGACTTCGCGCAGAAACGCCCATTCGCTCAGCTGAGAGTCGCCGAAGTTGACGTAGCTGGAGACGTTTTCCAGCAGCATCTGGCGGCCGATTAGATCCTGTACCCGCTGAACCCTTTCCACCACGTGAGCGATGGCCTCTTCGGTATAGGGAAGGGGCATCAGGTCATGCAAGTTGATCCCCTGGACGCCGGTCCAGCACAGATGGTCGGAGAACCAGGCCGGCTGGACCCGATCGATCAGGGCCTTGAGGGCGTTCAGATAATCCAGATCGAGCGCCTCGGTACTGCCGATCGACAGCGATACCCCATGCATTACCATCGGGTAGTGCGCGCGAATGCGGTCTAAATAGTGCAAGGGCTTACCGCCCTCGACCATATAGTTTTCCGAGACGATCTCGAACCAGTCGACCTGGGGCAACTCGTCGAGCACACTCTTATAGTGTTCCTTGCGCAGGCCTAGACCATAGCCGAGGAACGGACGTCGGGGGTGGAGTAGGGCGGACATGGATGGCTCCAGAGGTCCGGTACCGGCATGGCCTGCCGGTACCGGCCGTTGCGAAACGCCCTAAGACGCCTTGGGTTTGTCCACCGAACCGCCGATCTCTTCACAGGCGTGTTTGGACATGCTGACGAAACCCTGGCCCTTGCAGGAGGCCTGGCCCTTACAGGCATTGCTCGCCGATTTGCAGTCATTGTGGCCTTTGCACTTGTTGACACCGAAGCAGTGCACATTGGCATCGCTGCCTGCTTGCACCATACCGATGGGGGCCATGGAAAATACCGCGGCGGCCGTGGTGGCGAGCGCGGCGGCGGCAAACTTTCTTCTGCTGGTCATCGTTGTGTTCCTCGATCGATAGTGAGTCGAAACCCCGCCCCGGGCGCCTGCGCGCAGTGCACATGGGCCTGGGCAAAACGGTTGCGTTTGCATCCGTCGCACTGACTTATAGCCAAGAAGGTTCACAGAAGTATCACGCCGGTTGTTCAGATCGATCGACGTCACTCCGGGTAAGGTCGAGCTCATGAATAAGCGGTAACTGAAGGAGGGTAGAGACTGACTGCGGGCACACGGAGAAAGAGTGGAGGCCGATCTGCGATGGGACGCTCAACTCGACCACTGACGCCGGTTGATTGCATAGCCGCTGATCTTTCCGCGAAAAGGCAGTGCTAGCACGCCGGGCAGCCAGCTCACCTCCCGCGGCTCCCGATAGCTGTGAATACCGATGGTCATGCCATCGTGTCCGCGACGCGGCTGGTCGCGATAGGTGCCGAACAGCCGGTCCCACCACGACAGGTTGAAACCAAAATTGGAATTGGCCTCGTCGTCTTCCACGGAGTGGTGTACCCGGTGCATGTCGGGGGTGACGATCATCCAGCGCAGCGCCCCGTCCAGTGTGAGCGGCAGGCGCACGTTCCCGTGGTTGAACATGGCCATGCCGTTGAGGATCAGCTCGAATAGGATGACCGCCGACACAGGTGGTCCAAGCACCATAATGGTGGCGAACTTGATCAGCATGGAGAGGATGATCTCGATCGGGTGGAACCGCGCCCCAGTCGTCAGATCATAGTCCGGATCCGCGTGATGCACCCGGTGCAGCCGCCACAAGACCGGTACCGCATGCACCATGACGTGCTGCAGCCAGATCACGAAATCCATCGCAACAACAGCGACGGGTACGGCAAGCCAGGACGGGACCGCGAAGTAATTGAGCAGCCCCCAGCCCTGTTCGGACGCAAACGCCGCCATGCCGACCGCTGCCGCTGGGAATAGGAAACGCAACAGCATCGTGTTGAGGGCCACGAGGCCAAGGTTGTTTGCCCAGCGCACCGCCTTGGAGACAGTCAGTACCCGGCGTGGAGCCAACACCTCCCACACGGCCATCACCACGAAGATGCCCAGAAACAGACTGAGGCGGATAGTGGCCTCATAGGTTTGTACGAATGTTTCCAAGTGCCTGCGCCTTTCTTTGTAAGTCAGAGATGCCGCTGCGACAGCGGCTATAATGGTGCGAGACGAATGCTTTCATTCAACTCTTTGGTTGAATGTGTAATCCGGACTATCGACAATGTCAAGCACCTCAGAACCTAAACAGGCCCTGTTCGAGCAGCTGGCGGTGATCGCACGCACCCTGGGCAGCGCAGCGCGCCTTGAACTGCTCGACTTCCTGGCACAAGGTGAGCGCAGTGTCGAGGAGCTTGCCGAGGCAGCAAAGCTTTCGGTGGCGAATACCTCGAAACATCTGCAACAGCTCAAGGCGACGGGGCTTGTGGAGGCAGACCGTGATGGCAAACGCATCCGCTACCGACTCTCGGATGACCGCGTGCTCGAAGCGATCCGGGACCTGCGGATACTCGCCCAGGCCCATCTCGACCAGGTAGAGGACCTAGTCTCGAGCTACTTGCGCAGCCGCGATGCGTTGGAACCGGTACAGTCTGTGGAACTGTTGGAGCGGGCACGGCACGGTCTGGTAACCGTCATCGACGTGCGGCCACCGGAGGAGTACGCCCAAGGGCATATTGCCGGTGCACTGAACGTCCCGCTCGACAAACTCAAGCGGCGGCTGAAGGAGCTGCCGCGCGACCGGGAGATCGTCGCCTATTGCCGAGGGCCTTGGTGCGTGTTGTCGTATGAGGCCGTCGCGCGGCTGCGCAAGGCCGGCATAGAGGCCCGGCGCCTGGAGGACGGGCTTCCAGAATGGCGACGGGCGGGGTTGCCGGTGGAGCAGTCGTAGCCGTCCGGTAGGTAGATCCCAGGCGCGCAAAGCATCATTTAACATAATATGTATTATGCGCAATTGAATGTCCGGCAGACTGCGGGGCTCGCCAGCCTTTTTGTCGCCATTGGCGTCGCGACATAAAGGCGCTCTTTATTCCATTAACTCTTTTCTAGACAATAATCTACAGAATATTCCTCAATTCGCTTCGAGTGTTGTTTGCGTCACCATAGGTGCTGAGCTAGTTTGCGCGGACCGCTTTTTTCGAGAATCGAACGGCCATGCTCTATCTCCCCGGTGAGTTCCCTCAGGAACCCGACCTTTGTTATCTCAATCACGCGGCGGCAGGCCCGTGGCCGCGCCGCACGGCGCAGACGGTTGCCAACTTCGCACAACAAAACATGCTGCGCGGAGCCACCGACTACCCGTCATGGCTGAAGGTCGAGGCGCGCCTGCGCGAACGCCTGGCACGGCTCATCAATGCCGCTGATCCTGATGATATCGCGCTCATCAAGAACACCTCCGAGGGCCTGTCTATCATCAGCCAGGGTCTGGACTGGCGCAGTGGCGACGAGATCGTCGGTCTCGCGCACGACTTTTGTTCCAATCAAATGGTCTGGGAAGTACTCGGGCGGCAAGGGGTTACCTACCTGGCGATCGAAGCGCTGGAATCACCGGATCCGGAAGGCGCGCTGATTGATGCGATATCGAGGTCAACACGCCTATTGGCGATCAGCACGGTCCACTTCGCCACCGGCTACCGCTTCGATCTGCCGCGCCTGTCCGCTGCGTGCCGTGCCCAGGGTGTATTGCTCTCAGTGGATGCCATTCAGAGTCTCGGCGCCGTCCCATTCGATCTCGAGCGAACGCCGGCGGATTTCGTGGTCTCGGGCGGCCACAAGTGGCTGTTGGCGCCCGAGGGCCAGGGCTGCTTCTACTGTCGCCCAGGGCTCCGCGACCAACTAAGGCTCCATCAATTCGGCTGGGCAATGCGTGAAAGGCCCTATGACTTCGAGGCAGAGACCTGGCAGCCGGCCGCATCTGCGCGCCGGTTCGAGGCCGGCACGCCGAATATGCTGGGCATTCACGCGCTGGAGGCGAGCCTCAGTCTGTTCGAGGAGGTCGGCATGGATTTCGTTGCGCAACGACTGGTCGACAACATCGCCTATCTCGATGCAGGCCTCAGGGAGCTTCCGGACATCGAGATCATCACCCCCGACCAGCCGGAAAGACGCGCGGGTATCCTGACCTTCCGCCATCACGGCATCGCAGCAAAGGTGCTACATCAGGCCCTGATGAAGGCGAGTGTGATCTGCGCGGCGCGCGCCGGGGGCATTCGTCTGGCGCCCCATTTCTATACCCCGCAATCCACCTTGGCGATGGCGCTGGATAGAATTCGACATATCATCCAATACTCTATATAAACAGAGTAAGCCATATTATTTAAAAGACTTTATTTTTCGAGATTTTCGCTCCTATTTTTTTAGGACGATCGTATTGGTGAATAAAAGCAACCAAGCGTCCAAATCCGGGGTCTATACTTTACTGAACTAGAGTGCAGGACCTTGGACGATGCGCGATCTCTTGAGATGGCTGTACGACAAGGCCACAGAGTGGCTCACCAAGAATGGGCCGCCATCCCCTTCGCCACTCTGTGACTTTAATCGGCTCGGTTTCGAGCTGCGCATCGGCGATGTCATCCTCGTCGAAGGCCGCAGTCGTGTCTCCGAGGTCATCAAGGTGATCACCCAAAGTCCATGGAGCCACTCGGCCCTGTACATCGGGCGCCTCTACGACATCAAAGACGCCGACTTGCGGTCGGTGATCGAATACCACTACGACGGCGATCCGCAAGACCAGCTGATCATCGAGGCCCTGATGGGGCACGGCACCATTATCTCGCCGTTGTCTTCTTATCGTCGCGACCATCTGCGTATCTGCCGCCCCACCGGCCTGTCGCCGGATGACGCCGAGACCGTGATCGGCTACGCGGTGAAACATCTGGGCTGGGACTACGATCTGCGTCAGATCCTGGATCTTGCCCGTTTCTTTTTCCCCTGGAGCTTCTTGCCACGGCGCTGGCGCTCCAGCCTGTTTCAGCACAACGCCGGGAACCCCACACGTACGGTCTGTTCGACCCTGCTGGCCGAGGCGTTCGACGTGGTCAACTTCCCTATTCTGCCCTTCATCGACCGCGCGGACGACGGCAGCGTACGCTTCTTCAAGCGCAACCCTCGCCTGTTCGCGCCGCGCGATTTTGATTATTCACCCTACTTTTCGATCATCAAGTACCCCTACTTGGGGGGAAGTGATATCGGCCTCTATCACCGTCTGCCTTGGACCGATGAGGATGTCTACAACGACGAACGTCACGCCTTCAATCCGGCGCCGAGCAAGATGCTACAGGACCTTCCGGAGACGCTAGACGATCCGAATGAAACACCCGAGGCGGAAGAGGCCATGGCTCTTGCGGATCTCGAAGAGCCAGTCGCACTCGATGAATCAGAGGGGCCAGGGCGACGCCACTCCGCTTTCTCATTCCTACGGCGCAGGGGATAAACGACATGTGGATCCTGGGACTGATATCGACGATCGCACTGGTGTGGGCACTTGCCTATTGGGGTGCCGGTACTGGCGTGTGGATCGCCGCCCTCGCCGGCGGCCTGGTCCTGTTTACGGCCGGCGCTGAGGTGACCTGGTACGTGGCGACACCAGTCTGGCTGCTGTCGATCGCGTTCGTACTGTTGTTCGGCGTCCCGCGTATTCGACAGCGTTATGTCACGGCACCGTTGTTCAGGCAGTTCCGCAAGGTGATGCCGCCAATGTCGCAGACCGAACAGGAGGCACTGGAGGCCGGCAGCGTCTGGTGGGATGCCGAGCTGTTTACCGGCAAACCCGATTGGCACCGTCTGTTGCATTTGCCCAAGCCGCACCTCAGCCGCGAGGAGCAGGCCTTCCTCGACGAGGAGACCGAAGCACTCTGCCATCTGCTCGACGACTGGCGGATTACTCACGAGGACCAGGATCTGTCACCGGAGGCGTGGCAGTTCATCAAAGACAAAGGCTTTTTCGGCCTTATCATTCCCGAGCAATACGGTGGCAAGGGGTTTTCTGCACTCGCCCATTCCGAGGTAGTCATGAAACTGGCGAGCCGCAGCATCACTGCCGCGGTCACGGTGATGGTGCCGAATTCGCTGGGCCCCGGAAAACTGTTGTTGCACTACGGCACCCATGATCAGAAGGCGCACTATCTGCCAAGATTGGCGTGCGGCGAAGAACTCCCCTGCTTCGCCCTGACGGGGCCGGATGCGGGCAGTGATGCCGGGGCGATCCCGGACCGTGGTGACGTGTGCTACGGCGACTGGCGGGGTGAGCGCGTGCTCGGCGTGCGTCTCAACTGGGAAAAGCGCTATATCACGCTCGGCCCGATCTGTACCCTGCTCGGCCTGGCGTTCAAGCTCTACGATCCCGATCATCTGCTGGGAGGCGAAGAAGAACTCGGCGTTACCCTGGCGCTTATCCCCCGCGACACCGAAGGCGTCTCCATCGGTGAACGCCATGTGCCCCTGGATATCCCGTTCCAGAACGGGCCGAACGAAGGCCACGACGTATTCGTCCCGATGACTCAGCTGATCGGTGGTCTGGAGTTCGTCGGTCAGGGCTGGCGCATGCTGGTCGAGTGCCTGGCCGAGGGGCGTGGCATCTCGCTGCCTGCGTTGAGCGTAGGGGCCGGCAAGACCGCCAGCCGATTCACCGGTGCCTATGCCGCGATTCGACAACAATTCGGTATGCCGATCGGTCGTTTCGAGGGGATAGAAGAACCGCTCGCCAGGATTGCGGCATTGACCTACCAGATGGACGCTGCACGCACGCTCACGTTGGGTGCGCTGGACATCGGCGAAAAACCCTCGGTAATCTCGGCGATCGTCAAATATCACCTCACCGAGAAGTACCGTCGCTGTATCAATGATGCAATGGATATCCAGGGTGGCAGCGGCATCTGCCTCGGTCCGTCGAACTTGATCGGCCGGGCTTATCAGGCGATACCGATTGCCATCACTGTCGAAGGCGCAAACATCCTCACCCGCAGCATGATCGTCTTTGGCCAGGGTGCGGTGCGATGTCATCCCTGGGTGTTGAAGGAGTTCCAGGCTGCGCAGAATCCCGATCCTCGCCGCGGCCTGGCCGAGTTCGACCATGCGATCTTCGGCCATGTCGGATTCGTGCTCGGCAATGTGGCCCGTAGCCTGTTTCTCGGCGTCACCCGCGGGAGACTGTCGAACGCGCCGGTGGATGGACCGACGCGGCGCTACTTCCAGCAAATGCAATGGATGAGTGCCGCGTTTGCACTGAGCGCCGATGTCGCGATGATGACCCTGGGCGGGTCGCTGAAACGCAAGGAGCGATTGTCCGCGCGTCTCGGCGACGTGCTCAGCGAGTTGTACCTCACATCGTCGGTGCTCAAACGCTTCGAGGACCAGGGCCGGCCGGACGGCGATCTGCCGCTGGTGCGCTGGGCCTGCGAGAACTCCTTGTATCACATGCAGGAGAGCCTCCGGCTGCTGTTCCGCAACCTGCCCTTCCGTCCCCTGGCCTGGCTGCTGCGACTGGTGGTGTTCCCGACCGGCGCGCCCTACACGGAAACCCGCGACCGCATCGATCGCGATGCGGCCGCTATCTTGCTGCGTCCGGGTGCCGCGCGTGATCGCTTGACAAACGGCATCTTCAGTCCGCGAGACCCTGACCTTCGCCAGGGAGAGATAGAGGCGGCATTCCTGCAGGCGGCGCATGTCGAACCGATCGAGAGGACCTTGCGCGATGCGCGGCGCGCCGGACTGTTGCGCAGCAAGGACTATGCGACGCAGATCGAGGACGCGCTGAACGGGGGCATCATCTCGAGCGAGGATGCGGCAGCGCTGGAAGAGATGGCTGCCCTGAGGCGCAAGGTCATCAGCGTCGACAGCTTTGCGCAATACGGCAAGCAATATGCACTGAGCAGACAGCGCACCAGAAAACCGGCGATCTACGCCGTCGGAAAGGAGTGAGTCATGAACCGAGAGGCCATCAATCACGACCGGGGCAGGCTGCGCGGCCGCCCGGTCTATGTCGTCGATGGTGTGCGCACGCCCTTTCTCAAGGCGCGCGGCAGGCCCGGTCCGTTTCGTGCCAGCGACCTGGCGGTAGCCGCGGGGCGCTCGCTGCTGATGCGTCTTGGCGTGGCGCCCGACCTCATCGATCAAGTGGTACTCGGCTGTGTCTCGTCCGGTCCGGATGAGGCCAATGTGGCACGCGTGGTAGCACTGCGCCTGGGTTGTGGCGATCGCGTCCCGGCCTGGACGGTGCAGAGAAACTGCGCCTCCGGGATGCAGGCCCTGGAGTCGGCCGCGCTGGATATCGCGAGCGGACGCAGCGAGCTGGTGCTCAGCGGTGGCACCGAGGCCATGAGCCATCACCCGGTGATGCTCAACGAGCTGATGGTGGCCTGGCTGGGGGCGTGGAGCCAAGCACGCAGCCTCGGCGCACGGGGGCGTGCACTGATGCAGCTGCGTGGCCGGCATTTCAAACCCGTCATTGCGCTGTTACGCGGGCTGACAGATCCGGTGGTCGGGCTGTCCATGGGCCAGACCGCCGAGGAACTGGCCGAACGGTTCGGCATTACGCGCGATGCCATGGACGCCTATGCGGTGCGCAGCCATCAGCGCCTCGCCGAGGCGCGCGAGCATCATCGGCTGGATGAGATTGAACCCCTGTACGACAGCCAGGGCCTGGTGTACGAGCACGACGACGGCCTGCGCGCGGATTCATCGCTCGAGGCCCTGGCCCGCTTGCGGCCGGTGTTCGATCGGCCGATCGGGCGGGTCACCGCCGGTAACAGCGCACAGGTCAGCGATGGCGCCGCCACCCTGCTGCTCGCCTCCGGTGACGCGGTGGAGCGGCTGGATCTGCCGGTCTTGGGCCGCATCATCGACAGCCAATGGGCTGGGCTGGACCCGGCGCAAATGGGGCTGGGACCGGTGCATGCGATGGCGCCTATCCTGCAGCGCCACGGGCTGGATTCAGATGCGATCGATGTCTGGGAGATCAACGAGGCCTTTGCTGCACAGGTCCTGGCCTGCACTGCGGCCTGGCAGTCGGAGACATTTTGTCACGATGTGCTGCAGCGCGATGCAGCCTTTGCACCGATCGACGAAGCGAAGCTCAATGTGGACGGTGGCGGCGTGAGCCTGGGCCACCCAGTCGGCGCCAGTGGCGCACGTATCACGCTGCATGCACTCAAGGTCATGCAGCGTCAAGGTGTGCAGCGCGGCATCGCCAGCCTGTGCATCGGTGGTGGTCAAGGCGGCGCCCTGCTGCTGGAACGCGACGGAGGTAGCACAGCATGAACCGGCATTTCTCTATTGAAAAGGATGCCCAAGGCATTGCCTGGGTCTGTTTCGACAACGCCGACAGCGGCACCAATGTGTTGACCGAAGAGGTCCTCGAGGCATTCGATCAGACCCTGGTGCAGGTGGCCCAGATGCATCCGCAAGGTATGGTCGTCATATCGGGCAAGCCGAGCGGCTTCATCGCCGGTGCAGACGTAAAGGCGTTTGCAGATGTGCCAGGGGTTGCCTCGGCCGAACAGCACATATTGCGGGTGCATGAGATCTTCCATCGCCTCGAATCCCTGGCCTTCCCAACGGTCGCGGCGATCAGCGGCTTCTGCCTGGGCGGCGGCCTGGAACTGGCCCTTGCCTGCGACTATCGCGTCTGCACCCAGGATGCGGATACCCGCCTCGGTTTCCCGGAGGTGAAGTTGGGTATCTTTCCCGGTTACGGCGGTTCGGTGCGGGCGACCCGCCTGCTCGGTGACATCAAGGCGCTGGAGCTCATGCTGGGCGGACGCACGCTGAGCGGTCGCGCGGCGCTGCGC
>JBATKF010000429.1:0-2636 GCA_049669185.1 Sedimenticolaceae bacterium | reverse complement strand
CCGGTGCAGCTGCCGGAGCCTTCTCCAGTTCCCGACGCAGATCGGCCGCCTGTTTGCGAGTCGCGGCCAGCGACCGCCGATCCTGTGCCAGCCTCGCCTCGGCCGCGGCCAGGCGCCCGCGCAGCTCACTGCTCTGTTCGCGCAGCAAGCCGAGTTCCGCGGTGACCGCCTGACGCTCGGCAAGCTCGACCGAGGACACAAACTCCAGTTCCCCGTCGGTCAGGCCCGAGGCTCGCCGGTACCATTTCATTGCAGTGGTCAGGTCACGCTCGACCCCCAACCCGCTCTCGTACAGATAGCCCAGGTTGATCTGGGCACGGGTATTGCCGAGTTCGGCGGCCTTGATGTACCAGTGCTGCGCCACCTTGTAGTCGGCGACCACACCGAGACCCTTCTCGTAGATCTCGCCGACATAGGCCATGGCGGCGGGGTCGCCGGCCTTGGCCTCCGGCAGCCAGACCTTCAGCGCGGTCGAATAGCTGGCCCTGTCGTAGGCAACATACTCACCACCCCGGATCTCGCAGTCGGTGCCGGTCGTCTTGATCGCGCGCCGAGGGGCGAGGAAGGTGAAGCTCTGACCCAGCTTCCGGACCTGCCCGGGAAGGAGGCAGTCGACAACCATCAGGTCGTCCGCGTTTCGGGCCTGGGCCGTGGGTGCGTCGCTGTGCGTCTCCTGCGATTGGCACCCTAGCGTGGTGATTGCGATGGTCGCCAGCAGACTGAGCAAGAACGAGCGCGTCATCTGCCAACCCGGCACCTTCGAACATACGGGTATTTTCATGATCTGGGCTCCGCCAAAAGCGGCCTTTTGCAAAGGCCCTACATCTGAACAGTATAATCCTTGCCCGTCAGCGGAAACCGGGAAAATTCCCGAGCGAATTCCAGATCTTCCCCCAACAAACGCTGTCTCGGCGCGCCGCCCGGTCAAGCCGCAGACACTTGTTAGACATTCGGGCCGGGCCGTCTGCGTTGGGTGGGATGGGCCGATGTTCGTCATGCCTGCTGTCTCGTCCTGTCAGTAGACGATGCGGGCCGCGTAGGCGCGGCGCACTAATGCCCGGATTTCGCGATGCTGCCGCAGGCGCTGCTCCGGCGATGCGCTTAACGGGGCCAACTCGAAAAGCCAGTTTGGCAAGCCTGCCGAGGTCGCTGGCGGTCGCTTGGCCCATCTAATCAGTCGGTTCATGGTGTTTGTCTCCAGTAGCGGTATTGGCCGTGGTCGCAGCCTGGCTGCGGGTTTCGTCTGCCTAGACGTTACAACTGTCGTGCCAGGTTGCATTGCAGACGGTTTGGTACGCGTAATCGCATGCGCCGATTGGAGAGGAAAAGTTCTTAATTTCAAAGCGTTGGCTCTGAGGTCAAGTGGTATAGCTCGGCTCCCGGGCCGCGACAGCGCTGCGCTTTGCGTAAGCCGGTATGCCCAAGGCCTAGCTATTAGTTGTTTTAGAGGCAACAAAGCTAATTGTTTGTCGCTAAATACCCACCACCGTCAATGACGGAGCCTATAGATAGATTCAAGAGGAGGAAGGATAGTTTAATAAAAACAATAGATTGTGAACAAATAGGAAGGATTGGCACGGTTGCTGTTTGTCTGGTCTGTGTCACCAAGAGGTGACGTGTCAGACGACTAGCCAATCAGGAGCGAACCATGCCTCAGCACGAACACGATCAAGCCTACAACGACATCGATTTCTGGGCCACGGCCGAAACCGAGCCAACCGACGACCTAGACCAATGGCAGCTGTCGGATTTCGAAGACCTGCTGCCGCAACGATTCTGATTGACCAGATAGCCGAATGAGGCGCCCTCAACTCGCCGGGCGCACGACGGTGGGATCCTGGTCGGTGTCTGCACCCGTAGCCCCGGCCTTTTGCAAGTCCGCTCGCTGCGGCGCCAGGGTAGTGCGGCTGTCGGCCCCGCCACCGGCGTACACTGTGGTAGCCGCCTCACCGACATCTTGCCCATTTCCGATCGCGACCTCGCGATCGGCCGCGGCACCCCCGGTTGGGTACTCAAACCGGAACTCGTGGGAGGCGAACTTGATGACGTCCCCGTGTTTGAGCCGGCTGCTGCCGTCGATGCGCTTGCCGTTAACGAAGGTGCCATTGTTACTGCCAGGGTCGGTGACCCAATAGGCACCCCGCCGCAGCTCGATAAAGGCGTGTGACCGGCTTATTACGTCCTCGGGAATATGTATGGTCACGACATTGTCCGTATCGGTACCAGGCATGCGGCTGACGCGCGCTAGCTTGTCACCAAGTGTGTAAGAGCTGCGGCCGGTGACACCGCCGACGTCGATCAGGTGGGCGGTGCGCGCCGGCGCGTTCGCTGCTGTGGCTGCGAGCGGGTGGCTGCGCCGCGGGCGCCGCCAGTACCAAATCGCCGCCGCGATTAATATCAGGACAACTGCCGCAATGGCCGCGGCTCGGTGGATCGGCGGGTCCGGCGAGACTGGAGGCAGTTGCCGGTCCGACTCCCCATCGGGGTCCCATGGCCATTTCCCGCCGGCGGGTGCCTTTTCCGTCGCGGCCAAGGTTTTCACGGCCCCTGCGGCAGGCTCGGGCAGGCGGTCGACTTCATCGATGTTGACCGATTGCGGCGCCAGCTCCCGATCGGCCGTGGCGTCGGTGGCCTCG
>JBATKF010000428.1:0-2872 GCA_049669185.1 Sedimenticolaceae bacterium | reverse complement strand
GCTCCAGCGAAAGCCCTCCATCGCAAGATCCCGATTGGCGACACTCCAAAGCCGGGCGAAGGTACGGCCCAGGCGGAACGCGGGTTCGACATATACGTCGTCATCCCAAGAGCAAATACCGGGCTCGGCAAACTCATAGCGACAACGCACTTCATCCTCGTCGTAGCCGCCAAAGGCCAGCCACAGATAGCCGGCAAATCGCCCCCGCACCTCCGCGACATAGCAGCGCGCGCCCGCTGCAAATCGTCCCGCGATCACTGCTGCCGGTCTTGGAAAGTCGGCGACGATCGGATCCTCCTTATGTATCCGCCGGACCGGGCTACTGGCCGTTGGGCGCAAAGCGTCCGACGAAACGGAGGGCACAGGTTGTGCCGCCAGATAATAACGAATGATCCGCGCTTGGTTACCGCTCAGACCTCCCAGTAGACGATCGGCAAGCAGCAGCGAACCGTTCAGTGCCCCGAGCTTGCGGAATCGTTCGATCACCGAGCGGCGGATCCATGCCTTCACCGCGCAGCCACCGCCTGTTCCAAAAGCTCGGCCAGTTGCCTCGTGCGTTCGCGGCGCGATGCAGCAACGACGGCGGCATCAGCGGGAAGAGTGCCTTCTCGGGGACTTTCGACGAATTTTTTCAACCGCTGCGCGATTGCCTGAGCATCGTCCAGAGGAACTATGGCATCGATCCCGGCCAGTCGCGCTGCCTGCGCGGTATCCCCGGCGGGATCGCTGAGCACCATCATTGGCCGCCCTGCCCTCAAATACTCGTAGAGTTTCGCCGGAATCTGTGCATTACAATTAGCCGCCTGAAGCACCAGAAGACCGTCGGCACTCAGCATCTCGCGCAACGCCTCCCGATAGGGGATCGGCGGCAGCAATTCGATCGCGTCCGCCACGCCGTGGCGCTGCGCCAGCCTGCTCACCAGCGACTCATGTACTGGCGCACGAAAGCGCACGAGGATCCGACCGTACAAAGCGGGCGCGATCTGCTTCAGCCGGGCCAGCGCCGCGAACAGAGGGGTGGGGTCACGTTCGATGGGGTAGACGATACCGCTGTGCAACAGCGTCAGGCGCCCTGGATTCAACGATCCCCCAGGTGCAATATCGGCGAAGGTCTCTTCGTCATAGCCATTCTCGAGCAGACAGATGCGTTCAGCACGATCAGGGTAACGAACCCTGTAGGACTCGACCGCACTGGGCGTGGTGAATGTGCTGAGCCGCGCTGTAGCAACCGCATTGCGCTCAATCTCCTCAAAGCGCCTGCGCTTGACCAGGTCCGGCGGGTAGTCGACCTGCGCCATCGGATCTCGGAAATCCGCGATCCAGGGGAGGCCGCTGCGCCGGGCAAGGGTCGAGCCGATCATGTGGGCGGTTGCTATCGGGTAGGTCGACCAGATAGCATCTGGCCGCAGGCGTCGGACAGCAGCCATCCACGACCATAGAGCGCCCAACCACCAGGAAACCCAGCGGTCCGGGCGCGCAAGAAAGCGCGGGTAACGCCCGGCGATTGCAAGATGCCGCGCGGCATCCCAGGCCGGCGCCCGAATCACCTCGACACCTGCAGGGATATCGCCCATCTGGTCATCACTCAACTGCTGATAGGCCCGCGGGTGCGCGCTCAGCACGACCGGCTGCCAGCCGAATTCCGGCAGATAGCGCACAAAACGCAGCGTGCGCTGGATTCCACTACTGCCGGCCAACGGAGGGAAATGGTAGGCGATCATCAGGATGCGCTTCATTAAATCTGCCAGCTTCCCGAAAATACACCGGGCCCTCAATCGGATGTGAAAAAGACCATACCCTGGCCATCCGGGCGCCTCGAATCTTCTCGAATCTTCTCGAATCTTAAAGCTAGCGTCCGCCTGGGCCTTCAGCTTGAGCCCGAACGAGGCCCACCAGGGCACGCATCTCTACTGGCGACAGCGCCATGCCCCAGGGCGGCATCATGGCGCTGAGCCCGCGCGCCGTGCCGCCGTCTTTGATCACCGCATAAAGATCATCGTCCGACCTGCTTGCCTGAAACTCAGGCGAGGCGAAATTCGGCACCGGGACGCCCAGGTGCGCAGAGTCGGGCCCATCGCCCCTACCCGCCGCCCCATGGCAACGACTGCAGTTGGTTAGGAACAGGCCCTTCACATCCGCTTCAGTGAGCACATCTTCTTCTACTGGCGCGGCCGCTTCGACCACGCGCGCCTGATCTTTTGGCACCAGTCGGATGATCTCGCCGCTCGAGCCGCTCGCACTGCCCAGCGTGGTCAACAGGACTTCTCCATCAGGCGTCTGCGTGAATGAGGTGATTCCGCGCTGGGCATACTGATTGGCCTGGGCGATGAATTCGACCGACTCCACGGGATCGCCGTTTGCGGGCAGGGCGTAGATATTGCCGGAGTAGTTGTCGCCGAACAGATACTTGCCGCTGAATTCGGGATACCGTTTCCTGCGATAGACGATCCCACCTATCACCGCGCGTTCGTAAGCGGTATGCCGGTAAGCATAAATCGGTGGCGTCTCGCGGCCGATGAGTGGGGCTGGCCTGGCCTTGCCGGTGGCCTCAGCTCCCTCGATGAACGGGTATTGGTAGTTGCCGCCTTTGGCGATCAGATTGACCTCTTCCCAAACGGTAGAACCGACATCGCCGGTCCATAGATTCCCGTTCTGCGGGTCGAAAGAGATCCGGAAAGGGTTGCGCAGGCCCAGGGCATAGAATTCCGCGAGGGCGCCGGGCATGCCGACGAAGGGGTTGTCGTTGGGAATGTAATAGTGGTCGGTTTTGGCGTTCGCTGGACGATTCACGATGGGGTGACTGATTTCGCCCCCCTGCCGGTCGACGTCGATCCGTAGCACCCCACCGCTGAGACCGACATCGATCCGCTGG
>JBATKF010000427.1:0-10393 GCA_049669185.1 Sedimenticolaceae bacterium | reverse complement strand
ATCGACGCCTACCTGCGCTTTGCTGCCGAACGCGCCGCCGGCGCCGCGGTGGCGGGCGAGGCCTTGTACCGTGACCTGCGTAGCGGTGCACGCGATCTCGCCTGTCAGTTGATGGCCGACCTGTCGCTGTCCACCGATACCTGGGTCGACGACCATCATCGCGTGATCGACGTGATCCGCGACAGCCTGTGGCTTTTTGCCGAGGCCCTGGATGCGACCGGCGACCGTTTCGCCATGCATGGATTCTCGTCACGCCGACGTGACCCGGTACGTGTGCACAAGCTAAAGTCGTTCGACGAACGCTACGGCGGCCTCGTGCGCGGTCGCATCGCGGCGATCAAGCCGGGCTACTACACGCGCATGGGAGCGGCGCTGCGTCACGGCAGCAACATGCTTAGCGCGCAGCCGGCTGGCCGGCGGCTGCTGTTGCTGCTCACCGATGGCAAGCCGAATGATCTCGACCAGTACGAAGGTCGTTACGGTATTGAGGATACCCGCCAAGCCGTGCTGGAGGCACGCCGGCTGGGCTTGCAGCCATTCTGCGTAACGATCGACCGCAAGGGCAACGACTACCTGCCGCACCTGTTCGGAAACAATGGCTACGTCGTAATCAAGAATCCCGCCGAGCTGCCCAAGCGCCTGCCTATGCTCTACGCGCAGTTGACCGCCTGAACCGGGCGCGCCGGCCGAGTTCGTGTCCGGTCCGACGGTACTGGAATGATCAAGATGCGGGCAGCGGCCCAATCACTTCCGCTCGATCTCGCCGTCGCTGGACAGGATGCCTGCGAGCCGGGCCCTGCCGATCACGTGCAGGACGACGCCGCAGCCGATGAAGAATACGACCGAGGCCATAAGCGACGCGCGGACGGGATCGTGCGGGACCTCGGCACGGTAAAACACGGCACCGAGTGCGCTGGCTGCACCGAGGGTATAGCACAGCATGGCGATGACATTGGCGATCTTCTGACCGATGGGACGATGCATGGCAGCTCCGTGAAAAGGTTGTGACGCCTGGCAGGGCATAGGGTTCGATTCGGTTCATCGACTCCAACCAGGTGCGGCGGTGCGTGACCGGTCTGTTGGGTTGCGCCCAGGATGTCCGCCGACACCAATCTACTGATAGTGTCTGCGGTGTCCCATGCTCCTCTGGAGCACGATAGTCCGGTGAGCGGTGATGAGACTTGATTTTAATCAAGGCCCGTCGGTAGCCGCCGGGCCGTATTCTCAGCCGGCATCGCTATCTCGATCCTTCAGAGAATCGGTTGCCGTGCTTGTCGGTACAAACTCTTCGCGTGACCGTTCAGTAAACGCAATGCCTGCCAGCCTGCGTTGATCACGGTAGGTAAATCGCGCTTACCAAGTTGGCCCCGACATGTGCTATGGCGCCGTGCGCGCTTCGGTGTTGTTCTGTGCCCCGGCTTTGTCGCTGGAAAACAGATTAAGTGGCCCTGGGAGCAGCTGATCAGCAGGTCGGCGAGACAGGGTTTGCAGCGGACAATGGTTCAACCCATAGTATCGCTCACGTCCGGTCGGTATCGGTGGTGCGGTGGCAGTTGCGCCCCGCGGGCCGGTCCCGCTTGACTATTGTCAAAGTGTCAACGGCCTAGTGGTCGCATGCTCGAGCGCATGCACAGTCTAAATCAGCAAAACACACATTCGCCCATCGGAGTCTCGCGGGTGCTTTTGGCACTCGGCTTTCGCCCCTTCTTTCTGTTCGCAGCGATTGCCGCGGTCATGTTGCTGCTTGTTTGGTTGATGACTTGGCACGGGGCACTGGCTCTGAATGATTATTACGACCCAGTTGCCTGGCATGCCCACGAGATGTTTTTCGGTTACGCGGTGGCAGTGATCGCTGGTTTCCTGCTAACCGCAGTGCCCAACTGGACCGGTATTGCCACCTGGAAAGGCAGAAAACTCGGCCTTTTGGTTGCGGTATGGTTGGCAGGACGCTTAGCATCGTGGCTACCAGGTATGTCGCCGCTATTGATCACGGGCGTCGATCTGGTGTTTCTGCCGTTGCTTGCGGTCAGCCTGGTCAAGCCACTTTGGCTGGGCCAGAACCGGGTCAACCGGGTGTTTGTAGCGCTGATTCTCGTCATGGCGCTCACCAATTTGATGTCGCATCTGCAACTGCAAGGCCTGCTTGGCGATGTCGGAGATGCGCGGCGCGTCATGCTCGACCTGGTGGTGTTGCTGCTTGTGTTGGTCGGCGGAAGGGTGTTGCCATTCTTCACCCGCAGTGTGCTGCCTGGATTTCAGCCGCGTACGCGCCAATGGGTGGAACGGGCGTCGTTCGCGATTCTGCTTGCACTGATCGTCGTCGAGGCAGCATCGTCTGGTCCGGGGGCTGTGGCGGCCACGTTATGGCTGGCATTTGCGGTCGTACAGGCAGTGCGTTTCGCTGGCTGGACTGAACGGAGGGTATGGCGCTTGCCAGTGCTCTGGGTACTGCACGCCGGGTACGCCTGGCTGATTCTTGGGGCGTTGCTTCAGGCCTTGGCCCAGATCGGTGAATTCCCACCTACGGCGGCTTTGCATGCACTGGGTATTGGGGCTATCGGCGTTTTCACGCTCGGCATGATGGCGCGCGTCACCCGGGGTCACACGGGCCGGCCGATCAACGTTGGTAAACCCATGGCCCTAGGGTTTGTCTTGCTGAATGTAGCGGCCCTGCTGCGCGTGTTCGGGCCGGCATGGCTGCCAGGTGCGCACAATCTTTGGGTGGATCTCTCGGGTGGCCTGTGGATGCTTGCCTTCGGTCTGTTTGCGGCGCGCTATGGGCCGAGGTTGCTACGGCCTCGGGTCGACGGAAAACCCGGATAGAGGGGTAGGGTGCATGCCACTGTTACGTCATTTGCCGGGAAGCTGACTTTTCTGCCGACGCGGCAAATCAGCTTGAGCGGTGTGTCCCTGAATCATGAAGTTTCCCGCTTTGCCCTCAAGTGATCGCGAAGCCATCCTGCGCCGGGCAATCATTCGCGCCATACCGGCATATTACGCCTGGCCTGAGACGGAACAGGAGCGGTATCGATTGAGTGTCCCTAAGGAGCAGGATTTTCTCGTCCGCCAGGCGCTGCTGAGCTCCCTTTTTGGTATTGAGGTCGATACCGAAGAGGGTTTGAACGAGGTCCTAAAGGGGTTCGACGATGAACAGTATCTGTTGCTGAACAGCACGCTCCTACCTTTTCAGGGCATCGGCGAAAACGACTTCTTTCTGAACGAGTGGCTTGCTAACGGCGTTACGCTGCTCGATTTTGAGACGCTGGGTGATTATGCCCGGGATGACCATGAATTCCAGCAGCAGGCCAGAAAAGAAGAAGACCCAGGGTACGATATCCGGTCTTATCAAGGCGATCTCCACCCGTGCTGGGCGCGGCTGAATATCGATGGCGAATTTCACTATGCCACGCTCGTCTCTCTGGCCAGACACCTGTCAGATACGCTCGACGAGACAGGCTCGGCGCAGATCGAGACGCTTATCCCGCATCGGTACGTGGAGGGAAAAAACCACGGTAAGCGGGAGTAAGGCGGAACGGTTTGGGATTTCCAGGTGGATGCCGGCGGCATGGAGCCGCACTTGGAGGAACTGCGGCATCGATATTATGAATACGTACGAGCACGCTATGCCTGCCTGCTCGAGCGCGTTGACGAAGAAGCAACGAAACACGTCTACATACAGCGCACAACGCGGGGTCTTGAACCTTATATCGAATTCGTTTTCTCCGACAAGGGCGCACTCGACACTGTTCGATTCCGACACTTCTTCAGCGACTGCGAGCGTATTGCCGGCGACTTCGCCGAACTTGCCGCGGTAACCGAACAGGAGCAACAGGCGGCAGCGGGGTTTCTGCAAGAGCAATATCAGGATATCCAGCAGAACTTCGATCCTTCCGTGGTGCCGCTTCGCAAGAAAAGAAAGATTGTTCTGACCGACGGCGCTTTGGAGGATCTATCCTAATCAGCTGATATTGCTTTCTAAATGATCATATAAGGACGGTGCTTTTTCCCGGCATCAGCGCTGAGGTACTCAGCTTGAAATCTTCATGTTGCCGTAGCAGAGGTGTTGAACCACAATCGGCTACGCGGCATTCCGGCTTGCTTTTGGGGCACTGGTTGTAAGTGCAGAGGCGCCCCAGGTAACGATCACTGCCGGGTTCCATGATGAAAACGTCGACCTGGTGATGGGCTACACCGATTCGATGTTCTTGCCACAGGCTGTTCAGTGCCTTGGAACGGGCCTTCTGCAGGGCTCGAAGACAGTCAGAATCGCTCAACCAGACCGCCAAGTCTATATCCTTGCACTCATGTAACATGGGTATGCCAGAACGTCGGTATTTGCGATAGCGTGGTTTCTCTTCCCCGAGGGGGCAGGCAACGGAACCGAATAACACCACTTTTTCCACCCCTGCTATCTGCCCGAATGCCTGAGCCACATATTGGGCGGCAAGGCGGAAGCCCTCCTGCCTTTTTTGTGCTCGTTGATTCTCGCGCCGGATCTCCCGGTACAGGGGGGACTCAGACAATCTCAGTGGTTCATTATCGTCCCACTGCCCATCTTGCTTCGAATCGGGTTGTTTCGTTTTGGGCACTGTTACCTTTCGCAAAGTACTGACTGTCAGAAATTTTTCGACGATTCCAGGAGCGAGGCAGCTTGCGAAAGGAGGCGCTCGCTTTGTGCGAGTAGTGCAGCTCCCTGGGATTCATCCCATTGGGATTGGTTTTCTCGCAGACGCGTGACCAGGGATAAGGTTTCAACAGGAACAAGGCTTGTCTTTACCAACACTGAGTCAATCAGCTCCGGTTCAGGCGGCGTCTCACTGTTGTGACCTTGCCAGACGACAAGTGCTTGCACGGAGGCTTCCACGGCGTCACGCATCGGCGTGATGGCTTCCGCCGAAAAGCCGCCGTCGATGAGCACTTTCGCCATGCGCCGTTTATGTTCACCCCGGTTCAGATGTTCGCGGGCCTTGGCCAGCCGTTTTTGTGGTTCGTGGTCCATTGGTTTGTCTGTGGATCGATACAGCGTCCTGGCTCTCTCCTGATTGGCGCTCAAGATGCCGGCGTCGATCAGCTGCTGGATGGTTGCGAAGGCGTCCCGATCCAGTAGCTTCAGTTGCGGTGTCTGTGTGGGAAACAGTGCTTTCAGTTGACCGGTAAGCGCGCTCTGTAGCGCGTCGTTGATCGGGTCCGCCACGACCAGCAGGGTTTGCCGCTCGCCTTCGCCGTGCAGCGCCATCAGTTCCAGTTGATGAATCCACTGGGAAAGGACAGCGTCACGTAAACGATCAAATGGATCGGTGGGCGCTGTTGATGGTTCTTTTGCCTCACCGGTCATCAGGGAATCGAGCCGCTCCAGAAACGCGGCCCGACCGGAAGGGAGGTCCATCTCTTTTTTACCCTTGCCATCCACCACGCCTTCGGCCAGGGAGCGTTTCTGTTCCAGCAAAGAGAGCATACGGTGCTCGATGGAGTGTTCGGAGACCAGGTTGATCACCTGCACCGGACGCTTCTGGTGTTTGCGCCAGGCACGGGCGATGCGCTGCTCCAGTTTGGCTGGATTCCAGGGCATATTCAGATTGATCACCACATCTGCCACCTGCAGGTTGAGTCCCACGGCGCCGGAATCGGTGGAGAGGAACAGCCGGCAGTCCGGCTCCTTCTTGAAGCGGCGGATCTCCTCACGGCGTTTTGGTTGTGGCACTTCGCCGGTATGCCAGGCATAGCCGAGTCCCATCTCATCGGCCTGCTCCCGAACCAGTTCCAGCATCCGCTGCCACTCGGAAAAGACGATGATTTTGTGACCGCCATCCTCCATGAGTTCCTGGAGGATATTGCCGAGTTCCTTCAACTTGGGAGAAATGCGGCAATCCTGGTCGAGAATATAGGGCGTATCGCAGAGCATGCGCATGCAGGCGAGATAGCGTTGGAGTTGTTCCATCTCCTCTTTTTTCAGAGGCCTCTTTTTGGCCGTGGCGGCAAGACGCGCTGCTCTCATTTCGTACTCCCCGTAGCGCAGTACCTGCTCTTCATGCATGGGGACGAAATAGTTGTTCAGCGTTCGTCCCGGCAGTTGCCCCTCCACCTCCTCTTTGCGCCGGCGCAGCATGACGGGCCGCAGCCGTTCATGGAGCCGGTCGAGGTTCTTGTAGCCGATGGCACGTCCTTTCTCGTCGAGTTGGTAGAAGTCGCGGTTGAAGCGGAACAGGGGGCCGAAAAGTTGGGGGTCGAGGAACTGGGCGATGGAGTAGATCTCGTCGATTCGGTTCTCCACCGGCGTACCGGTGAGCACGAAGGCGTAGGGGCTCTTCAGGCGCTTGATCGAGATGGCCGTCTTGGTCTGCCAGTTCTTGATGCGTTGCGCCTCGTCGAGGATGATGATGTTCGGCGCCAAGGTGCTGTTGATTTCCTCCACATCCGGCCGGATCTGCTCGTAATTGGAGAGAGAGAAGAATGCCGGCGACTCGTATTGGCGGAGCCGCTTGGCGCGGGGACCCTGAACGATGCGCGAGGGGAGGTCGGTGAACTTGGCGATCTGCTCTTCCCATTCGCCCTTGAGGGAAGCGGGGGAGATCACCAATACCCGCTGGATTCCCAAAGTGCGGCGCAGTAGTTCGCAGGCGGCGATCGCCTGCACCGTCTTGCCCAGCCCCATCTCATCCGCCAGCAGGGCACGGCCGGTGAATGCCAGGTGCAGCATCCCCTCCTGTTGTTAGGGGTAGAGGGGGTGTTTGACCAGGTCGAGGCTCGCCTTTCCCGCCGCCACTTCGGTCTCGAAGTGTTGGCGGTTTCGGTGTTGCTGTTCCCGCCGGTCCAGGCTTTCCAGCCAGGGACTCAACTCTCCCGAAACCCGGATCCTTTTCCTGACGTCAGTTCCAGCCGTGTCGATTGCCCGTTGCATGGCCGGAAGTTTGTCGAGGGGTTTGCCTGACAAGGTGTTGGCGCTGGAAAAGAAAGGACCAAGGAGGTCGCGTGCCTTGGAGCGGTCACGGCTGCCCTTTGGCCAGCTTATCCGGACCTGGTGATCCCGCCGGTCCAGCAAGATCTCGATGTATGGGCTACCCTGAATCGCTGCCTTCCGGAAGAGGCGCTTGCGCCGATACTGGAGCCGATGCAGCACCGCCTCAATATGCTTGCAGGTGCCCAGGCCGTTGATGCGGTGGTCGGGACAGTCGCAGCTGTTGACTGGCTCTGAAAGCGAGCGAATCTCGACACGATAGGTTTGTCCGCCGTCGGAGCCGACTTGATAGAAGCCGAAAAAATCATCACTTTGCGCCAGGGATTCAATCCGGAACGCCTCCGTGGCGCCACGCACACGGCGGCGTTCGATCTCGTCGGCGTCAGTGGTGAGCCATCCCGTTGGGCCGGGTTGTCTGTTTGGAATCTTTTTGTGTTTCCTGGTGCTTGGCATAATTAAAGGGAATAGAGTCAGAAGGATTTCAACGGCAGAAACAGGCGGTTGCCCTCGGAGGCGAGATGGACAAACCCATACTGCATGTAAAAGCACTCAGCCTCTTCATTGATGGCGTCTACCACTATTGCGTAGATTGCAATATCGTCGCTAACGGCCAAGGTTCGCTCAATTGCGTTGGACAGGAGCATTTTGCCAATTCCCTTGCCCTGCGCAGAAATGTCTACGGCCAGTCGACCAATGAGCGCAGCCGGTATCGGGTGTTTGGGCAATTTCTTTGCGAGTTTTTCAGGTAAGACTGACAGATCAATGGAGAGGGTACTGAGCGTGTAATAGCCCAGCACCCTCGTTTTGTCCTGGCGGCTGCGGACAACGAACAAACGGCTGACCCGGCGTTTTATATCCTGGTTGGCCTGGCGTTTCAGATAGCGGTCCAGGGACTCAATACCACAGTTGAAAGCGGTCCTGTTGTGGTTTCGGTTTAGTGGCTCAATAACGAGTTCGTTTCCCGAACTCATTTGGAATCTACGCGGCGACCATGCTCAACCAAGGCTTCGGTCAGCTTTTTATTGAACTTGACTGGTTTGGCCAGTGCATCGAAAAAACGCTGAGCATCTTGTTCGTTGAGTTGGATGGACTCGTGCTCGTGAATGGTCTTTTCGGCGCTCGCCAGAGCGCTGGACAAAATGAAGCTGCTGACAGTCTTACCCTCGAAGGTTGCCGCGCGCTCAATAAGATTTTTGGCGCTTTGTTTCAGGCGCAGGTTAATACGCTCGTTTTTGGTAGCCGAGACAGTCATGTTGCACTCCTGAATTGAGACCAGTAACGATGCCGTACTTGTACGTCAAAAAGGTGCCATCGTCAATCACTGTTGTTTGTACTGGCTTCAGGAATTGCTGAGGACAGTGGCAATTGATTGCAGCACGCAATCTAGCCAGTGGTAGACACGATCTGGACACGATGCCTGTATAAAGCATTGAAATGATTCAAAGTATCGGGGGTTCGAATCCCTCCCTCTCCGCCAATAAATCAATAAAAGCAGTAAGTTGCCGATCAATTAGAACCCTCGGTGCGGTACCTGTCGAGCCATAGGGACAGCTGCAAAGTCAATACCTTAGCCTGGGCGTTTTGCTGTCCAGTCGCGCATTTTCTTCGGAGTTAGACACGATTTTCGCCACGCTTGCCTTGGCAAGTCGCCACGTAACGCCAGAGGTCGTTGATTGCTGGGCCAAGAGTTCCTCCGCCAGACCGTGCAGTCCGATATCTTCTGCGTCGCGGGGGGGTATCGGTCTTCGAGGTGATCGGTGACGCCGCCGCGAAGTTCATAGATCGCTTGATGAGGGTCGCAAACGACTTTCGCGGGCAGGCCGGAATCGCGCAACCATGATATGGCAGTCAGATCATCGGGGTTGCAGTCCTGCGTTTCATCTACGATGACTTCGGAAAACCGTCCCCTGAGCGCACCGGCGATCCGGCCCGCAAGCGTCTCATCTTTGAGGCGTTCTAGCGCGATGGCACGCGCTTCGTCAAAGCCCAAGTGGCCCTGTTCGCGTAATCGGCACGGAGCCAGGTAGCGGCCGTTGTATACGCTTGAAATTGGTTGTCCTGCTTTAGGGATACGTCAAAGCCCTTGCGCTTGGCCGCCAAATCAAAGTCCGCACCAGTCTGTGGGCAAAAACAGGATAGCGGCAAAGCGTGAGCGCCATTGAACGGCTTGATCGGAAGATGGGTGATGTCGGCGAACAGGCGAGGGCGTGCCTCGCAATCCTTGAGGCGAAACGGCGTAACCAGGAACTGCCAGACGAAGCTGACAAACGTGCCGATAAAGCTCGGAAAGACGGGCGTGGGCAGCAACCCCTCCTGCCTGAGCCGGGTCGAGTTCAAGAACGGCGGCTTGCGTAAAGGATAAGAAGGCCACGCCGCGTCCCGGCGCAATACCCTGAAGCACGCGGCGGGCGCGTTCGGTCGTCACCCGCGTTCTTCCGGCGCCGGGACAGGCCCTTACAAAGGCTGAGCCGTCATGAGCGATAACAGCGCGGTCGCGTGTCAGAACCTATGAATCGATTCGACTGGCTTTCATCTGCGCTACCAGGTCTTGACCTGAAGCCCCCTGAACCCGGCGAAATCTGCTTTGTTTGAGGTGACGAGTATCAGTTCGTGTACACGTGCAATCGCTGCGATCTGTCCATCGACGAAAGGTGGCGTACGACCCGACGCCACGAGTCGTGCTCGCTCCAGCGCATGCCATTCTGCGGCCCGCTGATCGTAGTCGAGAATTGGAAAGCTGACCGCCACCACGTCCTTTAGATAACGCTCGATCGCCTCGCGTCTTCGAGACTTGGGCAGTCGGGCGCATCCGAATCGAAGTTCATGCCACACGAGAGACGGGATCGCCATTTCGCCGTCATGGTCGCGGAGTTGTCGCATGATCGTGGTAGCGGGGTGTGCTCGCAGTGGTTCCGACACCACGTTGGTGTCGAGCAGGAATCTCGTCGTCACAGGCGAACGTCGCGGCCGCGGGTTTGGTCCCGCGTTCCGGCAAACAGTTCGTCGGGGTCGATACCCAATTCGACCAGATCAACGTCTTGAGTGAAATCTTCATACGCGTCCAAGAAGCTGCGGTATCGTCCGATCAGTCGCTCGTACTGCCTGCGCCCGATCAGGACGGCAACCGCTTCGCCCCGCCGGGTCAGCTCGACCGCTTTGCCGCTTTCGGCCTCGCGCACGAGCCGAGGGAGGTTGCTTCGTGCTTCGGCAATTGAGTGTTTTTCGCTCATGGGATCTGAACAATTATGTACATTGATGTGTACATCCTAAACTCGATCCTGGATCTTGTCCAACCGGCCGGATGCAAGGCAGGACCAAAGTGCGTTGCAACGGACTACTTGCCCCAGCCTCGAGAAGACACGATCTGGACACGGGACCTTTGTAACCTATTGAATTACGGAGAAACACCGGAAGTTCGAATCCCTCCCTCTCCGCCAA
>JBATKF010000426.1:0-15272 GCA_049669185.1 Sedimenticolaceae bacterium | reverse complement strand
GTTCAGGCCGCGCCCGCGGCGGCGCCTGCGCAGAAGTCGCCCGAGCAGCGAATCGCCGAGCTCGACAAGCTGGCGGCCGGCGGCTACATCACGCCGGAGGAATACAAGGCGAAGAAGCAGCAGATTCTCAACTCCTTGTAACCCAGCTTGGAGGCCGGGCGGCAGCCGATTGCGCCCCGGCCTGCTGCAGACGATCGCCCCTCGGTGTGTCGGCGGGGCATCAGTCGTGGACCGGTTTTCGATGGATGCGGATATCGAGCGGCCTCGTCGTGTCCAGATGCACATCTCGCTGCGGGAACGCAATGACGATCCCGGCCGCCTTGAATTGCTGATTAATGGCGAGACGCAGTTCCGTCATGATCGTCAGACGATGCTCCGTCGATTCGACGAAGCATTTCAGCGACAGCGTCAAGGCGTTGTCGCCGAAGTTCTCGAAGGTGACGAATGGCGGCGGCTCATCGAGCACGCGCGGGTTCTCCCTCGCGGCCTCCTCCAGCAGTAGCAAGGCACGCTCCACGTCACCGCCGTAGTCGATTCCCACGTCGATCACGAGCCGGGTGAGTTGATCACTGAGCGACCAGTTGAGCAGTCGCTGGGTGATGAACTCCTTGTTCGGTACCAGCAGTTCCTTGCGATCCCAGTTGCGGATAGTGGTGGCGCGGATCCGGATCTTGGTCACGACCCCGTCCGTGTCCCCGACGGTGACCACATCGCCGACGCGGATCGGACGCTCGAACAGGATGATCAGGCCGCTGATGAAGTTCGCGACGATCTCCTGCAGGCCGAAGCCGATACCCACGCCGAGCGCGGCGAATATCCACTGGATCTCCGACCAGCTCCCGCCCAGCGCGCTGAATACCACCGCAGTCCCTATCGCGACAATAGTGTAAGTGGCGAGTGTGGTCGCCGTGTAGCGGCCTGCCGGCGTCATATCGAGGCGCTGCAATACTGCGATCTCGAGTAATGACGGAAGCCGCCTGACAGCCAGCAGGGTCAATAAGATAATAAGCAGCGCGGACAGAAGGTCTGCAAGCGTGATTGGGACGAGCTTCGCCGCCCCGTCAACGTTTGATGTGTAGGTCCAGAGCGTGGTCTCGTCGAAGAACGAGAACGCGGGCAATACCTCCCGCCAGATGAGCCAGGCGCCGGCCAGGCTGGCGAGCACGAAGACGGCGTTCAGCAGCCTGCGGCTGTCTTTGTCGAGCGCGATCAAGTCGACTTCGCCCTCATCGACACTGAAGTCCATCCCGTCCGAACCCTCGCTGCCCTCTTCCCTGGCCGCGCGTGCCTGGCGCAGGGCATCACGTCGTGCCCGTGCGGCCTTCAGGGCCAGGCGCTGTCTGTTCAGCAGGAGCCAGCGGTACACGAACTGGTGGGTGACCAGCAGGATCAGCAGAAACCAGTGCGTCCTCAGGATATAGTGGATCAGCGTCGCCCCGGTGTAGAGGAAGCCCAGCAGGGCCACCACGGTCGCAGCCACGGGAGGCAGGACCAGGAGTGCCGACCACAGAGGCCGCAGTCGTAGGAGCCTGTGGTGTTCCTCCGGCGTAAAGAACAGCCAGAGTATGCCGCCGCCTGGTCGCGAGAGCCGGAAGAAGAAGAGGGCGAGTACACCCATCATCACCACGAAGGCGAGACGGCCAAGCCCGCTGCCGAGATTGTCGGGATCGCCCAGGGTGGCGGCGATGGTGACGAATCCGGACAACACGACCGCGGGGATGAACCATCTGAGGTCGTGGCTGATTTTTTCGAGCGCCTTCGCCGACCAATGGAAATGCGCGGCCGCGACACTGCCGGGCCGCAGAAAGATTCGGAGTGCCTGCAGACTGAACAGTAACGGGGCGATTACCTCCAGGGCATGGCCGACCGCCTTCGCGAACTGCGAGGCCTCGATCGCGGATGACAGCTCCCGGCCCAGGGTGAAGAGCAATAGCGGGATGGGGGTTGCCAGCAGCAAGATCAGGACCAGGGCATGGAATGTGTCCCGCAGACGGTCTTTGCTCAGCCGGCCGATATTTGCGCCGGTCGATTTCAGCGTGCCATACAGTCGTCGAAGGTTCCAAAGCACGAGAGCAAACAGCAATGCTGCGCCGGCGAGATAGGGCGAGCGGGGCAGCCGCTGGCCCAATATCTCGATGATGCCGGCCCACTCGCGCGGCGACAGCAGCCGACCGGCCTGTCCCGGGATGGCCCGCATCGACGTCAGGCCTGCGGGCGGCGACGTGCGGACCCACAGCAGATGCTCTGCGAGGAAGGCCTCGTAGCGCGTGACCACATCGAGTACGCGGCCCTCGGCGAAGTCCAGCTCGCCCAGGGCGCGGAGATAGGCGTCTTCGATGTCAATCGCCTGGTCGATAAGATCCCGCCGTTGCGAAGCGAGCCCGCTGAGTTCTGAGCGGATGGATGTCGCAGCGGTCTCCGGGAGCGCCTGCGTCAGGTCTGCGACATAGTCATCGATGTTGCGCAAGCTACGGCGTTCTTCCCTGAGTTGAAGCCTCGCCAGGCTGATCTCGGCGATCTCTCTTTCGCGCTCTGCCGCCTGTCGGTTAAACACGCGTGTGTCAGGTAGCGACCGGCTTTCCTCCATCAATAACTGTCCGAGGGCCTGGCTCAGGCCGGCGATCTCGATCTTTTGTTGCGCATCGCTGAGCCTCTGCTCGATCTCTGCGGCCTGTCTGATGGCCCGGGTATCAAGGGCGTTCAGACCCTCCAGCTTGGCGGCGAGCGGGTTGAGCGTTTCGCTCAGGGAGGCATTGCGATCCGCGAGCTGCTGGACCAGCGGGTGCTTGCCTGCGGCCTCGCGCTTGGCCACCTGTGCCTGGTCTTTGGCCAGATCGGCCTGCCGCTGTCGGGCGGCGTTCGCGGAACTTTCGAGCGCCGCGACCGTGCTCCGGAGCGACCGGACAGAAAATTCGGTGAGGTCGCGCTGGGCCTCGAGCAGACCGATGCGCACCCCCTGGCTCAGCAGCTCCTGATCGAGCATCAATGTCTGCGTGCGCAGTGACTCGAGTTCGGTCTTCCGCAACGCCTGGCGTGCCTGGGTGATCTGAGCCGGTTCGGCGCCCGATGCGCCCATGGCGAGGTCTGCCTCTGTCTGCGTCTTCTTGCTGTTCGCCTCTGCCAGGAGGGCGCGGATGGCGTCGGGACGATCGGTCTCCTTCTTTAGCTCGGTCTCGAATTCCCCAAGCTTGGCCTCGACCGCAGCGAGGTTTGCCTGTTCCTGCTGCAGTCGCTGGACGAGTTCATCGAGACCCATTCCGTCGAAGGCGGGGGGGGTTGTCCCTGCGCTCTCTTTCTTGCGCGCGAGTTCCTCGCGCAGCCGGTGGGTTTCCTTTGGAGCGCTTTCTATCGCCGCCTGGAAGCGCGCCGCGGCCTCTTCCTGGGAACGCGCGATCTCCAGGTTGCTGATGGCCTTGCGATACATCTCCGCCGCGGCCGTCTTGGTGGCCTCGTCGACGTCGGAAGAGGACTCCAGGCCGTCGAGCTGGCTGCGTAGCAGCTCGAGCGTTACCGCGTCCGCCGGTTTGTCAAGTGTCGGGGCGGGCAGTGCGACGAGGGCCGCTGGCACCAGCAGCCACAAGAAAAAGAGAAGCGTGCGGGTGATCGATGTGTTAAGGAATTGCACGGTCGACGCCTGGCCTGAGCAGGCCTTGCATCATAACTTAGGATCAGCGGGCGGTCAGAGGGTCCGGCAATGGGTATCGGATGTCGTGGGGTATTCGGTTTCCCATTGGCGCCCTGTCGACGTAAAGTGCCGGCGAGAGGCCTCGATGCAGCGCGGGGCCTGCAGCGCCCGGCAACAGGACGAGAGTATGGCGACTACCCTGGCATTCGATGTCTATGGCACCCTGATCGATACGCACGGCGTCGTCACGGCCCTGCGAGAGATCGTCGGTGAGCGGGCCGATGCCTTTTCCCGCGCGTGGCGCGACAAGCAGCTGGAGTACGCCTTTCGCCGCGGATTGATGGGGAAATATGCCGACTTCGCGGTCTGCACACGTCAGGCCTTGGACTACACCAGCGCGTCGTTCAAGACCGAGCTGAGTGACGCGCAGAGACGTGAGCTGCTGGGCATCTACCAGCGGCTGCCGGCGTTCGCCGATGTCCAGGAGGGGCTGACGCAATTGCGCGATAATGGCTTTCGACTCTATGCCTTTTCCAACGGCAGTCAGGCCGCCGTGGAAGCGCTGCTGGAGACGGCCGGTATCCGCGGTTTTTTCCTCGATATCGTGAGCGTCGACGATCTGTCGACGTTCAAGCCGAACCCGGCCGTTTACGATTATTTTCTGCAGCGGTCCGGCGCAGCCGGCAGCGATGCCTGGTTGATTTCCAGCAATCCGTTCGACGTCATCGGCGCCGTCTCTTCAGGGATGCGGGCCGCATGGGTGCAACGCTCCCCGGATGCGGTCTTCGATCCCTGGGATATCCCACCGAGTCTCACGGTGGACAGTCTCTCCGACCTGAGTAGAGGGATCGGAGGTACATGAGAGTGGTTCTCAAAATGTGCGGGGTCGCTAAGTGCTGCGTGGGTTGTGCGCGGGCCCACCGCGGTCCCCGCGCCCCAGTTCGCGGCTTCCTATCTTCTCGATACAAGATCGGAATCTCTCATCGCCGCGTGGCATCGAAAAAGCCGCCGACTGACAAATTTTGCGAATGTCGCTCGGATCGAGGCCCTGACTGAGTAAGGCGAGGTAGGCATACTGGCGCGCCCCAACACTACCCCCGAGACGCAAAAATGGATGGCGTAGCAGAATCAAGCGCTGAGAATCTTTCTCATGTACCTCCGACCCCCCGTAAAATCGCGCAATGCTAGTCCTCCTTTTCTACGCAGTCGGCCTTGTCTTCGTGACGGTCGCCATTCACTCTGGAGTCCATTTGGCGGTGTTTAGAGTCACAGATATGGTGACCGCCCGGCCACGAGCGCGGCGGAGGCTGCTGTCAGATACTGCATTCATCACCGTACTCGTTCTGTTTATGGCTCTCGCAGCAGTGATCGAGTCCGCCGTGTGGGCCGGGCTGTATTTCGGGGTGGGCGCAATTCCCGATTTCGAGACCGCCCTCTATTTCTCCCTCGTGACCTTCACGACGCTCGGTTATGGCGATATCACATTGAGCGAGGAATGGCGGCTCCTTGGGGGATTCCAGGCGGCCAATGGCATTATCATCTTCGGTTGGACCACCGGCCTGTTGGTCGCCGTTATTCAGCGCTTGGCGACTCGGCCTTCCTCGAACAAAGCGCATGCGGGTTGAGCAGGTGCGACCGCGCGGCTCGTTGCCACACTCTAGGCGCTTCCCAGCTAGGCACATTAGGGTATGCGACCGCTCCTGAAGTTTCTGCACACTATGGGCGCCATCGGCATGATCGGCGCCATGGCCTCGCTGCTCATCCTGCTGACGTTCACACCGGAGCCGTCGTCGCTCAACGAATACGCGCGAATCCGCATGGCCATGGGAGGGATCGCCGAATGGCTCCTGCTGCCATCACTCGGACTCGCGCTGTTCAGCGGCCTGTGGTCCATGGGGTATACGGCAAGCTTCCATAACGCGGGCTGGGTCTGGGCGAAGCTGGCGCTGGGCGTGGTGATGTTCGAGGGAACGCTGTTGGCGGTGCAGGGGCCCGCGCAGCGTGAGGCGGAACTCAGTGCCAGGGCGTTGGCGGGGGAACTCGACCCGGCGGAGTTGGGCGGGGCGATGGCGGCGGAGTGGGGGTCGCTGTGGGTGGTGCTCGGCGTCGCGACAGCGAACGTGGTGTTGGGTGTCTGGCGGCCGAAATTTTCGCGATCCGCGCAGCGACGTTGAATTGCCGGCTACGCCTACCGGTTGGGGACATGTCGCGATTCGGCATAGTTCAATAGTGTCACTGCGGTTGGTGTGGATGTTGCGCGCGGAGCCCCTGCTAATGTGATTCTCCAGCCTGGAAATCTCATCGGCATCGCGGCGACTGAAAGATCTTTTCTGGATAACCGGTCTCGTGACGGTAGCTGGAAAGCACCAGCAACCGGGTGCCGTCTCACGTTCGAGAAATCCGCGGGCAACACACAGGCTAGCAGGCTAGATCCGAGCCGCGGGAGGGCAGGCAGTGTCGAAAGGAAAAATACTACTGGTAGTCGGAATCGGGCTTGCGGTGGCCGCGTTCTTCGCGTTCGATCTAGGGCGCTTTTTCGATCTGGCCTTTATCAAGGCCCAGCAGTCCTCGATCGAGGCCTACCGGGATGATCATCCGCTGCTGACGGCGGCGCTGTTTTTCGTGATCTATGTGGCGGTGACGGGGCTTTCGCTACCTGGCGCGGCGATCATGACGCTGGTGGCCGGTGCCATCTTCGGCCTTGCCTGGGGGACCCTGATCGTCTCCTTTGCATCGAGCATCGGCGCGACACTGGCGTTTCTTGCCAGTCGTCTGCTGTTTCGCGACGTGGTGCAGCAGCGCTTCGGCGACAAGCTGCGCGCGATCAACCAGGGAATGGCGCGCGAGGGGGCCTTCTATCTGTTCGCGCTGCGGCTTGTACCCATTTTTCCGTTCTTCGTGATCAACCTGCTGATGGGGCTGACCCCCATACGCACCTGGACCTATTACTGGGTCAGCCAGGTCGGCATGCTCGCCGCGACACTGGTTTACGTCAACGCCGGCAAACAGCTGGCGCAGATCGAGGGACTCGGCGGCATATTGTCACCCGCATTGCTCGGGTCCTTTGCACTGTTGGCCGCGTTTCCGCTGCTGGCGAAACGGATCGTCGCCTGGCTGGAAGGGCGCAAGGTCTATGCAAAATGGCGTGACCGGCGACCGAAACAGTTCGACTACAACCTGGTGGTGATCGGGGCGGGTTCCGCCGGCCTGGTCTCGGCCTATATTGCCGCCGCGGTGAAGGCCAAGGTGGCGTTGATCGAGCGCCACAAGATGGGTGGAGACTGCCTGAACACTGGCTGCGTGCCGTCCAAGGCGCTGCTGCGCTCGGCCAAGTTCCTCGCCCAGGCGCGCCGCGCGACGGAATTCGGCATCAAGTCGGTGCAGGTCGACTTCAGCTTTCGCGATCTCATGCAGCGTGTGCAGCGCGTGATCAAGACCGTGGAGCCGCACGACTCGGTCGAACGCTACACCCAGCTTGGGGTCGATTGCGTCCTGGGGGAGGCCCGGATCACGTCACCCTGGACGGTCGAGGTGACGACCTCCGAAGGCAAGCGGACGCTCTCCTCGCGCGCGATCGTGATCGCGGCCGGCGCGCGTCCTTTCGTGCCGCCGATCCCGGGGCTCGCCGAGGCCGGTTACCTGACCTCGGACACCGTCTGGGATCTCGAGGACCGACCGCAGCGCCTGGTGGTGCTCGGCGGTGGGCCTATCGGGTGCGAACTGGCCCAGGCCTTCGCCCGCACCGGATCGCGGGTGACCCAGGTGGAGATGCTGCCGCGCCTGATGATGCGCGAGGATCCTGAGGTCTCTGAACGGGTGATGCGCAGCTTCCGCGACGAGGGCATCGACGTGCGCGTCGACACCAAGGCGGTGAGCTGTCTGATCGAGGCCGGCGAGAAGGTTCTGCTCGCTGAACATGCCGGCGAGCAGCTGCGCATCCCCTTCGACCAGATACTGGTCGCGGTAGGCCGGGTCGCCAATACCCAGGGCTATGGGCTCGAGGAACTCGGTATCGAGACGACGCAACAGCGAACCGTCGAGGTAAACCCCTATCTGCAGACCCTTTACCCGAACATTTACGCCTGCGGCGACGTGGCCGGTCCCTATCAGTTCACGCACACCGCCGCGCATACGGCCTGGTACGCGGCCGTCAACGCCCTATTCGGCCGCTTCCGCAAGTTCCGCGCCGACTTCTCGGTGATCCCCTGGGCGACGTTCACCGAGCCGGAGGTCGCGCGTGTAGGCCTCAACGAGACCGATGCCAAGGCCCAGGGCGTCGCCTATGAGGTCACGACCTATGGCATCGACGATCTCGACCGGGCGATTGCAGATGAGGCGGCACATGGCATGGTCAAGGTCCTCACCGTACCCGGTAAGGACAAGATACTCGGCGCCACCATTGTCGGCGAGCACGCGGGTGATCTGATTATCGAGTTCATTCTGGCGATGCGCCACGGCCTTGGCCTGAACAAGATCCTCGGCACCATCCATATCTACCCCACATGGGCCGAGGCGAACAAATACGTGGCCGGCAACTGGAAGCGTGCGCATGCGCCGCAACGGGTCCTGGGCTGGCTGGCGCGCTACCACGCCTGGGTGCGTGGTGGCTGATATACGCCTGGCATGGCCGCTCCTGTTTGCTGGCCTGGCGCTGCCGGCACTGGCGCTGGAATCTGTGCCCGGACACTTTTCCAGGATGCCCATCGGGGCGGAATTCACTGACGGCTGGCAGCTGCTGGCGCTGCGCGACATAAAGCCGACCGAGTTCCGTCTGGTCGAGGATGCGGGCGTCCCTGTGGTGCGTGCGCAGGCCGACGCGGCCGGGGGCAGTCTGCTGCGTTCGATACGCTGGGACACGGCAGGGCATCCATGGCTGCAGTGGCGCTGGCGGGTCGACCGGGTGGTGACGCAGGGCGATATCCACAGCAAGGACGGCGACGACTTCGCGGCGCGCCTGTACGTGATGTTCGACTATCCCACCGAACGCCTGTCGTTCGCGGACCGGGCCAAACTTGCGATCGCGCGCTGGATCTATGGCGAAGAGGTCCCGGCCGCGGCGCTCTGCTATGTCTGGGACAATCATGCCGCGGTGGGTACGCGTGCCTGGAATGCCTACACAGACCGGGTGCGCATGATCGTGCTGCGCAACGCGACCAGCGGCGTTGGCGACTGGATGCTCGAACAACGCGACCTGGTCGCGGACTATCGTGAGGCCTTCGGTGAGGCGCCGCCGCCGGTTTCGGGAATCGCGATTGCGGCCGATACCGATCAGACGGGTGAGACAGTGACGGCCTGGTTCGGGGATATCTCGATCAGCGAATAGTGCACCGGATGGCTCGGAAACACGCTGAAGCCCAACTTTGGATGGCCCACCCGGCCTCGACTCGGTGACGTTCAAACGATGCATTATCTTTGCCGTTCGCAACCGACAGCGGATCTCCGCCTTCTGCTAAGGGCTACCTTGGCGGGCCTGTTGGCGGCCCTATTGGGCGCCTGCGCCACGCCGCAATCACCCGCCGAATCGGTCCGAGTCGACAGGTCGTCGGCCCAAGATACGGAAGGATCGAGCTGGTGGTATGTCCGCTTCCGATTGGCGCGCAATGCCGATGACGAAGTCGACAGCTTTCTCGATCCGCTGATCGCCGATCAGCTGCTGCAGCCGGTAATTGCACAATACGCGTCAGAACTCGCGCTGTGGCGCTTCCACCGCCGTTGGCCGGAGGATGATACCGGCCACCAGTTCAGTTTCATCTTTCTGGCCCCCTCGGCAGTCGCCGCATCGATGATTGCGCAGATCGGACGCGACCCGCTGCTGAACAGACTGCAAGCCGACGGCCACCTGGTCGAATACCGTGTCCACAAGACCAATGCCGAGCCCCCATCGGATCCGGCCGCCACCAGCGACCCGTCCTGGTCGCCGGTCATCCAGCGCGAGTGGCCGAAGTTCATCATGGGCGCGAGTCGCATGTGGCTGGGCCTGGTGCAGGCCGAGGCCGCCAGGCACCCCGGGCTCGAGATCTACAGCCGCTATCGCAAGGTCGAGGAGGCGCTGGATGAGCTCTGGTACAACGAAGCCAATCACGCGTTCTTTCACCATCTGAGCGCGGTGTTCGGGTATCGGCCGATGCGCGTGATACGCCGCGATATCATGACGTTTTGAAGATCTGCCGCGTTCTACGAGCCCGGCGCGGTGATGAACGCCTGCAGCGCCCGCTCGTAGTCCGGCTGACTGGCGAGAAAGCCGGTATTGTGATCGCCACGCAGGGTCACGAAGTGTTTCGGTTCGGCCGCGGCCTCATACAGCCGGCGGCCCAGCGCGAAGGGCATGATCTCGTCGTCGGAACTGTGCAGAATCATCACCGGTGCAGAGCCGCGCGCCAGCGCGCTGGCGGCGTCGAACCGATAGCGCAAGACGACCAGGCGCGACAGCAGGGGAAACACCTGGTGGGCAAAGTCGCGCGCCGAGCTGAAGGTGGATTCGCAGATGACCCCGCCTGCGGTTACCTGGGATGCCAGGTGGGCCGCGACCGCACCACCGAGTGAGCGCCCGAAGATGATCACATCGGCCGGATCCGCGCCGCGATCTACCGTCAGGTGGCGCCACGCGGCCGCGGCGTCGAGATAAAGGCCGGTCTCGCTCGGCGAACCGGCGCTCTGGCCATAGCCTCGGTAATCGATGATCAGTACGTTACTGCCGAGACGGTGAAAGATCTCGATAGACTCGCGCCGGTGCGAGATGTTGCCGGCATTGCCGTGCAGAAAGAGCACCGTGCGGCGCGCTGCTGGGTAGGGGATATACCAGCCATGCAGCGCGACGCCGTCGTCTGTCTCGAGCGTCACGTCGTCGTAGGCAAGGCCCCAGTCGGTCGGGGTGGACTCTAGCGTGGGCCAGGGAAAGAAGATCATGCGCGGCTGCTGGAGGTACATCACGCCATTGAGGAGCAAAGCGCCCAGCAGCAGCGGCACCAGCCATTCAGCCATTTTTCTCACCATGCGTATTGCCTCGCGCGCTTGCTGCAATCGCCATGGTCTGGCGCCCTCGTGAATCCGCGATCGTTGCAGTGATTCAAGCATATTCGCGCGTGTCCGACTCGGCCGAGCGCAGCATCAATGCCAGCCCAGCTGCAGACTGCGTCGTTGTCGACCCGGGCGCCCAACACCCGACCCTCGAGTTTCAGCATCTCCGCCAGCCATTGGGCGTCCTCGTGCTAGCCTGTCGGACTTGAACTGCCTGGCTGTTGGTTTTTCGTGACCATTCGTCACCTCGCTGTGACCCGGGTAGATGCTTGCCCATGCTTCCCTTCGAGTGCTCGGTATGTGCTCCGACGGTCTTTGAACGCCTCGTGGTGGTGCTATTCTTGATTCATCGTCCCAACCGCGTCTAAGGCCATCTTCAGCCGGTGGAGTCGTCCTTCATCCGGGCGCGACCAGAAGGATGATGCCGGCGGTCACCAGGGCGATCGCGAGCGTGCGCAGACCCGACCAAAGCCAGTAGCTCCCGGCCACGCGCCCCAGGAACACCCCGAGCAGAAAGATCAGCACGAGGGCGATGCCGATCGCGGTATCGAACAGCGCGGGCGCGGGCGGGTCTGCCACGCTCTGCAGCCACAGGGGTAGCATGATGACCAGCGCGAGTAGGAAGGGGGCCAGACCGCTGACGAGGGCCACCAGGATCGGTGCCCACTGCGCGGCCCGCGCGTGCGCACTGTCGTCGAGTTCCTTCAGCATGGCGCTGCGCAGGCGGTCCAGTTCGCGCCGCCGCTCGGCCTGTTCGCTGACATAGGTGCTGGAGATACCGCTGGCGCCCAGCGCGATGGCCGTCCCGAGGCAGGCGGCGATGACGATCTCGACAGCGGCGCCGCCGGCGCTGCGAAAGCCGATCAGCAGGCCGAGCATCGCCAATGAGCCGTCGAAGCCGTTGGTGACGAAATAGCGCCGAGCGATCGGAGTCGAGCCGGTGATATGCATGGCCTGGCGCAGTTCCGCCAATGTCGGCATCACGGGCTCAGTTGTCGTCGCCGCTGCCGGTGACGATCACCCGATCGATGCTGTGGACCGAACCGCCGAGGGCCTTGATCTTGTCTTCGATGCGCGCCAATGCGAGGTCCTCGCCGCGCACGGTGATCAGCGCGGTCTGCGTGTGTTCATCGACCTCGACCACTTCGAGTTCGACCTGGTAGTCGTCCCCCAAAGCGGCGAGCTGGCGGGCAAATTCGACGGCGTCGGGCAGATGCGGTTTGAGGACATCCAGGGCGATGAGCTTGACGCGGGACATCCCGGGATTATCCGGACTATTGACGTACCTGACCAGCCGTGCGCAGGCGCCGCAGGGCGCAGGCCCCCACAAAGATGCGCCCCCGCTGCCCCCTCAGGACGCCCCGCCAGCGCTGCGCAATGGCTCGCGTTCCGCAGTCCCGGTCTGTGCAGCGCCGTTAGTCGGCACCCGCAACTCGGGCGTGAACATGACCGGGACGGGCGCCGGGGCGACGCCGTCCGGCTGCCGGGCGGGTTCGATCACCTGCCATTTGCCGCAACTGTAGTAGTGCGTCTCCTCGGCGGTGGAGGGGAAGCGTCCGCAGTTGAAGTAGCGCCAGTAGAAGCTGTCATAGCCGCGACAGCGGTCTCGCTCCTCGTCCAACAGCGGGCAGGTGTGGCCCCCCGCGCGGCAGCAGTTGGAGCAGTTTCCGCAGGATGGACCATGCAGCCACTCGGGGCGCAGCGCCGCCGATGCAGGGTCCGGCGCCGAGCGCGGTGGGCTGGTGAGTGGCACCGCGAACATGAAGCCACGACTGTCCGTCGCCATCACCCGCAGCAGTCGCAGCCCGTGCGGCAAAAGCCTGCGTCCCGCCGACCAGTGGCGCCAGAAACGCCAGTCGCCGAAGAAGTACCAGGTCATCAGCGGTGCAGTCAGAAAACCGCCGACCACCGTCAGCACGGAAGCGGTGATGTAGAAAATGAAAAGCAGCCGGGCGGTCGCCCAGCGCATGCGCTCGAATTGTGTTCCCATGCGCGAACGTTTTCGCAAATCCGGCCGGAAGTCAATGCCGTGGTTCGCGAATACGCGCCTGCCTTCTGCGCCCGATGCGGCTGAATCGCAGACCGGCTGCGGTCGGCGAGCTGCGGCCGCGCGGAATTGGCTTATAGTGGCGCTATGGGACGATGACCGCGGGAGGGGCTTGACATGTTGTCGCGTCTGTTTTTGGGAGCCGGCCTGTTCGGTGTCGGTGCGAGCCTGTTCGGTATCGGTTATTACCTCGGACGGGAGATCCAGCGGATGGCCCCGGCCCGCGAAGACCTCCAGCGCTTTCGTGACAGCGCCGAATCCCGGCACGCCGAGTCGGCGGCAGACGGGGAGGGACAAGAGGCTGACCACGCCGGGCCCATGTCCTGAGCAATGGATCGATCGGCTATAGCCATCAGGCGGCACTAAAAGAAGTGTGATGACAAACTCCGTTGACACCACAGGCCCGGATGCTGTCCTGGGCAAGGGCCTGCTGCCCTACGCAATGGATGCGGCCGATGCCGAGGCGTTGCGCCGCGCACATCGTCATCTCGAACACCCCAGTCTCGCTGCACGCCTGTCCAGCGCGGTGGGCACGCCGATCGAGATCGCCATGACGCTGATGCCCAAGGCCTGGTTTGCGGTCGTCCATCGGGCAGCGGAGGTGGCGATCGCCAAGGCGCTCGACGCAGCCGCCGCTTCGCTGCGGCGCAAGCATGAGCGCAGTGCCCAGGAGCTGATGTACAAGGGCCTGGCCGCCGGCTCCGGAGGGCTGGGCGGTTTTTTTGGACTCCCCGGCCTGATCGTCGAGTTGCCGGTAACCACGACCATCATGCTGCGCAGCATCGCCGAGATCGCCCGTGACGAAGGTGAGGACATCCACGACGAGGATACCCAGCTGGCCTGCGTGCAGGTATTCGCACTCGGCGGGCGCTCCGAGACCGATGATGCCGCAGAAACCGGCTACTACGGGGTGCGGCTCGCGCTGGCCTCCTACATGAGCGCGGCGATTACGCAGGTGGCCAAACACGGAATGGCGGCTCAGGGTGCACCGGCGGTGGTGCAACTCATCCGGGCCATCGCCACGCGTTTCGGCACCGAGGTGTCGCGGCGCGCCGCGATCCAACTGCTGCCGCTGATCGGTGCTGCCGGTGGGGCCATCGGCAATACGATCTTCATGCAGCATTTTCAGGATATGGCGCGCAGCCACTTCACCGTCCGTCGCCTCGAGCGAAAGTATGGCGAGCAGCTGGTACGCGCCAACTACGAGATGCTGAACACGGTCGATTGAGGTGTTGCCCCGCAGCATGCCGGCAATCGGTAGCTAACGCAGGTACACAAGAGCAGGCTAATCGCATGAGCAGCACCTGGCACACGCTCTCCGTGCAACAGACGGCGGCCGCGCTGCAGGTCGACCCCAATGTGGGGATCAGCGCCGAGCAGGCCGCAGATGCGCTCGCAATGCAGGGCCCCAACCGCCTGGTGGAAAAACGTCGGCGCGGCCTTATGGCCATGTTGTTTAGCCAGTTCAGCGACTTCATGATCCTGGTGTTGATCGCGGCTGCTGTCGTCTCCGGCCTGCTCGGCGAGATCATCGACAGCATCGCGATCCTGGTCATCATCCTGCTCAACGCGGTGATCGGTGTGGTGCAGGAATACCGCGCCGAGCGCGCACTCGAGGCACTGAAGGATATGGCGGTGCCCAACGTCACGGTGCGTCGTGATGGGCACCCGGTGACGATCGCCAGCGAAGACCTGGTACCCGGCGACATCCTGCTGTTGGAGGCTGGCAACCTGGTCCCGGCCGATGTCCGCCTGACTGCGACGGCCGCGCTGCAGCTCAACGAGGCCGCGCTGACGGGCGAGTCGACGGCGGTGGGCAAGCGGATCGACGCCCTGTCTGATGCCGGGCTTGCCATCGGCGATCGCAACAATATGGCGTTTCGCGGCACCCTGGTAACCTATGGGCGCGGCGAGGGTGCTGTGGTCGCGACCGGGATGGATACCGAGATCGGCCGTATCGCGCAATTGCTGGAGCGCAGCGAACGACCGCTCACGCCGCTGCAGCAGCGCCTGGCACGCTTCGGCAGACGCCTGGCGATGCTGGTGCTGCTGGTCTGCGCGGTCGTGTTCGCGTTCGGTCTGCTGCGTGGCGTCGATCCGCTGTTGATGTTCCTCACCGCGGTCAGTCTGGCCGTCGCGGCCATCCCGGAGGCGCTGCCGGCGGTGATCACCATCGCGCTCGCGCTGGGCGCCCGCAAACTGGTGCATGGCAATGCACTCATCCGCCAGCTGCCGGCGGTCGAGACCCTGGGCTCGGTGACGGTGATCTGCTCCGACAAGACCGGCACGCTGACGCAGAATCGAATGCAGGTCGAGGCCTTTATGCTCCATGGGCAGCGCCATGCGCGACTCGACGGTCGCGCCGGTTACCCGGCCGATGCGCTGTTTGCCGCGCTGGCGCTGAACAACGACGCCCAGTTCGGCCGCGACCATACGATGCTGGGTGAACCGACCGAGGTTGCCTTGCTCCAGGCAGTGATCGACAGCGGGCGGGACGCCGCGGCGCTGCGGGTGGCGGCGCCGCGGGTGGCCGAACTGCCGTTCGATGCCGATCGCAAGATGATGACCACGGTGCATCAACAC
>JBATKF010000425.1:0-6791 GCA_049669185.1 Sedimenticolaceae bacterium | reverse complement strand
GGTCATAGCGGCACCCCTGGCACGCGCCGAGCGCGCGGTCGCCCGCCAGCGCGAGGCCTTGCAGGGCAAACGGATCAGCTTCCTGCCGGATTCGCAGCTCGAGATCCCGCTTGCGCGCTTTCTGCAGCGCGAGTGCGGCATGCAGCTGCTGGAGGTCGGTACCCCCTATCTCGATCAACAGATGAGCGCGGCCGAACTGCCACTGCTGCCGGGCGGCGTGCGCATCACCGAGGGCCAGGATCTCGATCGCCAGCTCGATCGCGTGCGCGCGGATCGGCCGGATCTCACGGTGTGCGGACTCGGCATCGCCAACCCGCTCGAGGCCGAGGGCCTGCGCACCAAATGGTCGATTGAATTGATGTTCACGCCGATCCAGGGTTTTGATCAGGCCGGCGATCTGGCTGAGCTGTTTACGCGTCCGCTCAACCGACAGAATCGCTTGGGGTTTTAGCCGTATGGAACTCACCTTCTGGACCTACGAAGGACCACCGCATGTCGGCGCTATTCGCGTGGTCACCTCGATGGAGGGTGTCCACATGGTGCTGCATTCTCCGCAGGGCGACACCTATGCCGACCTGCTGTTCACGATGATCGAGCGCCAGGGCAAGCGTCCGCCGGTCACCTACACCACCTTCCAGGCGCGCGACCTCGGTGGCGACACCGCCAATCTGGTGATCCGTACGCTGCGCGAGGCCTGCGAGCGCTTCAAGCCGCGCGTGATGGTGGTGGGCGACTCCTGCACCGCCGAGCTGCTGCAGGACCAGCCGGGCTCACTGGCAAGCGGCGCCGAACTCTCGGTACCGATCGTCCCGCTGGAGCTGTCCGCCTATTCCCGCAAAGAGAACTGGGGCGCCAGCGAGACCTTCTACCACCTGGTAAGGGGACTGCTCGCCGCTCGCGCGCCGGCCCCTGGCTGGGAGCGCCCCGCGCGCAGCGATGACCGCCGTCCGCGGGTCAATCTGCTAGGTCCCAGTGCGCTGGGATTTCGCTGCCGGGACGACGTCGTCGAGATCACCCGCCTGTTGGCCAACGTCGGCGTGGACGTGCACGTCACCGCCCCGACCGGTGCCACACCGGAGGACCTGCTGCGGATCCCCGAGGCCGACGCCAATGTCTGCCTCTATCCGGAGATCGCGCGCACCGCCTGTAGCTGGCTGCAGCGGACATTCAAGCAACCGACTATCGAGACCGTACCTATCGGTGTCGGCGCCACCTGTGATTTTCTCCGCGAGATCGGCGAGGTCACCGGTGTCGATGTCAGCGCCGCCGTGGTGGAGGCCCAATCGCGCCTGCCCTGGTACTCCCGTTCGGTCGACTCGACCTACCTTACCGGCAAGCGGGTGTTCGTGTTCGGGGATGCAAGCCATGCGGTTGCCGCGGCACGCATCGCGCGCGACGAACTGGGTTTCGATGTCGTCGGCCTAGGCACTTATGCACGCGAGAGTGCCCGCGAGGTGCGCGCCGCGGCCAAGCTCTACGGCGTCGACCCTCTGATCACGGACAACTACCTCGAGGTCGAGGCGCGCATCAGCGAGCTGCAGCCCGAGTTGGTGCTGGGCACCCAAATGGAGCGGCATATCGCCAAACGTCTCGGCATCGGCTGTGCAGTGATCTCTACCCCGGCGCACGTGCAGGACTACCCGGCCCGCTATTCCCCGCAGATGGGCTTCGAGGGCGCGAATGTCATTTTCGACAGTTGGGTTCACCCGCTGATGATGGGCCTCGAGGAACACCTGCTGACGATGTTCCGTGAGGATTTCGAATTCAACGACGTCGCGACCCCATCGCACCTCGCATCGCTGGGCGGCCACAGTCAGCGGCCGGCCGACGGCGAGCCTTCGGTCGCCGTACCCGAAGACGGGGTCGCCTGGGAATCGGACGCCGAGCATGAATTGAAGAAGATCCCCTTTTTCGTTCGCGGCAAGGCGCGCCGCAATACGGAGAGGTTCGCGCTCGAGCGCGGTATGCAAAAAATCAGCGTAGAGACATTGTATGAAGCGAAAGCCCACTACGGCCGATAAGGCGCCGCCGATGCGCGTCGTCCTCGTCACGCTGGATAACCATCTCAGCGGGGCGGTGGGGCGGACGAATGCGACGCTGATGAAGGACATGCCGAACCTCCACCTGCGCATGCATGCCGCGGCAGACTGGAATGACGACCCGCAGGCGCTGGAACGCTGCAGGGCGGATATCGCGCAAGGTGACATCATCGTCTGCACGATGCTGTTCATGGAAGATCATATCCAGGCCGTACTGCCGGCGCTGCGCGAACGCCGTGATGCCTGCGATGCCATGATCTGCTGCATGTCGGCCGCAGAGGTCATGCGCCTTACGCGCATGGGACGCTTCACTATGGACGGGCCGCAGAGCGGGCCGATGGCGCTGCTCAAGCGCCTGCGCGGGACCCGCAAGGGCACTCGCAAGCCGGCTGGGGCACAGCAACTGGCGATACTGCGCCAACTGCCGCGGATCCTGCGATTCATCCCCGGCACCGCGCAGGACCTGCGTGCCTATTTCCTGACCTTGCAGTACTGGCTGGCCAGCTCTGAAGAGAATGTCCTGCGCATGGTGCGCTTTCTGGTCGATCGCTACGCCGACGGACCCCGTCAGGCGCTGCGCGGCAGCCTCAAGTCGCAGTCGCCGATCGAGTATCCGGACCTGGGCGTCTACCATCCACGGTTGAAAAAGCGCATCACCGAAAATCTGCGCGAACTGCCCAAACCGAAGGGTGAGGTACGCGGGACGGTCGGCCTGTTGATCATGCGTTCCTACGTGTTGGCCGGCAACACCGCCCACTATGACCACATCATCGCGCAGCTCGAGGCCCGCGGCCTCGCCGTGGTCACCGCCTTCGCCAGCGGGCTGGATGCGCGCCCCGCCGCACGCCGCTTCTTCATGCAGGACGGTCGCAGCCGTGTCGACGCGGTCGTCTCACTGACGGGGTTTTCTCTGGTCGGCGGTCCGGCCTACAACGACGCCAAGGCCGCCGAGGAACTGCTGGCCGAACTCGATGTACCCTACATTGCGGCCCAGCCGGTGGAGTTTCAGAGCCTCGATCAGTGGGAGCGGTCCGAGCAGGGGCTGATGCCGCTCGAGGCCACCATGATGGTTGCAATACCCGAGCTGGATGGCGCCACCGGCCCGATCGTCTTTGGCGGCCACGGCGAGACCGATGGCGCACATGATATGCAGCCTCACCCCGAGCGGGTGGAGACCCTGGTCGCCCGAGTCGACCGCCTGATCAATCTGCGCAAGACCCCATATGCCGAGCGCAAGGTCGCTATCGTGCTGTTCAACTTTCCGCCCAATGCGGGCAACACCGGCACTGCGGCACATCTGTCGGTATTTGCCTCGCTGCACAACACCCTGCGCGCACTGCAGCAACAGGGCTACGACGTCGAGGTGCCGGCAAGTGTCGACGAACTGCGCGAACGCATCATCGACGGCAACGCCGTCAGCCACGGCATGCACGCCAATGTGCATGTGACCATTGATGTCGACGACCATGTGCACCGTGAACCCTGGCTGAAAGACATCGAGGCGCAATGGGGACCGGCGCCCGGCAAGCAACTCAGCAACGGCCGCTCCATCTTCGTACTCGGCGCCCAGTTCGGTAACGTCTTGGTCGGCGTTCAGCCCGGGTTCGGTCACGAAGGCGACCCGATGAAGCTGCTGTTCTCGCGTGGCTTCGCGCCGACGCATGCGTTCAGCGCCTTTTATCGCTATCTGCGAGACGACTTCGCCGCCGATGCGGTCATGCACTTTGGCACGCATGGCGCGCTGGAGTTCATGCCGGGTAAGCAGGTCGGCATGTCGCAGGCATGCTGGCCGGACCGTCTGATCGGTGATCTGCCCAACTTCTACCTGTATGCCTCGAACAACCCCTCCGAGGGCATGATCGCCAAGCGGCGCGCGGCAGCGACCCTGCTGAGCTATCTTACCCCGCCGATCGCACGGGCCGATCTGTACCGCGGCCTCAGCGAACTCAAGGGATCGATCGACCGGTGGCGCGAGCGTTGTGACCAGGGCGCACAGCAGCGCGCCGAACTGGCCGAGCTGATTCGCACCCAGGCAACGGAGCTGGACCTGGTCGATGTCGACGACGCGGCATGGAACAGCGATGCAGACGCACACATCGAGCGGCTGCGCCTGGCGCTGATCGAACTCGAAGAGACACTCATCCCCTATGGTCTGCACGTGGTCGGCGAGGCGCCCTCGCGCGAGCAGCGTATCGACATGCTGCAGGCCCTGGCCCAGGCCTCGCACGAGGTCCAGCTCGAACGCGGCGTGATCGAGGCGCTCATCGACGGTGAATCGCCGCAGGATGCGCTCGCGGGCGCCGGCCTGCAGGCCGAGGAGGCGTTGATCGCGGTCTGCAGCGATCTCGCCGCGACCGACAAGCTGCTGGCACAGGACCACGAACTGGAGGCCATGCTCAAGGCCCTCGACGGCCGCTTCATCCCGCCGGCACCCGGTGGAGACCTGCTGCATAACCCGGCGGTACTCCCGACCGGACGCAATCTGCACGGCTTCGATCCCTTCCGGCTGCCGAGCACCTTCGCGATCCAGGACGGCAGCCGTCAGGCACAGCGCCTGCTTCAGCGTCATCTCGACGAGGGCAATGCACTCCCGGAATCGATCGCGCTGGTGTTGTGGGGGACCGACAACCTCAAGACCGAGGGCGGTCCGATCGCGCAGGCGCTGGCGCTGATGGGTGCCAAGCCGCGCTTCGACAGCTACGGCCGGGTGGCCGGCGCCAGCCTCATCCCGCTCGAGGAGCTGGGGCGGCCTCGCATCGATGTCGTGATGACGCTGTCCGGCATCTTCCGCGACCTGCTGCCTCTGCAGACCAAGCTGCTGGCCGAGGCCGCCTATCTGGCCGCGGCCGCGGACGAGGCGCCTGAGCAGAACTTCGTACGCAAGCATGCCCTCGCCTACCAGGCACAGCATGACTGCGATCTGGAGACTGCCGCACTGCGCGTGTTCAGCAATGCCGAGGGGGCCTATGGCTCCAACGTCAACATGCTGATCGACAACGGCCGCTGGGACGACGAAGACGAGCTGGCGGAGACCTATACCCAGCGCAAGAGCTTCGCCTATGGTCGTTCCGGCAAACCGACGCAACAGTCTGCATTACTCGGCGACATGCTGGCCGGTGTACAGCTGGCCTATCAGAACCTCGACTCGGTGGAGCTCGGTATCACCACGGTCGATCATTATTTCGACACCCTGGGCGGCATCAGCCGCGCAGTCCGCCGCTCGAGCGGCAGAGACATCCCCGTTTACATCTCCGACCAAACCAGCGGCGACGGCAAGGTCCGCACACTGACCGAGCAGGTGGCGCTCGAGACCCGCACCCGGATGCTCAACCCGAAATGGTACGAGGGGATCCTGGAGCATGGCTACGAGGGCGTCCGGCAGATCGAAAGCCACGTCACCAACACCGTCGGCTGGTCGGCAACCACGGGGCAGGTATCGCCCTGGGTCTACGAACGGCTGTCGCAGACATTCATTCTCGACGAAGCAATGCGTGAACGCCTGGCGAGCCTCAATCCGACCGCCTCGGTAAAGGTCGCGCATCGTCTGCTCGAGGCCCACGAACGTCAATATTGGAACCCGGACGACGCCACCCTGGATGCTCTGCGCCGTGCCGGCGAAGATCTCGAGGACCGTCTCGAAGGCATCACCCAGGAGGTCGCCGCATGAGTCCTTTGGACAGCATCCCAGTGAGTATCGGAACCCCGGCCATACACGCGCCACCGGATGGCGAGGGGAGCCTGCAGGTCCATCTCGACGCAGAAATTTCGATGGACCACGCTAAGGTCTTCGCGATCTATGGCAAGGGCGGCATCGGCAAGAGCACGACGTCGTCGAATCTGTCGGCGGCCTTTTCCAAGCTGGGCAAGCGGGTCATCCAGATCGGTTGCGATCCGAAGCACGACTCGACCTTCACGCTGACCAAATCACTGGTGCCGACGGTAATCGACGCGCTCGAATCCGTCGACTTTCATCCGGAAGAGCTGCGCGTCGAAGACTTCGTCTACGAAGGCTATAACGGCGTGATGTGCGTCGAGGCCGGCGGGCCGCCGGCCGGGACCGGTTGTGGCGGCTATGTGGTCGGACAGACGGTCAAGCTGCTCAAGCAGCATCACCTGCTGGAGGATGCCGACGTCGTTCTGTTCGATGTCCTCGGTGACGTCGTCTGCGGTGGTTTCGCCTCGCCGCTGCAGCATGCCGAGCGCGCGCTGGTGGTCACTGCGAACGATTTCGACTCGATTTTCGCGATGAACCGCATTGCCTCGGCGATCCTGGCGAAGTCGAAAAACTATGCGGTGCGCCTCGGCGGTGTCATCGCCAACCGCAGCGAGAATACCGACGAGATCGATCGCTTCAACGCGGAGGTCGGCATGCGTCGTCTGGCGCATTTCCCCGATCTGGACATCATCCGCCGCAGCCGGCTGAAAAAATGCACGCTGTTCGAGATGCCGCCCTCGCCGGAGCTGGAGCGCGTCCAGCAAGAGTACCTGGATCTGGCAGCGGCGCTGTGGGCCGGCACCGACCCGCTGCCGGTGCAACCCATGAAGGACCGCGATCTTTTTGATTTTCTGGGATTCGATTGATGGCAACACTTACCTATAAGCAAAGACGCTCCGAAGTCGAACACTATTTCGACCGCACTGCGGCAGATGCCTGGTCGCGGCTGACCTCCAACGCCCCGGTCGGACGCATCCGTCAGACCGTGCGTGCCGGGCGCGAACTAATGCGCAATACGCTGCTGGACTGGATGCCGC
>JBATKF010000424.1:0-8259 GCA_049669185.1 Sedimenticolaceae bacterium | reverse complement strand
GATCCAGGGCACCGGCAAGAACGGCCGCATACTCAAGTCGGACGTGATGGCCTACCTGGATAAGCAGACCAGCACCGACGATGCCGACCTGCGTGCAGCCGTGCCCAGCGCCGCAGCCGACGCGCGTCAGGAGAAACGCGTGCCGATGACGCGCCTGCGTGCGCGCATCGCCGAGCGCCTGCTCGAGGCGCAGCAGAACGCGGCCATCCTGACCACCTTCAACGAGGTCGACCTGAAGGCGGCGATGGACCTGCGCGCACGCCACAAGGAGGCCTTCGAGAAGGCGCACGATGTCCGCCTCGGCTTCATGTCGTTCTTTGTCAGGGCCGCGGTTGTGGCGCTGCAGAAATTCCCGGTGGTCAACGCCTCGATCGACGGCGACGACATCGTCTATCACAACTTCTTCGATGTCGGCGTCGCGGTCAGCTCACCGCGCGGCCTGGTCGTGCCCATCCTGCGCGATGCCGACCAGATGTCGTTCGCGCAGATCGAGGACACCATCCGCGGCTTCGGCCAGAAGGCCAAGGACGGCAGCCTCAGCTATGATGAACTCACCGGCGGCACCTTCACGATCTCCAATGGCGGGGTGTTCGGCTCCATGCTGTCTACGCCGATCCTGAACCCGCCGCAGAGCGCCATCCTGGGGATGCACAATATCGTCGAGCGCCCGATGGTGGTCGACGGCGAGATCACCGTGCGACCGATGATGTACCTGGCCCTGTCGTACGATCACCGCATCATCGACGGTCGCGAGGCGGTGCAGTTCCTGGTCACCATCAAGCAGTGCATGGAGGACCCGGCGCGGATGCTGTTGGGGGTCTGATTTTCCATGGCGCTTGGCGACAACATTTCAGCCGTTGAAGTGACCAATCTCTCGAGGCATGGAATGTGGCTGTTTGTGCGAGGGAAGGAGTATTTCCTGCCATATGACGACTTCCCCTGGTTCCAAGACCAGCCGGTCAGGACGATCGTGAACGTCGAGGAGCCGTCGCCCGGGCATTTTTTCTGGCCCGACATCGACGTCGATCTCACCGAAGAGATCATCGAAAACCCCGATCGCTTGCCGCTGAAGGCAAAGGACGAGTGAGTACATGACTACGATCAAACAGACCGACCTGATCCAGAGCGTCGCCGACGCGCTGCAGTTCATCTCTTATTACCACCCGCTGGACTACATCCAGGCGGTCGGGCGCGCCTATGAGCGTGAGCAGTCGCCGGCGGCCAAGGACGCCCTGGCGCAGATCCTGACCAACTCGCGGATGTGCGCCGAGGGGCACCGCCCGATCTGCCAGGACACCGGCATCGTGGTGGTCTTCCTCAAGGTCGGCATGGACGTGCGCTTCGCGGGCGACCTGTCCCTGACGGACATGATCAACGAGGGCGTGCGCCGCGCCTACCTGGACCCCGACAACAAGCTGCGCGCCTCGGTGGTCGACCCGCCGATCGGCGCGCGCAAGAACACCGGCGACAACACCCCGGCGGTGATCTACGCCGAGATCGTGCCCGGCGACCGCCTCGAGATAGCGCTGGCGGCCAAGGGCGGCGGTTCGGAGAACAAGTCCAAGTTCACCATCTTGAACCCCAGCGACAGCCTGGTCGACTGGGTGGTCAAGACCCTGCCGACCATGGGCGCCGGCTGGTGTCCGCCCGGCATCCTCGGCATCGGCATCGGCGGCACCGCCGAGAAGGCCCTGCTGCTGGCCAAGGAGTCGCTGATGGCCCCGATCGACATCGACGAACTCAGGGCGCGCGGCCCGTCCAACCCGATCGAGGAACTGCGCCTGGAGATCTTCGACAAAGTGAACGCGCTGGGCATCGGCGCGCAGGGGCTCGGCGGTCTGACCACCGTGGTCGATGTCAAGATCCTCGACTACCCGACGCATGCGGCCTCGCTGCCGGTCGGCATGATCCCCAACTGCGCCGCGACCCGGCACATCGAGTTCCACCTGGACGGCAGTGGCCCTGCGGTGCTCACGCCGCCCAAACTCGAGGACTGGCCGGACGTGACCTGGCAGGTCAGCGAGAGCGCGATCCGGGTCGATCTCGATACCCTGACGCCCGAGCAGGTGCAGGCCTGGAAGCCCGGCGATCGCCTGCTGCTCAACGGCAAGCTGCTCACCGGCCGCGATGCCGCGCACAAGCGCATCCAGGGACTGCTCGAGAGCGGCCAGGGCCTGCCCGAGGGCGTCGATTTCACCAACCGGCTGATCTACTACGTCGGCCCGGTCGACCCGGTGCGCGACGAGGCCGTCGGCCCGGCCGGCCCGACCACCGCGACCCGCATGGACAAGTTCACCGAAATGATGCTGTCACAGACCGGGCTGATCGGCATGGTCGGCAAGGCCGAGCGCGGCCCGGTCGCGATCGAGGCCATCAAGCGCCACAAGGCCGCCTACCTGATGGCCGTCGGCGGCGCGGCCTATCTGGTCTCGCAGGCGATCCGCTCAGCGAAGGTCCTTGCGTTCGAGGATCTGGGTATGGAGGCCATCTATGAGTTCGAGGTGGTCGACATGCCGGTCACCGTGGCGGTCGACAGCACTGGGGAGTCGGTACACGCGACCGGGCCGGCGGAGTGGCGGGTGAAGATTGCGGAGCTGGGGCTGAGCCGCTGAGCCGCAAGCGGGTTAATCTGCTTCGGCCCCTTTCAGTATCAGGGAGAGCTTTTCAACAACGGCCGGCACCTCCATGGTTACGGTCACCCACACGATATCTCAATCGATGCGAACATGGTCTTCAGGCGGCATATTGAACCTCCGCCGTCTCCATCACCGCATCGCGAAAGAGCTCGCTGAGATCGTTGGGTGTGCGAAGATCAACGCGGCGACCACCGAGCGCTTCGGACAATTCCGCCTCCATCTCGGCGAGCGCCAACAGCCCGGGAACCCGTCCAGGCTCGAACTCGACCAGCAGGTCGACGTCGCTATCGGGCCCGGCCATGCCCCTGAGTGCAGACCCGAACAATGACAGACGGCGGATGCCGTGTTCGTGGCAGAAATGCTCTAGTTCCGACTTGCTGATGGTCAACCGGTCGTGCATAGCGCGTTCCTATGGAGCAGCTCTAAGTATGCGCGCCAGTTTAAATCATAGCGGCGAAGCGGAGAACGAATCGCGCTCATCAATCCGCCCCCACACTCCCCGCCACACGCTAGACTTGCCTCATGTCCAACGCCCCACCCCCTATTGATCGAGCCATAACCGAGGTGCTAAACCGCTTTCCCGAAGTGCAACTGGCGATCCTGTTCGGTTCCTGCGCAAAGGGAGACGCCAGCCCGGACAGCGACCTGGACCTGGCCGTGCAAGCAGACAAGCCGCTCGACGCCGAACTGAGCATCCGCCTGATCGGTGAGATCGCAGAGCGGCTGGGACGGCCGGTCGACCTGATCGACCTGCGCATGGCCGGTGAACCACTGCTGGGCGAGGTGCTGAAGGGTCGTCGACTCCTAGGCAGCGACGCGAGCTATGCGCGTCTGATCACCCGGCACCTGTTCGATGCAGCGGACTTCCTACCCTACCGCGAGCGAATACTGGCGGAGAGAAGGAAACAATGGACAGCGTCCTAGTCGGCCAGAAGCTGGAGGCACTGCGCCATTGCATCTCGCGCATTGTCGAGAAGTGTCCGGACAATGCTTCTTTGCTGGCAGAGGATGCCGATCTGCAGGATATCGTCGTGCTCAATCTCACCCGCTGTGTCCAACTGTGCGTCGACATCGCGAGCCACCTCATCGCAGTGTCCCCGGAGTCAGCACCGGCAACCATGGGCGAGGCGCTGACAACGCTGGCACGCATGGGTGTCATCGATGATGAGGTCTCCGCCAACCTCCGCCGTGCCGTCGGATTCCGCAATATTGCAGTACACAACTACCAGAAGGTGGACTGGACAATCGTACACAGCATCTGCGACAAACACCCCGACGACTTCCGGCGCTTCGCATCGGCTATCGCTGTTCGACTTGACCAGTGATAGTCGGCCGATCGGTCCAGGAGATGTAAGGGAACTTTGCGACCCCGATCCTCGTTACGTTCGGCCTGGACCGAGGTCAAACGCAAACGGTGAGTCGACAAGTCCTTCTGGTCTCACTCGCCCTTCGCGCCATATCACAAAACGTGTTCTGTCCCAAAAATGCCTCTGACTTTCACTAAACCCAATTTTCGACGCGAAGCCCGGGCACCCGCTTGAACTCTTTCAGATTGTTGGTAACCAGCACCAACCCTAAGGCCCTGGCGTGGCCAGCGATCATCATGTCGTAGGGACCGATTGGCTTCCCTATACGGTGGAGTTCGGCCCGTAGCTGACCGAATTGCGTGGCCGCAGAAAAATCGAAAGGCGCCGCCTCAAGCCGCGCCGACAGCCCTTCGATATCGGCCAGATTCCTTTCCGGCTGGGACGACCTCTCTGCGCCATTCACGAGTTCACCCCAAGTAACCGTGGAGATGCACATCTGACCCTCGTGTCGCTTGAACGCCTTCCGTACCCTGGTTGGTCTGTTCTTGATCGTGTAGATCACGATGTTGGTGTCCATCATGAACTTGAGCATTACAGCGGCTCGCGTCCCTGGTCCGCCGGCTGCTCCCGCGTCGTCATGAAGTCACTGCTTACGCCGGGGCCATCAAACCAATCGTCCCATGACCTTCCAGCCGGTGTAATGATCCGCGTGTTACCGACTGCGACAATCTCGACCTCCACGATGGCATCCGGCAGTGCCACCGGTTTGGGAAGCCTAACCGCCTGGCTCTTGTTGCTCTTGAAGACCTTGGTATGGGCTTTGCTCATTCCATCTACCTTGTATATCCCTATGACATATCCAAGGCTAGGCGCGAACGAGGGACGTGTCAAGCGCATGCTACGAGTTCAACGAGGCCGACATGCCGGTCACCGTTGCGGTCGACAGCGCCGATGAGTCGGTGCACGCGACCGGGCCGGCGGAGTGGCGTTTGAACATTGCGGAGTTGAGCTTAGGCGTTTAGCACGCTCACGACGCTTGTCACAGCCTGTTTTGTTACCTTCTGGCGTCAACCGCCTCGATCGAACCCCGCCAGGCGAGGATCCGCCGATCGGCCGTGACCAGTTTGCATCCAAGCGTCGAGGCCGACGCGACGATAAAACGATCCGCAGGATCACCGTGAAAATTCGACAGTTCCGCAGCCTCGATACCCAGACGTCCGTCCAACGGTAACTCGCGCAGGCCCGCTGCAAGCAATTCCTCACGCCAACGTAGCAAAGGTTGGGCAATAACGACGCGGCCCTTGGCGATCAGCATCGCGATCTCCCAAAACGAAATAGCCGACACCGCTACACCATCCACTGCGAACTCGCCATCGATCAACTCGGCCGTTTCGTCCCCGAGCTCGGTGGTGCCGGCATCTAACCAGATCAGTACGTGGGTATCGAGCACGATCAACGTTCGGCCTCCCAGGTCTCGCCGGACGGCGCGATTAAGTCGTCGCTGGCGCTCACCTGCCCGGCATGCAGGCCCCGCAAGGTCTTCGGCTTCCGCGTATAGGGCACGAACTTGCCGACAGGAACACCGTTCTTGGTGACCACCACCTCCTCCCCGGAGGCCGCGACCTCATCCATGATCTTGAGGCATTTTGACTTAAACTCTGATGCCATAATGATCTTCATAAAATCAGCCTATGTGACCATAGTCATGACTATAGTCTTAACGCCCAATCATGCCAAGCTGGGGAATCTCGGACTAGAGAGGCCATCTACGTGTTCCACGTGGTGGATACGCCGGTCACCGTGTTTGACTGCGTGCGCCGCGATTATCCCAGCCAGCATAAGCCACATCTGCAATGTCACACCTTCCAGACCGGGTCCCGTTCGGCTAAGCTGAAGACCAATTAACTGGTCATGAGCAAAGTCACCGTGAAAGAGAAAACCGTCACCCTGGCGGACGCCAAGGCGCGCCTCAGCGAACTGACCGAGCTTGCGGCCGCAGGCGAGTCAGTGATCATTACCAAGCGCGGCAAGCCGGTAGCCCGCCTATCGCGACCAGAGCGACCGCGCAAGCCCGTCGATGTGGAGGCGCTGCGGCAGCTGACTGCGTCGATGCCCGCACAGGCAGAAGAGGCGGCCGAGTTTATCCGGCGCATGCGCGAAGATGCGCGCTACTGATGCTGTACGTCGATACAAGCGTCCTGGTCGCGGCGCTGACCAACGAATCGCGCACGGCCGAGATGCAGGACTGGCTGGCGAGTCAGCGCTCGGACGATCTCGTGATCAGCGACTGGGTGATGACCGAATTCTCTGCCGCGCTATCCATCAAGGTCCGCACCCATCAAATCGCGCCAGGGCACAGGGCGGAAGCACTCGCATTGTTCAAAGAGATGTCTGAGCATTCCCTCGGGGTCGTCGCAGTGAGTCGCCTCGATTTCGCTGCGGCAACCCGGTTCGCGGACCAATACGCCACCGGACTCCGGGCCGGTGATGCCCTGCATCTCGCGATTGCGGCAAATCACGGCTATCGCCTGGTTTCCCTCGATCGCGGTCTCAGCGATGCGGCGCTAGCTCTCGGCGTCAGTTTCCAGCTTTTCTAAACGCTCCGGGCGCTGCGCAAGATCTCGACAGCCCGAACAATGATGGCTAAGAGCAGCGTCAGATCATTCTCCAACGCCGCCTGGACTGCAGCTACCTGCCGAAGCCAAGCTCCTCGTCAAGCACTGCCGGCGTCGTCACATCATAACGGCTTCGAGTTCCGCCTCTACGGCTCGGGTCGGCTGAAACAGTCAGGGCCTTCGCTTCTGCCAACTCAGATCGATCTCCCGATGCTGGGATACGCAATCTCTGAGATAGAGGTTGATCAGGCTCTGGTAGGGAATGCCGGTTTCCTCTGCCATTTGTTTGAAGTAATCGACGACATCCTCGCCAAGGCGAATCGTTACTGACTTCTTCAACTTCGAGGCATAGGGATTTTTTCGCGACTTCATTTTTGAAAAATCGTATTCGGCTTTCATAGCGCACCTTGCGGATAGAAACCGCGTTCTTTCCTCGTGGCTCTCCGGGCAGAGATGATTCGGATGACCTCGCCACTTGCCCTTTCACAGTGGCAGACGACCAGTACCCGACTGAGATTGCTCATACCCAGCATGATAAAGCGATCTTCTTCCGAAGAATGCCCTTCATCGTAGAACTGGACCGCGTAATCGTCGAAGAACACGGACTTTGCCTCTTCGAAGGAAACGGCATGCCTTTTCCGATTTTCTCGATCCTTGGCTTCGTTCCATTCAAACGCAAGCATACGTACAGTGTATGTACGCTGGGCAGGTTGTCAATGTTCGGTCCCAACAGCGGCTGGATCGCTGTGGCAATTCGACTGGTCCGCGGCCTCGATATCGTGTCGTCCGTCCACCAGTAACTTACGCAAGCCTGACTCGCCGATTTCCTGTTGCGGGTGCCGCACCACGCGCGCTGATGGTGCGCTCACACGCCTGGTCGACTCCATATCAGCGATGCCTCCATCGTGTCTTACTGCGTATGCCCGTCCATTCGGGACAGCACCGCTACCCGTGCGATTTCACATCTTTCAGGCCTGGTGCCGTTGGGCTGAGCTAAAGATCGATTAATTGGTCATGCGCATAGCCGCGATGGAAGAGAAGACCGTCACCCTGGCCGACGCCAAGGCCCCCTCAGCGAACTGACCGAACCTGCGACCGCAGGCCAGTCAGCGCTCGGACGATCTCGTGATCAGCGACTGGGTGATGACCGAATTCTCTGCCGCGCTATCCATCAAGGTCCGCACCGATCAAATCACTTTTAACGCCGCCTGGACTGCTGCTACCTGCCGAAGCCAATCTCCCCTTTGAGCGCGGCCGGCGTCAGGATCTTCACGGAAAAGGTGTCGGCAACCTCCAGTAGATCGGCATCTCCTGAGATCAACAGGTCAGCATGGGCCTGCTGAGCCAGCGCGAGGAATACGCGGTCGTCTTTGTCGCGGCAAGTTGGCCAATCGTCGGGCGACAGCTCAATCACAGCCGCGAAAGGTAGGAAGTCACCCAGCAAGTCGTCGATCTCATTTCGATCGAGTCGAAATTTCGGATAGGCAAGAACGCGGAGCAATTCTTCGACGGTTTCCTTGCAGACCACCGGCACGATGGTACCGGCAGACCATGCTCCCCGGATCCAGGCCAGCCTACCCTGCTGAAAAAGCAGGGCCGAGACCACGGTATTGGTATCGAAGACCGCCCGATACCTCACTCGCGCCGCGCCCAGGCAATCGCATCAGCGACATCCGGCTCCTCGATCCCAAGATCGGCCAG
>JBATKF010000423.1:0-56656 GCA_049669185.1 Sedimenticolaceae bacterium | reverse complement strand
GGCGCGTCTGTTCCGGCTGTACCCGAAGACCATGAACGAGCGCCTGATCCGGGTGGCGCGCGTACAGGCGCGGATGCAGGCATCACAATGCAGCAAGGCGCATTACCAGGAACCCTTCTTTTGGTCGGAATAGCGGCCCAGGCGGCGCGCAGACTGGTGTTGGTGACCGGCGAACGGGAGGCATGCGAACGCTGGGTCTTACGCCAGCTCGTCACCACTGACAAGGCCGATGTGCTGTGGGTTGCAGCAAGCAGTCCATCATCCGAGATCGCCGCGATACGCGCTGAGCATGCGGGTCGCTATCTGGGCGGCGAGTGCCGATTGTTGGTTCTCAATATGTATGACGGCCTGCACCCGGACGCGTTCGCTGCACTGCCGGGGACGCTGCGCGGCGGCGGCGATTGCGTTGTGCTGGCGCCGCGCCTGTCGCATTGGGCAGACTTCGTCGATCCAGACCGGGAGCGATTCGCCTGTTATCCACGCACCGCGCGCGATATGCGCGGCGTTTTCCTCGATCGCCTGGCCCGGATATGGCGGATACACAGCGCCGTGCTCGCGGTAACGCCCGATGCCAAGCTGGCGTTGCGCCTGGCACCGCTGGCCACGCAGGGCCTGGCGTTGAATGATGAACAAGAGGCCGCGGTCGCTGCAGTGCAACGCGTCGCGCTGGGCCATGCACGCCGGCCACTGGTCATCTCTGCGGACCGCGGGCGCGGAAAGTCCACGGCCCTGGGTATCGCGGCCGCGCGACTCTTGCTCGCCGGCCTGGCACGGGTCACCGTGGTGGCTGCGCATCGTCGAGCAGTCGTTACCTTGTTTGCCCACGCGCAGAGGATCGCAGGGTTGGATTCACATCAGGTCGCGGATACGGCGATCGGCGGTGGCCGGCTGTGTTTCCGATTGCCCGCCGATTGCGCGGCCGGCACAGAGCAGCCGCTGGGCCTGGTCCTGGTCGACGAGGCGGCGGCGATCCCGGTCGCGGTACTGACGAAGCTCTTGCAACACAGCAACCGTCTGGTTTTTGCCTCCACTGTGCATGGCTATGAAGGCAGCGGGCGCGGTTTTGAACTGCGTTTCCGCGATCGGTTGACGCACAGCATGCCGCAATGGCGGGAGCTGCGGCTGCGAGCGCCAGTGCGCTGGGCGCCTGATGATCCGCTCGAGGCACTGGTCAATACCGCCTTTCTACTCGATACAGACCTGGCCGATCTGAGCGCGCAGGACGCGGGTGCCGACATGGCGATCGAAAAGCCCGATGCGGCCGCGCTGGCGGCCGATGAGCCTCTGCTACGCGAGGCGTTCGGGCTGTTGGTCAGCGCCCACTATCAGACGCGGCCGTCCGATCTGCGGCAGCTGCTCGATAACCCGGAGGTAGAACTCTGGATCGCGCGGCAGGGCAACGCATTGGTCGGCGTGGTGATGGCGCTCGCCGAGGGCGATCTCGATGAGGCGATGGCCGCGCGGGTCGCAGCCGGCGAGCGACGCCCACGCGGGCACCTATTACCACAGTCGCTGGCCGTGCATGCCGGTCTGGAGGACATCCTGCGCTGTCGGGTGTTACGGGTGCAGCGCCTGGCTGTGCATCCGCAACGGCAACGTCAGGGTGTGGCTACGCGGCTCATCACATCTGTCGCCGACTGGGCGCTGTCTGCGCGTTTCGATCTTCTCGGTTGTGCCTATGGCGTCGACCCGCCGCTGCTGCATTTCTGGCAGTCGGTGGGGTTTTTCCCGGCGCGCTGCGGCATCCGCGTCGATTCTGCCAGCGCCCTGCACTCACTGCTGATGTTGCGGGGGCTCAATGAACGCGGTGCTGCGCTCACGGCACAGGCCTGCCGGCGTTTCCGCATCCAGTTGCCGTGGGCACTGGGTGGGAGCCTGAGCACACTCGACGGTGCCCTGGGTGCCCGGCTGTTACGCGAGCGAGATTGCGCAGATGTGACACTCTCAGCGGCAGATCGGCGGGATCTGGGGCGAGTGGCTGCAGGCGGACGCCAGCCGGCAACCGCCGAGGCGCTGATCTGGAAGGCGCTGGTAGGTGTCGCAGCCGCGGGTGCCGTGACGCCGGAATCATTGGCGCCGCTGATCGCCTGGCAGCTTCAGCACCAGCCGGTGGGGCGCGTCTGCGAAACTTACGCGCTGCGAGGCCGCCGCGACCTGGAGGCGTCTCTGCGCGCGCTGCTCCGGGATGTCGGCTTGTCTCAGGACGAGGCCAGTTGACGACACACAGCCGGCGACCTACATTCCGGCCAGATCACAAGCCAGCGCGGAGAATCCCATGCTGAACGTTGGAGACCCGGCCCCGGGGTTTGTCCTGCCCGATGCCGATATGGCAATGACAGACAGTGCGAGCCTCGACGGTAAACCTTATGTGATCTATTTCTACCCCAAGGACGACACTCCGGGATGCACCATGGAGGGCCTCGAATTCACTGAGCTGATGAGCGAGTTCGAAGACCTCGGTGTCGCGGTGATGGGCGTCAGCAAGGATACCTGTGTCAGCCATGCCGCGTTTCGGGACAAATACGGCCTGAACCTGTGCCTCCTTGCGGACGTCGAGGGTCAGTTATGCCAGGCCTACGGCGTATGGCAGGAAAAAGAGAAGAACGGCGAGAAGCGGATGGGCATCGTGCGCTCGACATTCGTCGTCGACGCCGACGGCAGGTTGCGGCATGCCATCTATGACGTCAAACCCAAGGGTCACGCGGAACAGGTGCTGGAGCTGGTCCGCGCCCTGTAGGCCGTGCGGCCTCGCCGATGTCACCCCAACATCAGTTTCTTCATCCCCTTGATCACGATATCGGCATAGCTGACGATGCCAATGACCTCGCGATTCTCTACCACCGCCGCGCGATTCAATCGGTAGCGCTCGAACAGTCGCGCGCAATACCGGATATCCATTGCGGGGTCCACGCCGATCAGCGGCTTATTCATGATCTCATAGACGTTGACGCGTTCTGGGGCGCGGTCTTTTGCCAGCACCTCGGTAGCGATGTCTTCCAGCTCGACGATCCCGAATTCGTCGTCGTCATGGCGTTTACAGACGATCAGCGCCTTGCTGTTGACGTGTGCCATGTCGCGCAACGCATCCGCGACGGTGGCAAGGCCGTCGACAACGTCGAAGTCGACCTTCATCACGTCCCTTACACGGACAAGTTCCGGCTTGTTCATATTTCTTCCTCTACGATCTCATGAAGTTTTTCGACCTGGCCGGTGACGCCGACGGCGTCTTCGACATCGATCTGGATCGCGATGCCGGAGCCAGGTTTGGAGTCAAACTCGCCGGCGCGCGCGATATCCTCGAGGATCTGTCGTGCCAGGTGTTCCTCCACCAACAGCAGCACCATGTCGCGCTGGGTGTCCAGCGACAGTCCAAAGAATGTCTTGGCCTCGATCAAGCCCTCACCGCGCGCATTGTTGAGCACGGTGGCGCCGGTGGCGCCGGCATGGCGCGCAGCCTTGATCACCGCGTCTGTCTTGGTATCGTCGACAAAGGCCATCAACAGTTTGAAATGCATTGCAGTTACTCCTCAGTTCGATCCGTCCGCACGCGAGGCGCGCCATTCAGAAAGCTGCGCATAGGCCATCACTGTGATCATCGGAACAAGACTGGCAAACGCTATAAGCCCGAAGCCGTCGAGCAGCGTGCTGCGTCCCGGTACCGTGCTCGCGAGCCCCAGGCCGAGCGCCGCGACCAGCGGCACCGTCACCGTCGAGGTAGTGACGCCGCCAGAGTCGTAGGCCAGTGCGATGATGACCCGTGGCGCAAAAAATGTCTGCACCACGACGATGATATAACCGGCGATTATGTACCAGTGTAACGGCGTACCGCTGACGATCCGATAGGTTCCCAGCGCGATCCCGATGGCGACCCCGAGCGCTACCGCGACCCTCAGCCCCATCACGCCGATGCCGCCGGCGGAGACCTGGTGCGCCTTGATCGCGACGGCGAGTAGGGCGGGTTCGGCGATGGTGGTCGAGAATCCGATCGCGAAGGCAAACAGATAGACCCAGCGATAGTCCCACCAGCCTAGTGCGTCGGCATGATGGGTGATGTCGGCGATGAACGCCGGATCCGTCAGTTGTACGGCCATCAGTTTGCCGAGCGGGAACAGCGCCAGTTCCAGGCCCTCGAGGAAGAACGCCATTCCGATTAGGACATTGAAGAAGCCGAGCAGAACGCGGCCCAGACGAGGGATGGGCTTGCGCAATACGAACAGCTGGAAGCCAAAGATAATCAGCGCAATCGGCAGCACGTCGTTGACGGTGCCAAACAGGGTCTGGAAAAGTTCCCCCAGCTTGCCGGGCGACGCCAGCAACAGGTCCCTGACCGGGCCGACAATCCAATCGATGCCATCGCCTATCGGGTCGAGCAACGTCGACAGCATGGCTTCGATCTGATGAATCGTGGCGCGAAAGAACACGCCGAATGGCCCGTCGAGCCTTTGCGCATTTTCGCCGATGCCAAAGGTGCCGTAGCCCATGACGAAAATGATCGGGGTGAGCGATGCGAACGCGATCAGGCCAAAGCCGTCGATCATCGGGTTACGGCCCTTGATCGACGATGCCAGGCCGACACCCAGCGCGGTGACCAGCGGTACGGTAATCGTCGAGGTGGTTACACCACCCGAGTCGTAAGCGATGCCGATGATCTCGCGCGGGGCAAAGAAGGTCATGACAATGACGCCAATATAGCCCGCGATGATCAGGTAGTGGATCGGCCAGCCGCGGATGATGCGCAGCACGCCGATGATGATCGCGAAGCCAACCGACAGGGCGACGGTGAACCGCAGCCCGCTTGCATAGTCTTCCTTGGCCGCGACCGTGTTCGCGATAACTTCTCCAGCTGCTGCGACCTCGGCCGCCTCCGCGGCGATGGCGATTAACGCCGGCTCGGCCACCGTGGTTCCGAAGCCCAGCGCGCCGGCGAAAATCAGCAGCCAGGTCAGCGAGCCCTTGCTGGCGAATGCGTAGGCCATGGTCTCGCCGATCGGGAACAGCCCCATCTCCAGGCCGCGGACGAACAGCGCCAGGCCGATCGTGACGAACAGGGTGCCGAGCAGGAGCCCGCCGAGGTCCGGGATCGGCTGCTGCAGCACCAGCAGCTGGAAAATGGCGATCACCGCAACGATCGGCAGGAGGTCGCGCGCGCTGTTCAGCAGCGATACTGCAAGGAGCTTTAGGTTGTCCACTCAGGCCATCGTGCCCGTAGTTATTCTGCGCCACCAGCCCGATCCGCATCATTTTTGGATTGCTGGGCACAGGTGTAGGTTGGCCAGCGGGATAGCGGTCGCGCAAAGATCGCTGAGATCAGCCGCCAGTCGGGATCGTTATCGGCGACGATTTTGACATGGGTCTGACGATAGGGGTGCACGAAGGCCAATTGGCGTGACGTCAGCAGAAGCCGCCGGACCCCGAAGTGGCTTCGAAAGAAACGGTTGTGGCGGCCGTTGCCATGCGTCGTGTCGCCGATCAGATGATGCGAGATGTGCTTGAAATGCTTGCGGATCTGCTGGCGACGCCCGGTCTCCGGGGTGACGCTGACCAGCGAATAACGCGCACTGGGATAGCGATCGACCATGAAGGGCAGCTCCACCTTGGCCAGGCGCAGAAATCTTGTGCGGGCCGGCTGGGCCACGCCACTGCCCTGAGCGTCGGCCACCGGGTGGTCGATGAGGCCGCAATCATCGACCCAGCCGCGCGCAACGGCGAGATATTCCTTGTCGACCCGGCGTGCCTCGAACAATGCGACCATCCGCCGGGCGGCCTCGGCGGACAGCCCAAACAGCATAACCCCGGAGGTGGCGCGGTCCAGACGATGCACCGGGTAGACCCGGCGAGCGAGCTGATCGCGCAGCGTCTGCAGCACGAACACCCGGTCGCGTGAGATCGGGCTGCGGTGGACCAGCAGGCCGGGGGGCTTGTCGATCGCGACGTAATACGCGTCTTGATAAAGGATTTTCAGCGACATGCGTGGCAGTCGGGCAGGGCACCAGCCGGGGATTCTATTCCGAATCGACTGGCGATAAGGTGTGGTCATGTCGTTGCGTGTCCGCATCCTGCTGTTTCTGTTTCTGTTTGGTCTGTTGCCACTGATGCTGGCGGTGGTGATCAATCTGCCATTGGTGCTGGAACGGGTGGATCTGTTCTACCGGCACGCCCTCCTGCAGAACCTGCGCGCGGATTTCAACGACCTGGACCAGCATCTCGCCAGCCGCGATGCCAGCGTGCGCCTGCTGGCCAAGCTGCCCGAACCCGGGGCGCTGGTCGGTAGTGGCACCAGCCAGGATCAGTCCGAGATCGATCTGGCCAGGGCCCGCTACACGCAGTGGATCAACCGGATACTGGGTGAGGAGCGCGATATCACGGAGATCCTGTTCCTGGACGAACAGGGCGTCGAGCGCTTCTGGCTGGAGCGCAGCAGCGCGAATGGTGAGTGGCAGCCGACGACGCGGCGACTGCGCGGTGTAACGCCTGATCATGTCGCGATGCTGTTGTCCGGTCGGCTGAACAATGTCGTGCTGAGCCCTTTGCGCATCGACCTGACCGCTGAAGACCCGGCGCGGGTGTTCACCTTGCAGTTGATCAGCCCAATCGCACCGATGGTGCCGAGCGATCCGCCGCTGGGCCTGGTCGCCATCACCCTCGACATCGGTGGTCTGGTGCGACGCGACAGCAAGACCTTGTGGGTGCACGATGACGGGCGCTACCTGCAATTGCCGGACCTGCCGAATCGCGGCGGCAACGCATTTGCCGATTATCCCGGGCTTGCGGAAGACTTTCAGACCAACCGCATCGTACTGTGGGAAAAGGGCGAAAACCGCGTGATCTGGGTGCCGATGTTCCACACCGTCGATGGCCGCACGCTCTGGGTGGGGCGTCCCGTCGATGATGAGCCGCTCCAGATCTTCCGCACCGAGATCGTGTTGCGCGTGCTGCTTATCATTCTGGGGCTGGTCATTTTTCAGTTCATCGTAGCGCGCTGGATAACGCGCCGCGCCGAGCGCATCGGACGCGATCTGACCCAGGGCGTGCAGAAGACGCTCGAATCCGATCAGCCGGTGATCTTCGACTGGTCGGGCTCGCCCGAGATGCGTCAATTGGCCGCTGACCTGACCCGCTTGTCACGCACCCACGCCAGCCAGACGCGGAATCTGCGCGAGCATGCCCGCGAGCTGGAGGCCACCAACCGCTACAAGTCGCAGTTCCTTGCGAACGTCAGTCATGAACTGCGAACGCCACTCAACTCGATCCTGCTGTTATCCAAGCTGCTGGCGTCAAGGGGTGATCAAACGGACGATGAGCGGCGTCGACAGGCCGAGGTCATTCATAAGGCCGGGCGAGACTTGAAGGCCCTGATCGACAATATCCTAGACCTTTCGCGCATCGAGGCCGGTCGGCTGGATGTGCATGTCGAGCGCGTTGCGCTGGCCCGTCTGCTCGAGGATCTGCGCCTGCTATTGGAACCCCAGTTCGATGCCAAGGGCTTGGAGTTTGCGCTGGCAATCGAGCCGGGATTGCCCGAGAGCATCGAGACCGACGTGGATAAGGTGCGCCAGGTACTGAAAAACTTTCTGGCGAATGCGGTGAAATTCACCGCACAGGGACGGGTGGTTCTCAAGGCGACCGCAACGAGCCCACCCTATGCCGTCGCGCTGACGGTACAGGATACCGGCATCGGCATTCCGCACGGCAAGCAGGAGGCGATCTTCGAGGCGTTCGCACAGGCGGACGGTTCGACCAGCCGGCGCTTCGGCGGGACCGGCCTGGGGCTCACCATAAGCCGGCAGCTCGCCGAACTGCTCGGCGGCGAGATCCGGCTGGTCAGCGAACCCGATCAGGGCGCAGAGTTTTCACTATTGTTGCCGGCAGTGTGCAAACAGCCGGACGCGGGGCAGGTAATCTTGGCTCACAAAGTCGTGGCACCCCAGGACGAAGAGGCCGAGATGCCGCCGATCGGTCTGCGCGGCCTGCATGTCCTGCTGATGGAGCCGGACGTACGAGCCCAGCTGCGTTTGAGCGGCATGCTGCGCAGCTGGCAAATGGTCTTGCACCTGGCCGATGACCTGGAAGAGGCGCTGGAGGCGCTGGATGAGCTGCAGCGCGTCGATTATCTGCTGATCCAGGCGCTCATGCCGGATGATGGCGCCTGTGTTACGATCGCAAGACTGCGCGGTCAGCTTGGGCCATCCACTGTCGTGATCGGTTTGATACCGGCCGATCGCGAGGGTGCGCGCGAAATCTGTCTGGAGCAAGGGGCCGACGACTTTGTAACCATGCCATGTGAATCGCATGAGCTTTCGGAGGTGTTGATGCGGCATCTGCCGACGTCCGCCGCCCTCGCGACGAAACCCGGTGAGATAAGCGGGCTAGTGTCTTGATGAAGCGATATTCAGGATTCAAATTACTCGCTGTAGACGACAACGAACATAATCTGTTCACGCTGCGCGCGCTGGTTCAGGAGCACATGGACGTCGAGATCCTGGAGGCGCGGGGAGGCGCCGAGGCACTGGAGATTGCCCAGGCAAACCCAGACATCGACCTGATCATACTCGACGTACAGATGCCCGAGGTCGACGGTTTCGAGACAGCGCAGATGCTCAAGCTGCGTAAGAAAACCCGCGATATTCCGATCATCTTTCTCACCGCGGCATTCAAGACCGGCGAGTTCCAGCGTAAGGGCTACGCGGTCGGCGCGGTCGATTACCTGCTCAAGCCCATCGACGACAACCAGTTCCTGAACAAGATCAGCACCTATTTCCGGCTGATCGAAAAGGAGCGCGAGCTCAATCAGGTGCTCGAGCAGAAGGTCGCGCAGCGTACTGCCGAGCTTGATCAGGCGAAGCAGTATCTGGAGAACATCTTGAAGAACATGGGTGAGGCGCTGTTGGTGCTTTCGCCCGATGGGGTAATCCGCGAGGTGAATCCGGCGGCCGGCAAGATGCTCGGCTATGCTGAACAAGAGCTGATCGGGATGTCGATCGGCGATGTCTTCGAAGAGGAAGGCAAAGAGCAGGCGGACGCCTTCATGGGCACCTGGCTCGAGGCGCTGATTCGTACCGGTGCCTTGCGTGACATCGATGCGGCATTCATCTCCAAGGCGGGGGAGCGTATCCCTGTACTGTTTTCGCGCACTGCGGTGTTGGATGCCGATGGTGCAATAAGCGACATTATCTGTATCGCCAAGAACATGCGTGGTTATCGCAAGATTGTCGAGGCGACGGATGCGTCGAGTGCGGCTGGCTGAATCTGTAGGAGCAAGTGATGGCAGAATCCACTGAACCGCAACCGCCTGAGGACGAAGATCCAACCATGACCGCAAATGCGCTCAAGGCGATGGCACACCCGCTGCGCTGGAAGATCTTGTGCACACTGGGTGATCGCGAACTGTCGGTCGGAGAGATCGTCGAGCAGACCGGCACATCACAGAGCAACATCTCGCAGCATCTGGAGCAGCTGCGCAACAAGAATATCGTGACCTCGCGCAAGGAGGCGAACCGGATCTATTACCGGATCCGCAACGGGAAACTGCTGGAGCTGATCGGCACGATGCGCACCGTGCTGTGCCCTACCTATCTGGACGATCGCTACCCGGGCAGCTGAGTGGCCGGGCGTCGAGCGGCGATGCGGCTTAGCCTGCAAAATTCAACGATTTCCTGCTGCGGCCACCGATACCCTCGCCATGACGGGACGTACTCGCTACAGCCAGTTCGACGCAGTGTCAGCGACGCCTTCACCGTCTGCTACTGCGTGCGCCCCGTCATGCCGGCGTCTCGACACCCTCGCGACAAGAAACGGTGAGATTTTCAGGCTGGGCGATGACGTTTACGGACATGAAGCGTTCGCATGGACGTCACCGCGGCCGGGACGCTGACCGTTGTCCCTGATCTCCCTCTACGAATCGCGTCTTGCCGCTGAGGGCCTAACCTCGGACACAGATCAGCGGCGAGTGCTTGCGGCACTGCAGCGGGTCGCCGACGAGAGCCGCCGGCCCGCGGTGCGCAGTTGGCACGGCTGGTTCAAACGCCCGGTGACGGCGCCGCGCGGACTCTATCTATGGGGTGGCGTGGGTCGCGGCAAGACCTGGCTGATGGACTTGTTCCACGATAACCTGTCCGGTGTGGCCAAGGGGCGCCTGCACTTCCACCGTTTCATGCAACGGGTGCATGCCGAACTGACCGGCATCAAGGGCAGGGCCAATCCGCTGCAGATCGTCGCCGCGCGCATGGCGCGCGACTGGCGCGTGCTGTGCCTGGATGAATTTCACGTGGTCGACATTGGCGATGCAGTCATCCTGGCCGGGCTGCTGCGCAGCCTCTTCGATCAGGGCATGGTGCTGGTTACCACGTCGAACGTCGCGCCAGACGACCTCTACCTCGAGGGGATTCAACGCGCCAGCTTTCTGCCGGCGATCGATCTGCTGAATCGCCACACCGAGGTCGTTCAACTGGGCGGCGAGCGCGACTATCGCAGGATGATCCTGGAACAGGCGGAGGTCTACCATACGCCCTTGGGTCGGACGACAGATCAAGCCCTGCTTGCGGATTTCCGACGCCTTGCCAACACGGAACCGGAGGGGCCAGGAGATCTGCACATCAACGGTCGGGCAATGCCCTACCGCCTGCGTGCCGAAGACATGGTGTGGTTTGATTTCGAGGCACTGTGTGGTCCGCCGCGCAGCAAGAACGACTATATCGAGCTGGCGCGCTGCCATCAGACGGTCTTCATGTCGAACATCCCGATCATGGGTGCATCGCGCGACGATCGCACGCGCCGCTTCATCTTCCTGGTGGATGAGTTCTACGATCGGCGCGTCAAGCTGGTACTGAGTGCAGAGGCGCCGGCGCAGCGCCTCTACATCGGTGAGAGGCTGGCATTCGAGTTTCGGCGTACTGTCAGCCGATTGACTGAGATGCAGACCTCGGCGTTTCTCGGCCGTCCGCACCTGGGCTAGAATGAGCGCGCACGCGGTACGCTCTGCCGGCGTTGCCCGGTTTCACTGTCGAACGAGGCCATTCGCTGCACATGTTGGATTCAGGGGGCCTGTGATGATGTCGATCGTTCGTTCCCTCATCTGGGGGCTGGCATGGCTTTGCATGCTGATTGGGCCATCCGCGATGGCTGCGCAGCTGGAGACGGTGGTGGTCGCGCGCGCCGACCTGCAGCGGATCTACCGCCTCGACGGGGTCGCTGAGGCGATCAATCGCAGTACCGTCTCCGCGCAGACGTCGGGGCGCGTGGTAGAGATAGGTTTCGATGTCGACGATTATGTCCGCCAGGGCGATGTCATCGTCCGTATCGATGACGCCAAACAGCAGTCGGCGGTGCGTCAGGCCGAGGCCAACCTCAGCGTTGCCGTCGCGAAGCGCCAGGATGCGGCGCAGGAATTCGAGCGTATCGAGGGTGTGTTTGCCAAACAGGCGGTCTCCGAGGCCGAGATGGACCGGGCGACGACCGCGCTCAAGCAGGCGCGCGCGAACGAGCGGGCGGCGACGGCTGCCCTGCATCAGGCCGAGCAGGAGCTGACCTACACGGAGGTTAGGGCGCCGTACAACGGGATCGTCACCGAGCGCCTGATCGAGGTCGGCGAGAATGCACAGCCAGGCAGTCCGCTGATGACGGGCCTCTCGCTGGACAGCATGCGTATCAGCGTGGATGTGCCGCAAAACCTGATGGAATCGATCCGCGCAGAGCGCAACGCGCATGCCGAGGTCAATGGCAAGTGGATAAAGGCCAGCAAGGTGACTGTGTTCCCGGTCGCCGACCCGCGCTCGGATACCTTCAAGGTCCGCCTGCAGCTGCCGGACGAGGTCGAGGGCATTTTCCCCGGGATGTATATCAAGGTGGGATTCGTGGCCGGCAGCCAGGAACGCCTGGTGATACCGCGCGCCTCGGTGGTGCTGCGCTCCGAGGTCGTCGGCGTCTATGTCGTCGACGACGAAGGCCAGGTGCGCTTCCGCTATATCCGGCTGGGTTCGCCCGCCGGGCCGGACCATGTCAGCGTGTTGTCCGGCCTGGCAGAGGGTGAACGAGTGGCCGAGGATCCGGTGGCCGCCGGGATCCTGCTCAAGGCGCAAAGGACGGCGCAGATGACCGATGAGTAAGCTGGGTTTTTCCGGCTCCATCGCCCGCCGGTTTCAGTCGACTCAGATCACCCCGCTGCTTGCCCTGGTCGGCCTGTTGCTCGGTGTGTTCGCGGTCCTGGTAACGCCACGCGAAGAAGAGCCGCAGATCAATGTGACCTTTGCGAATGTCTTCATCCCGTTTCCCGGCGCCTCCGCGCACGAGGTTGAGAGCCTGGTCGCGTCACCGGCCGAACAGGTGCTCGACGAAATCGATGGCATCAAGCACGTGTTCTCCACCTCGATGCCGGGGATGGCCGTGTTGACCGTGCAGTACGAAGTCGGCGAAGACCGCACCGATGCGATCGTACGCCTGTACAGCAAGATTATGTCCAACCAGGACTGGGTGCCGGAAGGCGCCGGTGTGGGGATGCCGATCGTCAAGCCCAAGGGCATCGATGATGTGCCGATCGTAACCGTTACCCTGTGGGCAATGGATCCCTTACAGGGAACGTTCGAGCTGGGCCAGATCGCCCACGCCATCGAGTCAGAGCTCAAGCGCGTGCCGGGGACGCGTGATATCTACACCATTGGTGCCGCCGATCACGTCGTCGCCGTCGATCTCGATCCCCAGGCGATGGCCTCGCGTGGCCTGGATCCGCGTGACCTGCGTCGTGCATTGCAGGCGGCGAACACCACCCGCGACAACATCCGGGTACTGACCAATGATACGGAGCTGCTGGTCCAGGCCGGGGTGTTTCTCAGCCATGCCGACGAGATCGGGGAACTGGTCGTCGGCGTCTACGATGGCAAGCCGGTTTTTCTGCGCGACGTCGCCCGCGTCACCCAGGGTCCGGACCGGCCCTCTACCTATGTGTTGACCGGCGCGGGCCCGGCCGGCAGTGATCCGCGGCTGCGCGAGGCGGTCGAGGCGCCTGCGGTAACGCTCGCGATCGCCAAGAAGCCAGGCACCAATGCGGTCGAGATCGCAAAGCGTGTCATCGAGCGCTTCAATCAGCTCGAAGGCATCTATATCCCGGACGGCGTCGGCGTGCAGGTGACGCGCAACTATGGTGCGACGGCCGATACCAAGGCCAAGAAACTGATCAGCAAACTGGCCTTCGCGACCGCCTCGGTAGTCCTGCTGGTGCTGTTGGCACTGGGGTGGCGCGAGGCGATCATCGTGGGTTCGGCGGTCGTGGTCACACTGGCGGCCACGCTGTTCGCGTCCTGGGCCTGGGGCTTTACGCTCAACCGGGTGTCATTGTTCGCGCTGATCTTTTCGATCGGAATCCTAGTCGATGACGCCATCGTAGTGGTGGAGAACATCCATCGCCATCTGGCGATGGGTGCCAGCCGCCTGCTCGAGGCGATCCCTGCGGCGGTCGATGAGGTAGGCGGTCCGACCATCCTCGCCACCTTCACGGTGATCGCCGCGCTATTGCCGATGGCGTTCGTCACCGGGCTAATGGGGCCTTACATGAGCCCGATCCCGATCAATGCCTCACTCGGGATGCTGATCTCCCTGGTCGTGGCCTTTGTGTTCACACCCTGGATGAGCCATCGCCTGCTGGCGCCTGTGGCGAGCCAGTATGCGGCGCATGGCGGCGAGCATACGGGGAGTGTCGGGCTGGAAAAGTTCTTCGGCCGCGTCATGTCGCCCTTCCTGTTGGGCGGCAGGGGCCACCGCAATCGCTGGCTGCTGCTGCTCGCGGTGCTCGTGCTGATAGCCCTGTCGATGCTGCTGGTCACGAACAAGGCGGTCGTGCTGAAGATGTTGCCGTTCGATAACAAATCGGAGTTCCAGGTGGTGCTGGATATGCCCGAGGGGACCAGTCTGGAACGCACCACCCGAGTGCTCAATGAGATCGCGGCCTATCTGGCGGGAGTGCCCGAGGTGACCGATTATCAGGTCTACTCGGGCACCGCTGCGCCGATCAGTTTCAATGGCCTGGTACGTCAGTATTACCTGCGCGAAGGGGAACACCTCGGCGACATCCAGGTAAATCTCACCGATGCCAGGACGCGCGATCGCAAGAGCCATGCGATTGCGCTCGCGGTGCGTGCGCCGGTGCAGACGATCGCCACGCAGTACGGCGGGAATGCAAAGATCGTGGAGGTGCCTCCAGGGCCTCCAGTGATGTCGCCGCTGGTGGCGGAGGTCTATGGCCTCGACTACGAGGGCCAGATCGCCGTAGCCAAGGCCCTGCGGCAAATGTTCGCGTCCACGCCCGACATCGTCGACGTGGACGACTCCGTCGAGTTTCCGTCCGAGAAGGGCGTTGTGTTAGTAGACCGCGCCAAGGCGGCGCGTCTGGGCGTGCCACAGAGCGCGGTGGTCGATGCGCTCGGCATCGCATTGGGCGGCGAGGATATGAGTTACCTGCATGCCAGCCATCACAAATACGCGGTACCGATCCGTGTGCGCTATGCCGAGCAGGACAGCGCCGATCTGTCGCAGGTCCTGGCACTGAAGATACGCAGTGAGAGCGGCGCTCTGGTACCGCTGTCTGAAATAGTGGCGGTGGTGCCCTCGGTGCGCGAATTCAGCATCCAGCACAAGGATCTGTTGCCGGTGGTCTATGTTACTGGCGACATGGCGGGTGATACCGATAGCCCGCTGTATGGCCTATTCGCAATATCCGATCGACTCCAGGAGGAGGGCGGTCCGGAACAGTGGCTGCTTTCCCAGCCGCTCAATCCCTATGACTACAGCATCAAATGGGATGGCGAATGGCAGGTCACTTACGACACCTTTCGCGATATGGGTATTGCCTACTCGGTCGGCCTGCTGTTGATCTATCTGCTGGTGGTCGCGCAGTTTCGCTCGTATCTGGTGCCGCTGGTCATAATGGCGCCGATCCCGCTGACGGTGATCGGCATCCTGCCGGGGCATGCGCTAATGCAGCTGCTGACCGGCGGCGGCCAGTTTACTGCGACCTCGATGATCGGGATGATCGCGTTGGCCGGGATCATCGTGCGCAACTCCATTTTGCTGGTCGATTTCATCAACCAGGAGGTGCGTGACGGGGTCGCGTTCGACCGCGCGGTCGTGCGCTCGGCCGCGGTCCGCGCCAAACCGATCGTACTGACCGGCCTGGCGGCGATGGCGGGCGCCTTCTTCATCCTCGATGACCCGATTTTTTCCGGCCTCGCCGTATCGCTGATCTTCGGCCTGTTTGTGTCGACCATCCTGACCCTGGTGGTCATTCCGGTGGTCTACTATGGCGTGATGCACAAGCGTCTTCAGCGCGTTCTCGAGCAGGCCTGACACCGCAAAGAACAAGCCCCGCGACAGCGGGGCTTGTTTTGCACAGTGTTTCGGAGGGGATTAACCAACCTCCACGAGGGTTTCAGGTTCTGTCGGCCCCTGAGGGTCTGCGCCACCGACAATCGCCGGCTTGCTTCCCGAAGGTAGAACGACGCCGCCGATCGTTGTCGGCGCTGATGATGGCCTTAGCCAGTACCTACAAGCGTAATCCCTGCCCCGCGAGTTGCCATTTGGGGAATCACCTAGGGGAATTCCCGGGCACTGCCTAACTCGCTGAGTTGAACAGGTATCTTGTCTTCAGAGGGATCGAAATTCTTTCTCAACCGCTAAGCCGGTCATAAATCAGGAAACCCGCGAGATAGGTTCCCACCGCGGATCCAAGGGTGCTGAAAATAAACACCAGCAGCGTACGCGATACACGATTGCGCCACCAGCCACGCAATTCGGTCGTATCCTGCCGTAATTGGCCGAAATCGCCGACGCGCGGTTTTCGTAGCCAAAGCTCGGCAGCGGCAGTCACCATGCCGGCGCCGATGGTTGGGTTCAGCGAGGTGATTGGGGCGGCGACGAATGCGGTGACTATCGTTAGCGGATGGGCCGCTGCAAGCAGCGCGCCGAGGGCCGAAAGGCCGCCATTGATCAATACCCAGTCACGCACCAGCTGCCAGCCGAGATCGGGATTGCGGGTGAAGCCGATGTAAAAGCCGGTCAACACCAGGGCGACGATGATCCACGGGATGAATCGCGGCCAACGCGCTTTCGGGGCGACGCTGTCGAGTTCGCGCAGGGTCTCGGCAGGATCTGCGGCGTCCGCGAGATGTTCGGCAATCCCCTTGAGGTGCCCGGCGCCGACCACCGCGAGAATCGGTCGGCCGGGGTGCTGTTGCGCTGCCTCGCGTAGCTTTGCCGCCATGTAGCGATCGCGCTCGGCGATCAGCGGCTGATACAGATCGTCGCGGTCATGCGCGAACTCGGCGAAGGTGGTCTCGAGGACATCTCCCTCCTTCAAGTGCTCGATATCCTCTTCGCTGACCTCCTCGCGTGAGACCAGGCTGGCGACCAGGCCGCTGAAGAGTATCGCCCGCCGCCACCAGCTGAGATTGCGCGCGGTGCGTTGCAGCGTCACGCCGATTTCACGATCGATCAGCACCACCGGCAGATCGTGCACCTCGGCCTGGGTAACGGCCATGCGCATCTCGGCGCCCGGCTCGATGCCCAGTTGCTCACCCAGGCGTTGCTGGTAGGCGGCCATCGCCAGATTGGCCATTACCATCGATGCCTTGCCCTGACGCAGTACCTGCATCAGGTCCAGTTCGGCCAGGCGATCGGGATGGGTCAGCGCATCGAAGCGGCTGGGACAGAGCTCGATCGCGACCGCCCGATAGGCCTGGCTGTCAAGCTCGGCGGCGACCTGATCGGCGCTGCTGCGTGACACATGCGCGGTGCCCAGCAGGGTAACTGACGTCGATCCTAACTGGACCTGGCGCAACAGCGTCTGGGCATCGCCGGTAGACTCCGGATTGATCGGCATGTGTATCTCCTAGCTCGGAAATCTCACCGGCATCGCGAGCGCAGGTGCACTTGCTCGGTGCTTCCCTGCACCTCGACCCTGCGGGGCTGACGCGAAGATTCGCTCCAGCCGAATCTTTCGCGGCCGTGGTGGGCTGGCGCAAGACCGAGCCGCGGCGAGCGACAAACCGCCAGACCTGCGACGTGACAACGACCTCGTCGGAATGGAATCAATTGAATCATGCGCTTGGGTGGTTACTTCGATGGCGGTTCTTTGGTTGTCAATCGGTTGATGACCGGCTGGTGAAATTTTCAGGCAAGAACCCGGCGGGCATGATAACAGTCCTGCACCGGTGACAGTTTGCCGATGCGTGATTACCATGCCGGGGAGACATTGAACCGAAGGCCAGTCATGCGCATATTCCTCGTTGCCGTCATCTTGCTCCTCGCCGCCTGCAAAAGCAGCCCGTTCATTGAGACCTCGGAACGGGTGAAATCGAAGGTGAAGACCTTTGAAGATGTCGTGCGTTGGGGGGCGCTGGACAAGATGTACTATTTTCAGAAAGTCGACCCGCAAAACCCGCCCGAGATCCCGCCCGGGCTGGATAACGTGCGCGTCACCAGCTACGAGATCGGCGTTCCGCTGAACGAGACGGCACCGAATCGTTGGACGCAGACGGTCGTCATCGGTTATGTGCTCACCGACCGCCAGGTCGTCCGGCAGCTGGTCGATTACCAGGTCTGGGTCAGCGACGACGACGGCCAAAGCTGGTATCGGGAGACGCCTGTCCCCGAGTTTCGCTGATTGCGCCATACCGATCTCCCACACCGCGGCGCTTGTATCGACCGGGCCGTGCGCGTTCAATCAGTCTTCCGCGAGCAGTGTGCGCAACGTGCTCAGCACCTCGGGACTGGTCCAGTCGAATGCCCCGAACACCGCGTAGCGGATGCGGTGCCGGCGATCGAGGACCAGCGTCGTCGGAAACGCATAGATACCCCAATCTCGCAAGGCGTCGCCGTCGCTGTCCAGCAAGACCGGAAAGCGGATCGGCTTATCGCGCAGGAAAGACTCGAGGGTCTGGGCCGACTCGCCGACGTCGACCGCGAGGATCTCCAGTCCATCGGCCTGCAGCTGCGTATGCAGACGCTGCAGCGAGGGGATCTCCTCGACGCACGGCGGACACCAGGTGGTCCAGTAGTTGATCAGCACCACCTTGCGTCGGAGATTGATCAGATCGACCGTGTCACCGCGCAGACTCTGCAGCCGTAACGCGGGGGCCTCGCGCTCAGCGGGGTAGGGGCGCAACAATGCGCTGCCAACCGGCTTTTCCGGCGGGCGCTGCCTTCCGCGCAGGGTCGCGGGCTGCGCGGGCGTGCCGTTGTATGCCTGCAGCTGGTTCATTGCCTGCTGCAGTATCCCGGGCAGGCGCCGCGTCATCGCGTCCTCCGCCGGACTGGACACCTCCCGTGCGTAGAAGCCGTCCGATACCTTGGGCAGGCGTTGCACGAACACCGGGCTGCCGCCTTTCTCGAGTTCGCGCACATCGTCGCCTATGCGCCAAAAGCCGCTCGAGTCTTCGGGCTGCAGGATATAGATCGGCAGGTTACTGGCGCCGGCGATCGGCAGATATTCGGCCGCCTCGCCGCCCTGTGGGGTACGTACGTACAGACGCGGGCCGAAGGCCAGCAATCCGGCGAGCGACGCAGTGCTGTCTGTCGTCTGCTGCCAATGGCGGACGCTGGCCAGTGCTAGAGCAACACTGCGCCCCTCGGCCATCAGGTAGACAGATTTTGCACCGTGCGCAATGGCTGCGCTGATCACCTGGCTGACTGCCGCCGGGTCGACCTCGTTCAGGCTGTAGCGTCCAACCGGCAGAAACCAGGTGGCGTGCAGATCCGGCGCCCAGACCTCGATACCGCGCGCCGCCAAGGCCTCGGCCAGCGCCACGCGACGCGGGGAGACGCCAAACTCGGAGGGCAGCCACAGGATCAGTCGATCACCGTCGGCGGCGTGGATGCGCACGGGTATGTCATCGCCGCGGCCGGTGGTGACGAGGTGCACTGCAGCGGCAACGCCACAGCACAAGAAGCACAGCAGCACGACAGGCAGTCTAGCCATCGAGTTCTAGGGTTGAACGGCCGTAAAAAGCGCGATTATAAGGGATTACCGCGACGGCCACGGGTTGAAAGGCGCGACGACTGATCGCAGCATTCAGGGCACGAAACGCCTCAGCGATCTGCGCTTCGACAATACCTTCGCGCGGCTACCGAACGCATTCCACTCTCGGGTGCCGCCGACGCCGCTGGAAGGCACCCAACTGATCAGCGTCAGCCCTGCGGCCGCGTCGCTGCTGGACCTGCTGCCACAGAGCCTGCACGAAGATCAGGCGATGGCATGGCTGGGCGGGATAGCGCCGCTGTCCCAGGCCGATCCGATCGCTATGTGCTACGCGGGGCATCAATTTGGGCAATTTGTGCCGCAGCTCGGTGATGGGCGGGCGATCATTCTCGGCGAGGTCGTCACCGATCAGGGTCACCGCTGGGAGCTGCAGCTCAAGGGCGCTGGCCTGACCCCCTACTCGCGAGACGGCGACGGACGCGCGGTGCTGCGCTCGACCATTCGTGAATATCTGTGCTCCGAGGCCATGCACGCGCTGGATATCCCCACCACCCGTGCGCTGTGCATGTTCGGTAGCGACGAAGCGGTGTACCGCGAGACCATCGAGCGCGGAGCCTTGCTGGTGCGCATGGCGCCGAGCCATGTGCGCTTCGGTTCGTTCGAGGTGTTCTTTTATCGCCAGCAGTTCGACCAGCTGCGCCGTCTGGCGGACTATGTGATCGATCACGACTACCCGCAGCTGAGAGACGAGGCGCAGCCCTATCTCGCGCTGTTGCACGAGGTGGTCTTGCACACGGCGGAGCTCATCGGGCGATGGCAGTTGATCGGTTTCGCCCATGGGGTGACGAATTCCGATAACATGTCGATCCTCGGTCTCACGCTGGACCATGGTCCGTTCGGCTTCATGGACACTTACGATCCGGGCTTCATCTGCACTCATTCGGATTATCAGGGACGCTATGCGTTTGAGCGACAGCCCGCGATTGGCCTGTGGAATCTGACCTGCCTCGCTCAGGCCATGCTGCCGCTGCTTGATGCCGACAATGGCGAGGCGGCCGTGGAGCTGGCACGCGAGGCGCTGGCTGCGTATGAACCCGCGTTCAGCGAGGCGCATATCCGCGGCATGCGCGCCAAACTCGGCCTTCAGGACGCGCACGAAGCCGATCCTGAGCTGAGCACGCGGCTTCTCGATCTGATGGGGGCCAACCGGGTCGGCTATACGAATTTCTTTCGCGACCTCGCCGATCTCAAGCTTGCAGATCCGGCCACGGACGGGCCGCTGCGTGATCGCTTTATCGACCGCGCCGGATTCGATGCCTGGACCGCCGATTACCGGGCACGCCTGCGGTCCGAGCAGCGTCCGGATAGGCAGCGCAGGGCCGCGATGAACTCGGTCAACCCGCGCTACGTGTTGCGCAATTATCTTGCACAACAGGCGATCGAGGCTGCTGAGCAGGGTGACTTCAGCGAGATCGAGCGTCTGCTGGCGCTTCTATCGCGACCCTTCGAAGAGCAGCCAGGGATGGAGGCCTACGCCCAGGAGCCTCCCGACTGGGCGGGTGAGCTCGCGGTCAGCTGTTCATCGTGACTCGTGGTTAAATACCCCTGACCCTGGTTAACCAAGCGCTTAGCTCATGCCCGTACCTTTCAGTGAGCGTCCAGGCCGTCATGAACGGCACTACCGACGCCGGATCGACAACCCGCTGTTTCCGGGAGCGCCAGTGATTCGTGACGACGCTGCGCTGTTGGAGATGCAGCGTCTCGATCACGGGGAACTGCTGGACTTTCTGGATAGACTGCGCCTGACTGTTCGGCGCGCCGTGGAACTGCAGGCCAACGTCGGCAGTGAGGTGGCGCTGGAGCTCAAGGAACAGCTGGATCGCCTGTATGAGATGTCAGCCGGTCTCGCGGAGGATCACAGCGCCAATCAGACGGCCATCGCGCAGTTGCTCGAGGTCATAATGCGCAATATCGAACGTGGCGCGGCCGGCGACCCGAAGGCACTTGACGAGCTGGCGCAGGAGAGGGAGGCGCGGGCGGTGCATTTCCAGCTGCTCGGGCACCCGCTGGTCGCCGATCTGTTGCATCCGCAAAGCACCATCGGTGCTGCGGAACTGGCGCCCAGTCTGCTGTCGGAGACGCCGGATACCCTGGCCGCTGCGCTGCAGTTGTTCGACCTTCGGCAGCTGACGCAGTTGTATGCGGACGCACAGCGGTGTCTGGCCGGCAGCGAGTCGTCTGTGCCGGCGGCCGATCAGCGTCTGCAGCAGATCGCCGCACACCTGGCCGAGATGCGCCGGCAGGTGGTGATCAACTGATCGTCCGCTAGGATCAGTCGTCGCTCAGCTCGATTTCGCCATTAACGGAAACCGTAATGACTTGTGTCCCGGACTCTATGCGCGCCGGTGCGACCATGCTGTCTGCCTGGGCACTCATCATCCTAGCGCCCATACCCGGCATCGGGCTGTGACCGCCTTCATTGATGTTCAGGCGCACCAGCCGGTAGCCGGCGCGGCCGAGGGACTTGGCGATATGTTCGGCACGCTGCTGGAAACGCGCCAAGGCCGCAGCGGTGAGTTCGTCGAGGTGTTCACTACGGCGCTCATCGGATACCTGGTAGTCTATCGACTGCACCTTGAGCTGCGCCTGCAGTTCGCTGATCAAATCGCCGAGCAACCGGCCGTCGCGGCCTTCGAGGCGAAGTGACTGGTTGACTCGCCAACCGCGAATCTTATTGTCCTTGTAGATGGCGCTGCTGCGGTAGCCGAGTGTCTGCGCCTTCACATCCGGGTTGCTCTTGAGCATGCTCATCGCCCAGTCCATCAGCCGGTTGACCTCATCCGCAGGCGCGGCAGCCTGGCTTCCCTCTGCCTGTGCGAACAGGACCACCACCAGCAGATCAGTCTCGACCTCGGTCTGGGCCGCGGCGTTGAGGCTGACCCGATTGTAGAGCGGGATATCGGTATGCGCGTGGCCAAGGGCCGAAAAGAACGCGAGGACTAAGCTGAGGATCAGCGTGGGGTGCATACGGAGGCTCCGAGTTTGGCATTCGCCGCAAGGATAACTCAGCCCGCATGGGCGACCGGTGACCAAACACGATGTCTAATGTCAAGGACACAAAAAACCCCGCAATCGGCAGCGGGGTTTTTCGCATGGCCGCGCGCTGGCCAGCCATTCGCGGTGGAGAGTTACTCGGCCGCTGTCTCGGCCTGCGGGGCCACCGGCGCCGGTGCTACCGGTGGGTAACCGTAGGGGGCATAGCCGGCGTAGTAGGGCGCGCTGTAGTTGTAGCCGCGGCCCCAGCCGTCACCATAACCGTAGCCGTTGCCATAGCCGCGCATATTGGTACGCGCGCGGCCGGAGAAGCTCATGCTGAAGTCGCCGCTGCCGGCAGCGTCGCCGTAGCCGTCGAGCACGCCGTTGGTGTAGCCGTTGCCTGCGCCGTAACCATTGTTGTAGTTATTGTCCCAGCCATTACCCCAAAATGCCGAAGCCTGGGCGGAAGCGATGATAGCCGCGATCGCGATAATCTTTTTCATGGTCGTTGTCTCCGAAAAGTGTTGTTCAAGTGAGCACAGGCTCGGTTGTTTTACGGGTTTCCGCCGGTGCGGGCGGGCGGCGAGACAGCCCGCCGATAGAGGCAAGTATATAAGCAAATAATAATATGTCAATATTTATCTCCCAGTTCCGCTGCAGTGGCTAAAGCCGTCAATGACGAGGTCGCAATAAACCTCATTTGAAGGCGCAGTGACGCGGCCGTTATGCTCGAGTCCAAACGCGGTTTAGGTTTGTTTGAATGGGTCAGGTTTTCGATCTCTTGATCGTCGGCGGGGGGGTGACCGGGTCGGCATTGCTGTATCTGAGTTGCAAGTACACCGACATCAAGCACGTCGGCATGCTCGAGAAGTATGCGGCGCCGGCGCGGGTGAATTCGCTGCACAGCAACAATAGCCAGACGCTGCACTGCGGAGACATAGAGACCAATTACAGTCTGGATAAGGCACTCAAGGTGCAGCGCGCTGCACGCATGGTGGAGAACTATGCGACCACGCAGCCGGATATCGATCACCTGATCTTCAATTACCCCAAAATGGTACTGGGCGTCGGTGCGGAGGAGTGCCGCCAGCTGCGCGAGCGCTTCGATGCGCTGTCGTCCAATTACCCACGCCTGAGAATCCTCGAACCGAAGGACATCGCGCGGATCGAGCCGGCGGTCGCCTATGCAAAGGGCAGGATACGCAGCGACGAGATTATCGCGCTCGGTTCGGAAGACGAATACAGCGCGGTAAATTTCGAGGCCCTGGCGCGCTCCTTCGTGCGTCAGGCTCGGCGCTGCGTGGGCAAGCAGGTGGATGTCGAGTACAACCAGCGGGTGCAACACATCAAGCGCCAGGGCGAGCTGTTTGTCGTTGAGACCGGCAAGACCTGTTACCAGGCCCGAGCCATTGTTGTATGCGCGGGTGGACACAGTCTAAAACTGGCCCATGATCTCGGCTATGGCCACCATTTTTCCGTGCTACCGGTAGCGGGCAGCTACTACTTTACCCCACAGGTACTCAACGGAAAGGTGTATATGGTACAAAACGACAAGCTGCCGTTTGCGGCGATCCACGGCGACCCTGACCTGATGGTGCCGGGCAAGACCCGCTGGGGGCCGACCGCGTTGGTGCTGCCGGTCCTCGAGCGCTACAACTGGGAAACCCTGAAGGATTTCATGGGCGTATTCCGTTTCGATCGCCAGGTCTGGAATGTGTTGTACGACCTGTTGAAGGTCTCGGACATACGCAACTATATGTTCAAGAACTTCCTGTTCGAAGTCCCGATACTGCGGCGTGCGCTGTTTCTCAAAGACGCCCGCAAGATCGTTCCTGATCTCAAATATGGCGATATGAAGTTTGCGCACCATGTTGGCGGCATCCGCCCACAGCTGATCGACAAGGACAATCGCAGGCTGATGATTGGCGAGGCCAAGATCGACACCGGTGTGGGCGCGGTCTTCAATATGACGCCATCTCCCGGCGCAACCTGCTGCCTGGAGAATGCCGAGGTCGATATGCGCACCATCGCCGAGTTTCTGGGTGCGAAGGTCGACGAGACACGCTTCGCCGAAGACCTGTTGATCGATGACCAACGTCATGCGAGCAATGATTTGCCGGCGCATATCATCAGCGGTGCCGATGCGGCCTAGCAATCTGCGCATGAGCACGCGGTGTTTGTGCGTCACCGCTGAATCATGCGGACAAGAACACGCTACCTCGAGGGATGCCCATGCTGCTCAATTACTCTCCCACCTCGCCCTTCGTGCGCAAGGTCACTGTGCTGTTGCACGAGACCGGCCTTGCCGACGAAGTGACGCTGCAGCCGGTCGACGGCTGGGCCGAACCCGAGGCGCTGACTGCCGACAACCCGCTGTCCATGGTGCCGACGCTGGTCCTCGAAGACGGCTCGACGCTGTTCGACAGCGCGGTCATCTGTGATTTCCTGGATCAGAGGCATCGCGGTGCGCGCATGCTCCCCCCGTCGGGCGAGGCGCGCTGGCAGGTCTTGCGCGACCAGGCCCTGGCCGATGGTATTCTCGACTGTGCCGTGCTCGTGTTCGTCGAGATCAACAAACGACCGGAAGAAAAGCGCTGGGACTGGTGGTTGGAGCTCAAGCGCCGTGCTATCCGGCGCGCGCTGGAGTCACTGGAGCAACGGGCGTCCGATATCGAGCCGCGCATGGATCTGGGCAGCATCAGTATCGCCGTAGCGCTCGCCTATCTCGACCTGCGCGGCGCCGTCGGGGAGTGGCGCGGGAGGTGCCCTCGGCTCGCGGCCTGGTTTGCCGGGTTTTCTGAAAGGCCCTCGATGCGCGCGACTGCGCCGCAGGCGTAATTTTACGATGTCGCTCGCCATCGTCTGGTTCCGCCGCGACCTGCGGCTACAAGACAATCCGGCGCTGGCGATTGCGCTGTCCAACCATCGGCAGGTGCTGCCGCTCTATATTCATGCCCCACAGGAGGAGGCGCCGTGGCAGCCAGGCGCGGCCGCGCGCTGGTGGCTGCATCATGCCTTGGACGATCTGTCTGCACAGCTGGGGGGGCGTCTGCTGATCCAGTCCGGCGACAGTCTGTCGGTGTTGCAGGAGATCGCCGAGCGCAGCGGCGCAACCGCGGTGTACTGGAATCGCTTGTACGAACCGGCGGCAGTCGCTCGCGATACCGAAGTCAAGCAGCGCCTGCGTGCGGCCGATATCGCCGCCGACAGCGGCAATGCGGCGCTGTTGTTCGAACCCTGGGAGATAAAGAACAAGCAGAAGCTCCCCTTCAGGGTCTTTACGCCGTTCTGGAAAAGACTGCTGGAGGCCGGCTTGCCGCAGGCACGCGACAACCATGCCGACCTAAGCTCGCGGGTCGTCGGCCCAACGACATTCGAGGGTATCGAGCAGCGCGCGTTGGAAAGCCTGAAGCTCCTTCCCAGTATCCGATGGGACGCAGGGATGCATGCTGCGTGGCAGCCGACGCGTGCGGCGGCCGAGGCACGCCTGGAGGAGTTTCTCGCCACCGAGGTGCGCAACTATGCGCAGGGCCGCGATCTGCCGGCCAGGGACCAAGTCTCGCGACTGTCGCCCTATCTGCACTTTGGCCAGTTGGGGCCGCGCGAGGTCGTGAGCGCGTGCCGGCGCGAGCGGCAGGCCGCGGCGGAGTTTCTGCGTGAGCTCGGCTGGCGCGAGTTCGCCCATCACCTCCTGTTTCACTTTCCACATACCGCGGAGATGGCGCTGGACTCGCGTTTTGCTGAATTTCCATGGCGCGACGATGCCGTGGCGCTGCGGGCCTGGCGGCAGGGCAATACCGGCATCCCGTTGGTCGATGCAGGGATGCGCCAGCTATGGGCGACAGGTTGGATGCACAACCGCGTGCGCATGATCGTCGCATCGCTGCTGACCAAGAACCTGCTGCTGCCATGGCAGGCAGGGGCGCGCTGGTTTTGGGACACCCTGGTGGATGCCGATCTTGCCAGCAACACCCTTGGCTGGCAGTGGACCGCAGGTTGCGGAGCGGACGCGGCACCCTATTTCCGGGTGTTCAATCCTGTACTCCAGGGCGAGAAATTCGATCCTGACGGCGGCTATGTGCGGCGCTGGGTGCCGGCGCTCTCTGCAGTGCCGAACAAATGGATACATCGGCCGTGGGACGCGCCCGACGACGTGTTGGCCGATGCCGGTGTTGTGCTCGGTCGGGACTACCCGCACCCGATTGTCGACCTGAAGGTATCGCGGCAACGCGCGCTGGATGCCTGGTCGAAGGTGAAATAGGCCGCCTCGTGCGTGCGGCCGAGTGCCGGATCAGCGACCTGGTTTGCGTCTGCCGGTCGTTGAGGAAATGTCCTCGCCCGCTTGCCGGGCCGGGGATGAGCTCGCTTGTAGCTGGTAGGCGGCGCGCCGTTTCAGGTAGGCCCCCTTGCGCAGGTCGCCGTGAAAGTGGACCGACGATTCGAGCGGCGACAGCGGCGTCGCAGCGGCCGAGAACAATTTGCGTTTGTCTTGGGTCATTTTGGGCCTTGCCGAGTTGACTCGGTCTTCACGATTCTTCGGACGATGGGTTAGCGGCCATCTAGTCTGTGCCCTGAGTGTTATAGACGCTTTTCCGCGCTTTGGCGGGATGTGTCGCGACTTGGCAGCGCACGATGTCTTTAATTTCTGATCGCAGTCACTGTATCGAAGCCGCCTCGTCCGCAAGGATTGTCGGCCGGTGAAGTAGCTCAGTCGCCAAGGTGGCGATGCGCTGCACGCGAACGGCTATGCGATAGGCAGCGCCCGGTGAACCGGGCGCCAGTTCGGTCAATCTGCGAAGTCTCCCACTGGCCTGGACGGTCCGAGTGTTATGGCTCAGTGCCGCTCCGAAGGATCGGCGTTGACGGAGATGTTTTCGACTTCGGCGAGTTTCTCCAAAGCGACCTCCATGAGCCAGCGGGCGCGCGCCGTCATCTGATGCAGATAGCCGTGCAGCGCTGCGTCCTGCTTGGTCGCCATTTCGCAACCTGCACTGTAGTCCTCGAATGCCGCGAGCTGTTCGATGACGCTCGCCATGTGATGCGGGCACTCGCACTCCAGACTTGTCGTCACCTCCGATAATCGGACCAGCTGTTCGTTGGTGAAGCGCTTTGGCGGTATGGGGTCGTTGCTCGCGACCCGCGGATCCCAGGCCGGCGGCCGCCAGTCGACCTGCTTGGCCTGACTCAGCTGACATTGCTGCCAGATGTGCTCCAGTGCGACCGGCGCGCGCAGGGTCTGAAGGCCATATCGCTGCAGCTGACTGACTATATTAGACGGGCTGAAGGCATAAATGATCAGGATGCGCTGTGCGCGTTTACGCAGCTCGGGTGCGTTCAGGTCGCGCGCAATGTTGCGATCGAGAAACGGCAGCTCGATGACGAGGGTGGTGCACTCCGTGTCGTCCTCGAGGAACGACTGCAGGTCGGTGTAGGCCCCGGCCATCTCCAACCCTTCGGGCATACTGTCGGTGTTGCAAACGCGCACCGAAATAGCCTGTCCGACCACGCAAACTTCGTGCTGGCCACTACCCATCGGCGGCAAGTTGGCCGACTGGGAGTTGTTCAGTCGGCGATTCAGTTCGTCGACCGCGAGGTTTGCGACCGTGCTTATCGCATACCCCTGATCGACCAGTGTCTTGATCATCGTCAGGCGGGTGACGTCCTGTTGGCTGTAGAGGCGCCCACCCTTGGGAGTGCGTCGTGGCTCCACGATGTCGTAGCGGCGCTCCCAGATACGCAGCGTATCCGGCGATATGCCGGTCAACCGGGCGACCGCCCCGATGCGGTAGGCGCCTTGGGCCTCTGTGTTAGCCGTGCTCATATTCATTCCTCTCTCACTTCTCTCGTGTCTTTGGTGCTCGTCTGTCTGGCGAGCGGATCTGGGTCGGTAGCTTCAGGTTGCGCCATGCGTCGCAACCGCGGCCACCGCTAGAGTCGTCACGACTACGCTCGACAGCTGTAGCCGCAGCTGCCGGTAGGCATCGTCAAGTACCGGCAGGAAATAGTGATCGGCAAAAAGTATCAGCCCGAACAATACCGCGAAGCCTGCGAATGCCAGGCTGGCGGGCGCGACGGCCAGCAGGACCCAGGCAATCAGGGCCGGCATCACACCCCAGCGCAAGCGTGCGACTGTGGAATCGTCGTTGGCACCGGCGGCAAAGCCCCAATGCACCGCACCCAGGAAACTGGCGATCACGGCCGCGTAATTCAGGAGGGTGTCGCTGGCGACGTCCCGCCATGCCGAACTGCCCGCGAAGACCAGCGCCGCCGTGCAAGCGAGGAACGGCGCCAGGCCGGCATAGCCCAGCCAGCGTCGTTCAATGTACCAGTGTCGTGCCCCGCCTGCTGCCGTTGCGCTCACAGTAGCTTCTCCACGGCCTTGACAATGGAGTCGCTATCCGGCGCGGTGAAACTCAGGAAGTTATCGACGAGGCGGCCATCGCGATCGAGCAAGTACTTGTGAAAGTTCCATTTAGGGTATCTTCCAGCCGCTTCGCCCAAGCCCTGGAAGAACGGATCCGCCTTGCCTTTGCTGACACTGGTCTTCGCAAACATCGGGAACTTCACACTGTAGGTTAGACGACAGAAGTCCTTGATCTGGGCCTCCGTGCCCGGTTCCTGGGCGCCGAAATCATTCGACGGAAACCCCAATACGACCAGACCGCGGTCGCGATATTTTGCGTAGAGGGCCTCTAAACCTTCGTACTGGTCCGTGAAGGCGCACCGACTGGCGGTGTTGACGACCAAAATCACTTTCCCCAGATACGCCTGCTCAAGGTTGACGGTCTCTTCGCTCCCGAGCCGCCGCGCGTCGAAATCCAGCAGCTTGGTGTCCGCTGGGGTGTTGGCCTGGGCGCCCCCGACGCCGAGAAGTGATGCTAGGATGAGGCATCTGAACTGTTTGTGTACAGGTTTCACAGGGTATTCCTTGATTTCCTGGCTTTTTTGTATAGCGTATGTATAGTGAAATCTGATGTTAATTGCAATAAAAACCAGACAAAGCGAGATTGTTAATGGACAAAAACAGACGAGTGGCCGTTGTCGGGAGCGGCATTAGCGGGACGATCGCTGCGTGGTTGCTGCGCACTGAGCCAGATGTTCGGCTGTTCGAGGCCGACACACGTTTTGGCGGCCATACCAACACGGCATTCATCGACGACCTGGACGGGCGGATTCCCATAGACACCGGCTTCATGGTGTTCAACCGGGAAAATTACCCGCTGCTCTCAGCCCTGTTTGAGCACCTGGGTGTCGCTGCCTATCCCACGGACATGTCGTTTTCTGCATCTTTCGACAATGGCCGACTCGAGTACGCCGGCACCAACCTCGACACCCTGTTCGGGCAGCGTCGCAATCTGATCAGCGGGCGCTTCTGGGGCCTGCTGTGGAGCATCGTGCGCTTTAACCGAGCCGCGCAGCGCACGCTCCGCATGCCGCCGGCGGCGGAAATCTCGCTCGGCGATTTTCTCGACTGCGGCGGCTTCGACGAACGCTTCCGCGCTCAGTATCTCTACCCAATGGCCGCCGCTATCTGGTCATGCCCACGCGGCCAAATCGCACGCTTTCCCGCACTGAGTTTTCTGCGCTTCTTTGCCAACCACGGTCTGATACGTCTGGCCGACCGGCCGCAGTGGCTGACGGTAAAAGGGGGCGCCAGCACCTATATAACCCGACTGGTCGCTGACCTTGGCGAGCGTGCAGTGACGGGTGCACACGTAGCCCGAATCGAACGCAACAGGGAGCAGGTCACGCTGATTTTCGCCGACGGCCGGCGCGAGGCGTTCGACGACATCGTACTGGCGTGTCACAGTGACCAGTCGCTGGCACTGCTCGCAGATCCAAGTCCGTCGGAGCGCCAGATTCTCAGCGCGATACCTTATCAAGCGAATCGTGTGTTTCTGCACCGCGACGCGGACCTGATGCCGCGGGCACGCCGTGTCTGGTCTTCCTGGAATTACCTGAGCGAACCAGCCGATGACGCGTCGCGGGCCGTCAGCGTGACGTACTGGATGAACTCCTTGCAGCGCCTGCACACCCGGCAGGACTATTTTGTTAGCCTCAATCCGCTACGTGACCCTCGCGCCGAAACGATCGTCGATTATTACGAATACCATCATCCGATATTTGATGCGGCAGCGCTGGCGGCGCAAAAGCAGCTGCACCGCATCCAGGGACGTGCGCGCACCTGGTTTGCGGGCGCCTGGACGGGCTATGGATTTCACGAGGACGGCATGCGGTCCGGCGTCGAGGTCGCTCAGGCATTGGGTGCGAGCATCCCGTGGGCTTCCGAGGCCCAGGCATCACGCAACCTCACGTTGATTCCGCAACTGGTAGGCCAGGCGGCATGAGTCTGTCTTCGGACGCCGTCAGTCTGTACAGCGCCGAGGTAATGCATCGACGGTTCTTTACGGCCGCCTACCGATTTCGCTATCGCGTCTTCAGTTTGCTGTTGGACATCGATTCCATCGATCAGGCGGCAAAGACGACACCGGTGTTCTCACGCAATCGCTTTAACCTCTTGAGTTTCTACGACCAGGATCATCTTCCGGCAGGTAGTCGCGACTTGCGCGGCTGGGCCGAACACGTCCTATCCAGGCACGGCCTGGACGGCGGTGCGCTGAAGATTCGCCTGCTATGCTTTCCGCGCCTGCTCGGTTGGGTGTTCAATCCGCTGAGCCTGTGGTTTTGCGAGACTGCCGAGGGGCGTCCCGCCGCGGTCATTGCCGAGGTCCGCAACACCTTTGGCGAGCGACATTGCTACCTGCTTCGGCCCGGCCCTGGACAGCCGGAATGGCCATTGCGCGACCGCCACACCAAGGATTTCCACGTCTCACCCTTCATCGGCATGCAGGCAAGCTACGATTTCGTGTTGGCGCGGCCGGACGAGGAGCTCCGCGTGCTCATCCGCGAGTTCGATGGCGATCGTCTGATGCTGATTGCGAGCCAGACCGGACAGCGACGGCCGTTCACGACGGGGCAACTTCTCTGGCAGACGATGCGCGTACCAGCGCAGACGCTGAAGGTCATAGCGGCCATTCATTGGCAAGCGTTCAAGATTTGGTTAAAAGGGGAGCGCTTTCATCGAAAACCTGTGCCACCGACCGAGGAGGTGAGTTGACATGCGTTCGCAGACGGGTTCTCTCGCTGTCGAAATGCCACCAGTTGCAGAGATGGCGTGGTATGAACGACGACTCATAGATCAAATGACGCAGCTGCGGCGCGGCTCGCTCCAAGTCGCGCTGCGCACGATTCGCCCCTTCGTACTGCGCGGGACGGAGCCGGGTCCGACGGCGGAAATGGTGATCGGGCGACCAGCGGCGCTGCTGCGCCGGCTTTTTTGGCGCGGCGATCTCGGCTTCGCCGAAGGCTTTATCGCCGGCGACTGGAGATCCTCCAATCTCGCCGCGCTGCTCGAGCTGCTGGCGGTGAATCTCGATGTCTACGCCGAATCCGACACTCGGCATCCGCTCACTCGGGCGACCGTGCGCATGCAGCATTGGCTCAACCGCAACAGCCGGCGAGGCAGCCGGCGCAATATCGCGGCACACTATGACCTGGGCAACGACTTCTATTCGCAGTGGCTGGATTCTACGATGACCTATTCTGCGGCGATCTTCGATCAGGGTGGTCCGCTGAGTGTCGCTCAGCAGCGGAAGTACGCGCAGATGCTGAAGCTGCTTGACGCATCTCCCGGGCAGCATATCCTCGAGATAGGCTGCGGCTGGGGCGGCTTCGCCCAGTATGCGGCAAGTCAGGGTTTTCGGGTGACCGGAATTACGCTGTCGCGCGAGCAGCTCGACTATGCCCAGGCACGCATCGCAAAGGCCGGTCTGGCGGGTCGCGTTCAGCTGCGTTTGTGCGATTACCGCGATTTTGAGGGGCGCGTCGATCATATCGTGTCGATCGAGATGTTCGAGGCGGTCGGTCGCCAGTACTGGCAGAGTTACTTCGCGACGCTCAGCCGGTGCCTGCGACCGGGAGGGCGAGTTGCATTGCAAGTGATCACCATCGACGAGGCGTATTTCGAGGCATACGCCGCGAACCCGGGCGGCTTTATCCAGACCTACATCTTCCCTGGTGGTATGTTGCCGACCAAGACCCATCTGCCGCAGCTGGCCGCGGGGGCGGGCCTGATACAGCAGCGTACCGCCGCTTTTGGCCTCGATTATGCGGATACCCTTGCACATTGGCACGCCAAATTCGACCGCTGCACCGAATGGCTGGAGGCCCACGGTTACGACGAGCGATTCCGCCGCATGTGGCGCTACTACCTGGCATTCTGCGAGGCGGGGTTCCGGGCTCGCCAGATCGATGTGGTCCAGTGTGCACTGGTTCGACCCTGAGTCGCGCTCAAGGAAATCGGTGAGATTTCCAGGCTAGGCCGGCTGCATCGGGAAGCCGAAGCGCGGCCCGATGTCGTCTTGGTCGCGCAGGAATAGCGGCGGAGACTGCATATAGACTGTGACCAGTTTGGCCAGGGACTCGAGCGCATTCCAGTGGATGCGCTCCCAGCCATGCGAACCGTCGACACCAAAAGTGGCCAGCGCGGTGCGCAAATCGGCGCCTGACTCCACCGCTGCTGCGCTGTCCGAGCGATAGAAGCGAAAGATATCCCGCTGGTAAGGGATTTCGAACTCCTGGCATAGCCGGATCATATAGTTGGTCAGGTGATAATCGAACGGCCCGCTCATGTCTGCCATGCAGATGGTGACACCAAACTCGCTGGAGTTCTGGCCCGGTGCCGTGGTGCCGTTGTCCAGCGTAAGCATCTCGGAGACGTCGCCATGCAGTACGGCGGAGGCGCCGGAGCCGACCTCTTCCGAGATCGTGAACAGTGGGTGGCAGTCGACAGGTAGTTTAATCTTGTTATCCACCACTGCCTTGACGGCGCCGAGCAACACGGCCGCGCCGGCCTTGTCGTCCAGGTGTCGCGAGACGATATAGCCATTTTCCAGAACCTCAGGCTGTGGATCGATGGCAACAAAATCGCCGACATGCGCGCCAAGCTGCATCAGATCTTTACGCGAGTAGCAGGCCTCGTCGACGCGCAGTTCGACGTTCTGCCAATTGGACGGCTGCTTATCGATCTCGTCCGCAAAGGTATGCCCGGATGCCTTCAATGGCAGGATGGTGCCGCGATGCGAGCTCATGTCGGTAAACAGCGTTACCCTTGCGCCCTCGGCGAAGCGGGCGTTCCAGTGGCCTATCGGAACCAGCTCGAGGCGCCCGTTGTCCTTGAGCCCTTTCACCATCGCGCCGAGGGTGTCGATATGCGCCACGATGGCGCGGTCCGGGCTGCTGCGCTCTCCGTTGAGGGTGGCACGGATAGCGCCGCGGCGCGTCAGCTCGACCTGGACCCCCAGTCTGTCAAGCTCGTCGGCGACCAGATGGACAGCGCGATCGGTGTAGCCGCTCGGGCTGGGCGTGTTCAATAGCCGAAACAGCACATCCTGGATATAGGTTTGGTCGATCGGCAGGTTCTTCATACAAGGTCCAGTTGGGGTTGAGGTGTGCCGGGCCGCATTGTATTTCAATGCCCAGCCATACGCGCCAAGACCGGACACAGAGCGCGGTCTTGGCTAGCGCTCCGCAGTCTTTGGAAATAGCAGGTCGATAAAGCGTTCAGCGGTCGGTTGCGGCTCGTGGTTCGCCAGGCCGGGACGCTCGTTCGCCTCAATGATGACGTAGTCGGCGCCCGTCGGGTCGGGGACAACGAAATCGAGCCCGGTGACCGGAATATCGATCGCCGCCGCGGCGCTAACTGCTGCCTTGCGCAGTGCCGGGTGCAGTTTCGACGTCACATCGTGGATGGTTCCACCGGTGTGTAGGTTGGCGGTCTTGCGCACCGTCAGATAGTCACCGTATGGCAGGATATCGTCCATTGAGAAGCCGGCTTCCTCGACGCAGCGCTCGGTTTCACGGTCGAGCGGTATCCGGCTTTCGCCGCCGGTGGCGGCCTCGCGACGGCGACTCTGTTTTTCGATCAACTGGCGGATGCTGTCACGGCCGGTACCCTGGATGCGCGGCGGCTTGCGCGTGGCTGCGGCAACCACTTTGCCATCGATGACGATGATCCGCAGGTCGCCTCCGCGCACGTATTCTTCCAACAGAACGTTCTCGCAAAACTTCCTCGCCTCATTGATCGCGGCGCGCAATGCGGCGGCATCGCGCACATCGACGCTGATTCCGTTGCCCTGTTCGCCGCGAGCGGGTTTAACCACCACGGCGCCGTGCTGTTCGAGAAATCGCTCTGCCTGGCCGATGTCCTTCATCAACAGCTGTTCCGGTACCCGCAGATTGGCGCGGCGAAGCAGCCTGTGGGTGACCGCCTTGTCATCGCAGCGGCTCATCGCGATCGAGGTCGTCAATTCGCTCAGTGACTCGCGACAGGTGATACTGCGGCCACCCAGCGAGAGCTCAAAGAAACCGCCCTCGGCATCCAGCACGTCTACCGCAATACCGCGCCGCTGCGCCTCGCGCGTGATGATCTGGGCGTAGGGATTCAGCTTCTCTTCGGGTTGGGTGCCGGTGAACAGCGGTTCGTTGAACGAGTTCTTGTTCTTGACCGTAAACACACTGATGCGTCTGAACTGGAGCCGTTCGTAGAGACGGATCGCCTCGCGATTGTTGTGCATCACGGAAAGGTCGAGATAGCTTCGGCCGCGACCTATGAAATATTCCGCCATGTGCCGCACCAGGGCCTGCCCGACGCCCGGGTGGCGCGCCTGCGGATCGACCGCCAGCGCCCACAGGCTGGCCCCTTCTTCCGGATCGGCGAATGCTTCAACATGATCGATTCCGGTGGCGGCGCCGAGAACCTCGCCGGTGTGGATGTCTGCGGCAATGAAGAACTGTACCGTCCGCGAGGTCCGCATTTTCCACATGAACTCGATCGGCGGCGGTATCATGCGCCGCGCCAGGTAGACGCGGTGCACCGCCTCGGCGTCTTCCCGGCTGTTCATCAGGCGCACACTGAAACCGCGCGGCCGTAGCTGTGCCACCGCGTAGCGATCCAGCCAGAGGCGATAGGTGTGGGAGGGGTCAAGGAACAGGCTCTGCGGCTCCATCGCCAGCAGCACATGCGGATCGCTGACATAAAAAGCGATATCCCGCTTGCCGGGCAGTTCGGCCAACAGTGCGTCGGCCAGTCTGCGATTATCCCGAAACGTATGGGCAAAAATCAGCCGACCCCAGCCGCAGTCGATAATCGCGTCGGCCTTCGGGGGCGGTTTGCCGCGCTCGGCGGTCGGTTCGGCCCCGGACAGACTGGGCGCCCGTTGTCGTAACAGTCGCGTGCGATAACGTTCCTCTTTGCTCATTGGCCCGCTCAGATGCCGTGCTGCTGTAGCCAGATCTCCAGCAGAGCGATCTGCCAGACCTTGGAACCGCGCAGTGGCGTGATGTGCTTTTTGGGCTCGACCATCAGCCGGTTGAGATAGTCGTCACGGAACAGTTCGCGCTCGCGTGCCGCCGGCCTCGCCAAGGCGTCCTGAACAAATTCTAGATACTCGCCATCCAGGTACTTCAGTGCCGGCACCGGAAAGTAGCCCTTGGGCCTGTCGATGACCTCGTTCGGGATCACCGAGCGCGCTGCTTCCTTGATCACGCCCTTGCCGCCTGAGGCAATCTTGAACTCGGCGGGGATGCGTGCGGCGAGTTCGACCAGTTCGTGATCCAGGAAGGGGACACGCGCCTCGAGGCCCCAGGCCATGGTCATGTTGTCGACGCGCTTGACCGGGTCGTCGACCAGCATTATCTGGGTATCGAGGCGCAGTGCCTTGTCGATCGGGCGCTGCGCGCCGGGCGCACTGAAGTGCTGCGCGACGAAGGCCCGGCTGAAGTCCTCGCTGACAAAACGCGGGTGCACAGCCTCAACAAATTCGCTGTGGTCGCGGTCGAAAAATACCTTTGCGTAGTCGGCGACCGGATCGCTGCTTTCCTGCAGCGGCGGATACCAGTGGTAGCCGGCGAAAACCTCATCTGCGCCCTGTCCGCTTTGCACCACTTTCACATGCTTGGCGACCTCCTGAGAGAGTAGATAAAAGCCGATGACGTCATGGCTGACCATGGGTTCGCTCATCGCCTGGATACAGTGTTGGAGTGCCGGCAGCAGACGCGCCGAGTCGACCCGTATCTGATGATGATCGGTATCGAAGTGCCTGGCGATGATGTCCGAATACTGGAACTCGTCACCGGCCTCGTCGTCGACCGATTCGAAGCCGACCGAGAACGTGTTGAGGCCGCGCTGCCCCTGTTCGGCGAGCAGGCCCACGATCAGACTCGAATCCAGTCCGCCGGACAGCAACACGCCGACCGGCACGTCTGCGACCAGGCGGCGCTCAACGGCCTTGCGCAGCGCATCGAGCGTGATCTCCTGCCAGTCCTCGTAGGCCAGTTGCTGCTCTTCGGGGCGCGCGCCGAAATGCAGCCGCCAGAAGCGGTGGTCGCGACTGCGTCCGTCCGCATCGATCACGCGGACTGTCGCGGGCGGCAGTTTTCGTACGCCCTGGATGATGGTGCGCGGCGCCGGCACCACCGCATGGAAGCTCATGTAGTGATGCAGTGCCACCGCGTCGATGTCGGTATCGATATCGCCGCCGGCCAGCAGTGCTGGCAGCGTGGAGGCAAAGCGCAGGCTGCGCGATGACTCTGTGTAGTACAGGGGCTTGATGCCGAAGCGGTCCCTGGCCAGGATCAGGCGGCCCGAGTCGCGCTCCCAGATCGCAAACGCGAACATGCCGTGAAATCGGTCCACGCACTCCATCCCCCAGGCGGCATAGGCCTTGAGGATGACCTCGGTATCGCCATCGGAGAAAAAGCGATAGCCGAGGGCGCGCAGCTGCACGCGCAGATCGCGAAAATTATAGATGCAGCCATTGAACACGATGCCGAGACCCAGCTCGCTGTCGATCATGGGTTGCTGCGCATGCTCGCTGAGATCGAGGATCTTGAGCCGTTGATGACCGACTGCGAGGCGGCCCGCCTGGTGGATGCCGCTGCCATCCGGGCCGCGCGGAAACAGCACGCGGTTCATTCGTGCCACCCGATCTACCGCAGGTAGCGTGTCGTCGAAGCGAATTTCGCCGCAAATTCCACACATGCGACTCGGACCCTTGCAGCGATTGACGGCTTAGAGCCTAAACAAAGGGATCGCAGTATTCAATGTTGATAATGCACTGAAGTGGGGCGCCTTCTCGACTGAGGCGCGCCAGGCGCCTGCAGACAGGCCCGCTGACGGTCGCGTCGCAACCGCGCTTGATCAGCCTTTAGGCTGGTTCGATCGCGTAGCCGAGTGCCGCGGCGAGATGCTGGACCAACTCGCTGGCCAGTTGGTCCAGGTTCTCTGCAATGCCGAGTACGGCAGTGCTGGTCACCTCGAGTCCGCGGTGACCGCAGGGGTCGATGCGGCGGAAGGGTTCCAGGTCGTTTGCCACGTTGAGTGCCAGGCCGTGATAGGTGTACCCACGCCGCACGCGCAGTCCTAGAGAGGCGATCTTGCGCCCCTCCACGTAAACCCCGGGCGCATCGGCACGCGCTTCGGCCTCGAAGCCGCGCGCGGCCAGCAGTTCAATGATTGCGCTCTCCATGACGCTCACCAGTCGGCGGATGCCGATGCCGCACTCGCGCAGCGATAGCAGCAGATAGATCACCAGCTGGCCGGGGCCGTGATATGTCACCTGGCCACCGCGATCGCTTTGCACCACCGGGATGCCGCCAGGGCTGATCAGGTGCTCCGGCCGGCCCGCCTGCCCCTGGGTGAAGACTGGCCTGTGCTCGACGATCCACAGCTCGGAGCGGGTCTGCTCGTCGCGTCGATCGGTGAACTCGCGCATTGCCTGCCAGGTGGGTAGGTAGTCACACAGGCCGAGCCGACGCACGACAATGCATTTATCGTTCATGCCGGTGTCGGGGCGCATCACCGTATAGTCCTAAAGGCGCATGAGCACCTTTTCGTGCGCCGTGAGGTCGGCATAGATTGCGTCGAGCTGGGCGCGGCTGCTGGCCTCGATAACGACACTGATGGAGACATACTTGCCGGTACGGCTGGGGCGCCTGCGCAGACTCTCCTCGCTTAGGGTGTCACAGTGCCGGCGGATCACCTCGAAGACCAGTTCGTGAAAGCTGCCGTCGTCGATACCCATGGCCTTGATCTCGTATTCGCACGGAAACTGAAATCCCTGTGGTTCCTTAGTTGTCACGGCATTCGCTCCCCTGGCGCAGACGCTCCTTACAGGCCTGAAATAGCGCGTCCATGCGGTACCAGTGCTCGCCGGGGACGCCCTTGCCGACCGGCCGCCCATCAAGTTCGACTACCGCCGAAATCTCGCGTGTCGAGCTGGTTAACCAGATCTCTTCGGCTGTTTCGAGGTCGCTTGCGTGGATGGATGCCTGGGCGTAGGGAGCGCCGGCCTCACGTGCCAACTCCAGCACCAGGTCACGAGTGATGCCCGGCAGGAGTTCTTCGCTGTCCGGCGGCGTCAGCAGCAGGCCGTTGCTGACGATGAACAGGTTACTCGCACTCCCCTCCATGGCCGCACCATCGCGAATCAGGATCGCCTCATCGGCCCCGTCCTCGGTGGCCTGAGCGCGCGCGAGCACATTGGCGAGGAGCGTGGTGGCCTTGATGTCGCAGCGATGCCAGCGGATGTCGGGCAGCGTGATCGCCTTGATGCCGCGCCGCGCGCTGTCCGGATCCCGGGGCGGGTTGACGCTGGTGAATGCGATGACGTTTGGCGTTATCAGCTGCGGTATCACGTGGTTGCGTATCGGATAGGCGCCGCGGGTCACCTGCAGGTAGATGGATTGATCCTGCCCCGGCAGCTGTGCTGCCAGGCGTTCCAGTATGGCTTGCCACTGGGCATGGTCGAGCGGGTTGTGCATGCGTATCGCGGCGAGACTGCGATCGAGGCGCCGCAGATGACGGCTGACACGAAACGGCAGCCCGCCATAGGCCGGTATCACCTCGTAGACGCTATCGCCAAACAGCAGGCCGCGATCGGTGATGGGCAAACAGGCCGCGCTGCGGGGCAGATACTCACCGTTCAGGTACGCCAATAGCGATTCGCTCATAGGTCAGGTCTCATCCCGATGCCTTTCTTGTGGCGTGATCTGCGCGGCGAAACGACAAGACGGTAGTGGCCCGTCACTCCAGCATCATCAACACCGTATCGACGACAGTGCGCCAGATCCCGCCTTCCGGGACAGTCTCCAGCGCGATCAGTGGCTCGCGGGTGATGACCTCACCGTCGAGTTCGACCACCACCTCACCGACCTTCTGCCCTTTGCTCAAAGGCGCTTGCAGCTGCGGGTCGATCTCGGTTCGCGCCTCCAGTTTGTCATACTGCCGCCGCGGGATGGTGACGAACAGGTCCCGTTTGAGACCCAGCGCCACCTGTTCCCGATCGCCCATCCAGACCCGTGCGCGTGTCAGGCGGTCGTCTGCCCCGTACAGCCGGTGGGTCTCGAAGAAGCGAAAGCCATAATTGAGCAGCGCCAGGCTCTCGCGCACCCGCGCCTTCTCGCTGTCGGTCCCCATGACGACAGAGATCAGACGCATGCCATCGCGTTTTGCCGAGGCCACAAGACAGTAGCCTGCGGCGGCGGTGTGGCCGGTCTTGATGCCATCCACGTTGGTATCGCGCCACAGCAGCTCGTTGCGGTTCTTCTGGTGTATGTCGTTGTAGGTGAACTCGCGCAGCGAATACAGCTTATATAGCTCTGGAAACTCGCGGATCATCGCCTCACTGACGAGGGTGATGTCGCGCGGCGTCGTGTAGTGCTCCGGATCGGGCAGTCCCGTGGCATTGACAAAGTGGGTATCCAACATGCCGAGTCGCTGCGCATGGTCGTTCATCAGATTGGCGAATGCCTCCTCGCTGCCGGCGACGTGTTCTGCCAGCGCCACGCTGGCATCGTTGCCCGACTGGACCACCATACCCTTCAGCAGATCCTCTACTGAGACGCGTGTGTTGACTTCGATGAACATCCGCGACCCCGGCGTCTTCCAGGCCTTTTCACTGACCAACACCTGGTCGGACGGTTTTATCGAGCCGCCGCGCAGTTCGCGGAACACCACGTAGGCGGTCATGATCTTGGTCAGGCTGGCGGGCTCGAGACGCTGCTCAGCGTCTTGCGCGGCCAGCACCCTATCGCTATCGGGGTCGATCAGCAGGTAACCGGTGGCGGAAACCGACGGTGGCGCGGGTACCGTGTTGTTGGCGCGGCCAAGCAGCGGCGCGAACAGGATAATCGAGGCAAGGGCGAAGACTGATAGCTGCACGATACTACGTTCCTAGTTGCGGTCTGCCGAATTTGATCGGCAAGGATACGATGAGCCGATGCGCGTTACCGCATTGTCGCTGTCGATCCGCGCACGCTTTCAAGGTGTGACCGGACCAGAAAGCCAGAGTTTACCGTGCGAGCAAGGCTGCAGTCAGCGTGATACACAAACTAGTCAATGACCACTAGGGGTTCGGCGACGCCGAGTTGGTGCATCTGAGCCGTCACCTGGTCGGCCATTTCGACCGATGCCAGTGGACCCACCTGCACCCGATGCACCGGGCCATTGGCCGACGCGGCCGGGGTTATGCGCACCCCTCGCGCGAGTCCGCCCTCCAGGCGCCTGCGCAGGCGTTCCGCATTGCCGGTGTCGCTGAAGGCGCCGGCCTGAAGAAAAATTCGTGGCGTTTTGGCCTGTGGGGCCGCCTTTTGCCCTTGGTCGGGCGTCTTGGCGACCCGCGTCATCTCGGCCGGTTGCGGCGCTCGCGGATCGATGGCGCGGATTTCTACCAGGGCAGTCCCTTTGTCCAGCATGCCGATGCGAGAGGCCGCAGCGTACGACAGGTCGATGATGCGGTTTTCGTGGAAGGGGCCGCGATCGTTTACCCTGACGACCACGCGCCGGCCGTTCTCCAGGTTCGTTACCTCGAGGTAGGTCGGTATGGGCAGGCGCTTGTGCGCGGCCGACATGCGATACATGTCATAAGTCTCGCCGTTGGAGGTAGTTCGCCCGTGAAACTTGCGGCCGTACCATGATGCTATGCCGCGGTCCACGAAGCCTTTGTTTTCTTGCAAGGTGTAATAGCGCTTGCCCAGAACCACATAGGTGCTCGGGTTGCCGCCGCGACTGCGTGGTTCGACCCTGGGTACCGCATCGGGCACATGACTGACGTCGCGATGTTCCCCCGGACCGTCTTGCTCACCCCCCGGCCCGGTGATCTGTGTGCCGCAGCCGGCCAGCGTGAGGCCGAGAAGGATGGTTCCGAACAGATGCCGAGATTTGCAGGCTACCATGGGTCGACTCACGCGCTACCCAGCGCTTGGTGCGGCGCCCGCCTGTACATAGCGCTCACGGATCGCCTCGCTCAGTTGGAAAACGGCCATTGCATATTTGGTGCGTGGATTGTATCGCATGATGGCGTAGAAATTGTCCAAGCCGACCCAGTACTCCTTGCCGTCGTGGGTCTCGAACTCCAACAGGCTCACTTTGCCTCCGCTCGGTGGACGCGGGCCGAACTCGATGCCGGCCGACACCACCTGGTCGACATTCAGGCTGGGTTTCGCCCCAGCATCGATCAGTGCCTGGTGTTTCGCGGTGACGCCGTGAGCGGGTCCTGCCACCGGTTCGCCCGGTCGCCACTTGCCCTTCTCGACAAAATAGTTGGCAACGCTGCCGATGACGTCGTCGATGCTCTGCCAGATGTCGCGGTGACCGTCACCGTCGAAATCGACCGCGTAGGTCCGGAAACTGTCCGGCATGAATTGCGGTACGCCCATTGCCCCTGCGTAGGAGCCAGTCGGCTTCGTCGGCGAGAGCTTCTCCTCCCGGGCGAAACGCAGGAAGTGACTGAGTTGTTCGCGAAAGAATTTGCCGCGTCGAGGATAATGAAAGCCCAGGGTGTGCAGTGCGTCCAGAACGCGATAGCCGCCGGTATTGGCGCCATATCGGGTTTCTACACCCAGAATCGCCACAATGATCTGCGCTGGGACACCGTACTCGCGTTCGGCGCGCGCCAGGGTGTCGGCATGGCGCTGCCAGAAGTCTACGCCACCGCCTATGCGCGACGGTGTGACGAATATGTCTCGGTATTCGCTCCAGTTGAGGGTCTTCTCGGCAGGTCGAGCGATAGCCTCGAGTATCGGCCGGCGCAGCTCTGCCTGATAAAGCGCACGGGTGACCTCGCGTTTCGAGAAGCCGTAGCGCTCGACCATCTGGTCGATGAACTCCGCACGCAGCTGGTCAGGGGTCTTGGCGCTGGCGGTGGCGGTGAGACACAGCAGCAGCGCGGACAACATCATGTTTCGCATAGTCAGGTGGGCAGCAACCTGCGGTGAGTATGAATGGACATCAGCATACCGAAGCCGGCCATGAGGGTCACGAGTGAAGTCCCGCCGTAACTTACCAGAGGCAGCGGTACGCCGACTACAGGCAGTAGGCCGCTGACCATTCCGGCGTTGACGAACAGGTAGACGAAGAAAACCAATGTCAGCGAGCCGGCTAGCAGACGGGCGAAGGTATCCTGGGCTCGCGTGGCGATATACAGACCGCGAGCGATCACGAACAGGTAGAGGGACAGCAGTGCCAGTACGCCGATAAGGCCGAATTCCTCCGACAGCACCGCAAAAATAAAATCCGTGTGGCGTTCCGGGAGAAAGTCCAACTGCGACTGAGTGCCGTTGAGCCATCCTTTACCATAGATTCCGCCTGAACCGATCGCGATCTTCGACTGGATGATGTGATAACCGGCACCCAGCGGGTCTTTCTCGGGATCGAGAAAGGTCAGCACACGCTGGCGCTGGTAATCGCGCATCAGGTACCAGACTATCGGTGCCGCGCCCGCGAGGGTAAGGATCAAACCGCCGATCAGCCGCCAGCTGATGCCGGCAAAAAACAACACAAAAATCCCCGCGCACCCGACCAGCAACGCGGTGCCGAGATCCGGTTGTTTGGCGATCAGCAGTACCGGCACCACCATCAGCAGCGCAGCGAAGGCGAGGCGCTGCCAACTCGGCGGCAGGCGTTTCTCGGCCAGATACCAGGCGATCATCAGCGGCACCGCCAGTTTGACCATCTCCGACGGCTGGAAGCGGACGACCCCGAGGTCGAGCCAGCGCTGAGCGCCCTTCCCGACCTCGCCGAATGCCAATACCGCAATCAGCATCAGCACGCCAAGGGCGTAAAGCCAAGGGCTCCATCGTCGCAACGTGGTCGGTTTGATCTGTGCGATAGCCAGCATGATCATCAGGGCCAACACGATGCGAATCGCCTGGCGCTGCACCTGAGCGAGATTCTCACCCGAGGCCGAATACAGCACGATCAGACCCAACCCGCACAGCAGCAAGACCCCGGCGAGTAGCGGCAGGTCGATATGAAAGACTGCCAGCAGACCCTGGCGTCGGGCGGGATTGGACGGCGTCAGATCACCCAGTTGCCGCGGTATATAACTCAAGGTTCGGCGTCCTCTCTGAGCAGGTAGGCGTCCATGATCTGGCGCGCAATCGGTGCAGCGACGGCGCCGCCATGGCCGCCATTCTCAACCACGACCGCGACTGCGATCTGCGGATCCTCGACCGGGGCGTAGGCGATGAACAGCGCATGATCGCGTAGCTTCTTGTCTAACTCGTCTTCCTCATACTCGGCGTCCTGGGCAACAGTAAAAACCTGGGCCGTGCCGGTCTTGCCGGCGATCTGGTAACGATCGCTGCGAATGCGCTTGGCCGTGCCACGCGCGCCCTCGACCACATCGCGCATGGCGTTGCGTACATCCTCCCAATTCTGCTGCGCGCCGATCGGAATCAACTCGGCGTGTGGCGGGATCGGGTTTATCTCGCCGCTGTCGCGGTCGCGCAGGTAGTCGACGACGTGGGGTGTATAAAAGGTCCCGTTATTGGCGATTGCAGCGGTCGCTGCGGCCAACTGCAAGGGCGTAGCCAGATAATAGCCCTGGCCGATCCCCATGATGAGGGTCTCGCCCGGATACCAGGGTTTACGCCGCGCACGGCGCTTCCAGTCGCGCGATGGCAGCAAGCCGGTCGATTCCCCGGTCAGGTCGATGCCGGTGCGATCGCCGAAGCCGAACTGCGACAGGTAGTCGTGCAGCTGGTCGATGCCCAGATCATGGGCGAGTCTGTAGAAGTAGACGTCACACGACTGGACGATCGCCGACTCCAGGTCCATGGAGCCATGGCCGCCCTTCTTCCAGTCACGGTAGCGGTGGACATTGCCCGGCAACTGGTAGAAGCCGGGGCAGAAGATACTGTGGTCGTAGGTGATGGCGCCGCGCTCCAGCCCAGCTAGTCCCATGAAAGGCTTCACGGTCGAACCTGGCGGATACTGACCACGTAGTGCCCGGTTGTACAGCGGGCGATTCTCGTCCTGTTGCAGCGCCCTGTAGTTTTTTGTGCTGATGCCTTCGACGAACTGATTGGGGTTGTAACCGGGCTGGCTGACGAAGGCCAGTACACCGCCGTTCTTCGGGTTGATGGCGACAGCGGCGCCGTTGTTGTCGCCAAACGCCCGCATGGCCACCTCTTGGAGGCCGATGTCCAGGTGAAGATGTACGTCGACGCCGGGCTCCGGGGTACTTTGTTCCAGCGTGCGTACCCGGCGGCCGGCGGCATTGACCTCGACCTGCTCCAGGCCGACGACCCCATGCAATGCCGATTCGTAGGTCTTTTCGACGCCGTTCTTGCCGATGTGGCTGGTCCCTGCGTAATTCGAGGCATCGATCTGCTCCAGATCTGCCTGGCTGATGCGGCCGACATAGCCCAGCACATGGTTGGTCTTGACGTCGTGCGGGTAGTGACGCAAAAGCTGTGCCTTGATATCCACCCCGGGGAAGCCATGACGATGGACCGCGAACTGTGCGGTTTCATCCTGGCTCAGATCGATCCGGATGGGCACGCTGTCGAAACGCCGTTTGCGTTCCTTCAGCCGCCAGAAGCGCTCCAGGTCCTCCTCACCGATCTCGATTACCTTGGCCAGCTCGCTCAGGGTGCCCTGCAGGTCCTCCACCTGTTCGGGCGTTATCTCCAGGCTGTACGCAGGGCGATTCTGAGCCAGCAGCACCCCATTGCGGTCGTAGATCAGGCCTCGGGTTGGTGGCAACGGCACCAACTTGACGCGATTCTCGCGTGATAGCGTCGTGAAGTGTTCGTGATCGACAACCTGCAGCTGCACCATGCGCGAGACGAGCAGCAACATCGTCGCCAGCACCAACATGCCGGCCACGATGGTGCGGGTCAGAAAGGCCTGGCTCTCGCGGATGTTGTCCTTGAGTTGCATGCTGCGGTCAGCTGACATCGAATTGGCGGCGGATTGAGCGCAGTGTGACAAAAATCCAAGGCCAAAGCAGCGCACCGATCAGTGGTACTGCCCAGTAAACGAGCCCGGGGGTCTCGCCGCGGGTCGCGCCCGTTACCCACAGTGCCAGCAGACGCTCGATGACCAGCAGCACCAGGATGCCGAGTGACTGCTGCCAAAATGGAAACACGCGGATTCGCTGGTGCAGTTGAATGGCGATAAAGGTCACGACCGACAGCCCGAGCGCATGCTGCCCCAGCAGCGTGCCGGTCAGCACATCGAGCACGATACCGACGACGAATGCGCTGCCTACGCCGATCCGGTGCGGAAGCGCAATCGCCCAATACAGCAATACCAGGGTGACCCACTGTGGACGAAACGGACGCGCCCACTCTGGCATCGGCAAAATGGTCAGCAGCATCGCGATACACAGGGAGATCAGTATGACCAGACGCCCATGCCCGTCTGCGCTCATGTGGCCGGCTCCACCCGGCCTGCGTCGACGGATTCATCGGCCGCCGGCGTGGGCGCGCCCGCGTCCGCATCGGGTGTTTCCGCCCCGGCTGGATCCGGAAGCATGGGGAGCTGGTTTGGCACCGTCCAGACCAGCAGGACTTCACGACTGCGGTCCAAGTGCGCGCGCGGCTCTGCGACGACCGACGAAAAAGGCGCGTCCGGGGAGCGGTCGACCCGTTTCACCGTGGCCACGGGATAGCCGGGCGGAAACTTGCCGCCGAGTCCCGATGTCACCAACAGGTCGCCCTCCGCGATGTCGGAGTTGGTGGGCAGGTAGGGGAGTTGCAGTTCGTCGATGCGCCCAGTACCGACGGCGATCGTGCGCAGGCCGCTGCGCAGTACCTGCACCGGCAGCGCATGGCTGATGTCGGTGATCAGCAGCACCGTCGAAGAGAATGGCGTCACGCCGATCACCTGGCCCATCACCGCATGCGCATCCAGCACCGGCTGTCCCTCGTAGGCGCCAGATGCTGCGCCCTTGTTGATGACGACTTGTTGTTTGTAAGGGTCGAGGTCTACCGAAGAGAGCTCCGCGACCAGCACCCGGTCGCCGACCTTGAATGACGAATCGACTAGGTCTCGCAGGCGCATGTTCTCCGCCTGCAGCGATTCGTACTTCTGAAGTTCCGCCCTCAGACGCAGATTCTGGTTGCGTAGTTCCCGATTCTGCGCCAGCAGCACGTCGCGGTCGCTGGTCGTCTCGCCCAGCCAGCGTGAGGCCGTGAAGGGCAGATCGACCAGGTAATGCAGCGGATAGGTCAGAAAGGCGAGTGCGTTGCGCAGCTGCTGCAGATGGTGATAACGGTGGTCGAGCACCAACAGGCTCAGAGACAGAATGACGGCGACCACCAGGCGGGTGGGTTGCGATGGGCCCTCTGCAAAGATCGGCTTGATGGTAAGGCTCTCCGTTCTTGCGATAAGCCACGCGCGACGCTCGGTCGAAGCGCCGCGTCCGAAACGCTATTCCACCGTGAAGATGTCGCCTCCACGCTCGTCCATCAGTTCGAGCGCGCGACCGCCGCCGCGCGCCACACAGGTCAAGGGGTCTTCGGCGACAATCACTGGCAGCCCTGTCTCCTCCTCGATCAGACGATCGAGGTCCTTGAGCAGGGCGCCGCCGCCGGTCAGCACGATGCCGCGCTCTGCGACGTCGGCGCCGAGCTCCGGTGGCGTCTGTTCGAGGGCCTTTTTTACCGCATCGACGATGCCGGAGAGCGGCTCCTGCAGGGCCTCGAGGATCTCATTCGAGCTCAACGTAAAGCTGCGCGGCACGCCCTCCGCCAAATTGCGGCCCTTGACCTCGATTTCGCGGACCTCATTGCCGGGATAGGCCGAGCCGATATCCTTTTTGACCCGCTCGGCAGTGGCCTCGCCGATCAGCGTGCCGTAATTGCGGCGCACGTAATTGATGATTGCCTCGTCGAATTTATCGCCGCCAATACGCACCGAATTGGAGTAGACGATGCCGTTCAGCGAAATGATTGCAACCTCGGACGTGCCGCCCCCGACATCCAGCACCATCGAGCCGCGTGCCTCATCGACCGGCAGCCCGGCACCGATAGCCGCAGACATCGGCTCTTCGATCAGGTAGACCTCGCGTGCGCCGGCGCCGGCGGCCGACTCCTTGATGGCGCGACGCTCGACCTGGGTCGAGCCACAGGGCACGCAAACCAGGACCCGCGGGCTTGGCCTGATCAGGCGCGATTCATGCACCTTGTGGATGAAGTACTGCAACATCTTCTCGGTAACCGTGAAGTCTGCGATCACGCCTTCCTTCATCGGTCGAATGGCGGTGATGTTGGCCGGCGTGCGGCCCAGCATCTTTTTCGCGTCTTCCCCGACGGCAGCCACCGATTTCGGACCGCCGGGACCGCGGTCCTGGCGAATCGCAACCACGGAGGGTTCGTTGAGGACGATGCCCTGGTCGCGCGCGTAGATGAGTGTGTTCGCGGTGCCGAGATCGATCGAGAGGTCGTTGGAGAAGAGTCCACGGATACGACGAAGGAACATGCTGTGTTTTCCGGTGGCCGCCCGAACGCTGCCCAATAGCGCCTCGGCCGGTGACGATTACGCGAAAAGCCGGGCGCCCATAGCCCGAAGAGACGCGTAATCTAGCAACGGCCCCCGAGTTGGGCAAGCGCCCGGCAGGGTATTCGCTTTCGGGGCTGCATCGGATTGTGGTAATTTCGGCGACTTGTTAGCTTGACACCCAGGGCTGCCAAAGCGATGTCTCTATCCCCTGACGAAGTGACGAAGATAGCCCATCTGGCCCGCCTGGCGGTAGACCCGCAGCAACTCGAGGCGCTCGGCGCCGAACTGTCGAAGATTCTCGACCTCGTCGCGGAGATGGATGCGGTCGATACCCGGCAGGTGATGCCGATGGCCCATCCGCTCGAGATGGCACAGCGCCTGCGCGAGGATTTGGTCACCGAGCCCGTGGCACGCGAGCTCTATCAGGCAGGCGCGCCCGCCGTGGAGAACGGGCTTTTCCTGGTGCCCAAGGTGATCGAGTGAGAAACCCGAACTCGCAGTTGCAACCCTCCGTTCTCAGGACCGATCAGGATTGAGCCTTGGAACTGCATGAACAATCCATCGCCCAGCTGAGCACGCGCCTGGGCGCCGGTGAGGTGTCCAGCACCGAGCTGACGAGGCATATGCTGCAGCGCATTCGGGCGCACGATGCGGCATTGAACTGCTTCATCACGGTCACGGAGGAGGCCGCGCTCGCCCAGGCCAAGGCAGCGGACGAACGCATCGCTGCTGGCCAGGCCGGGCCGCTGACGGGCGTCCCGATTGCCCATAAGGACATCTTCTGCACGCGGGATGTGCGCACCAGCTGCGGTTCCCGCATGTTGGAGAACTTCGTATCGCCCTATGACGCGACCGTGGTCAGCAAGCTGAAGCAGGCCGGTGCCGTGATGCTGGGTAAGACGAACATGGACGAGTACGCAATGGGCTCCTCGAACGAGACCAGCTATTTCGGCCCGGTGCGCAACCCATGGGATACCGAAACTGTCCCAGGTGGTTCGTCCGGCGGCTCCGCGGCGGCAGTCGCGGCGCGATTGTGCGTGGCGGCGACCGGCACCGATACCGGCGGGTCCATCCGCCAACCCGCCGCACTGACCGGCATCACGGGCCTCAAGCCAAGCTATGGGCGCTGCTCGCGTTGGGGCATGATTGCCTTTGCCTCATCGCTCGATCAGGCCGGTCCCATGGCCCGCAGTGCCGAAGATGCGGCCCTCATGCTGGCCGTCATGGCGGGTTTCGACGAACGCGATTCGACGTCCGCGCAGCGACCGGTAGACGACTATGCCGGCGCGCTCGGCAACGATATCCGGGGCGTCAGGATCGGCGTCGTCAGAGAATTCATGGGCGACGGCCTGGATGCGGGCGTCGGCGCCTCGGTGCTGGCCGCGATCGAGGAACTAAGGCGGCTCGGTGCCGAGACGGTCGAGGTCAGCCTGCCGAACACGGGGCTCTCGGTGCCTGCCTATTACGTCGTCGCACCGGCCGAATGTTCCTCCAATCTGGCGCGTTTCGACGGGGTGCGCTATGGCCACCGTTGCGACGATCCGAAAGACATCGAGGATCTTTACAAGCGTTCGCGCTCGGAGGGCTTTGGTGCCGAGGTAAAGCGCCGGATCATGATCGGAACCTACGCACTGTCGGCCGGTTACTATGATGCCTATTATCTGAAGGCACAGAAGGTGCGTCAGCTGATCGCGGGCGATTTCCGCCAGGCGTTCGAAAAATGCGATGTGATCGTCGGTCCGACCGCTCCGGGCACGGCGTTTCGTCTCGGCGAGAAGGCAGATAATCCGGTGTCGATGTACCTCCAAGACATCTACACCATCGCGGTGAATTTGGCCGGCCTGCCGGGTGTGTCGATCCCGGCCCCGGCCAGCGATGGCATGCCGGTGGGTCTGCAGCTGATCGGCAGCTATTTCGACGAGGCGCGCCTGTTGAATGTGGCACACCAGCTTCAGCTGGCGACCGACTGGCACCGGCAGCGCCCCGCGGGTTTCTAGCCCGCTTATTGGTCAACGAACAGCGTTCCGGACGAAAAATCATGCAATGGGAAACCGTCATCGGTCTGGAGATCCACACCCAGCTCGCGACAAAGTCGAAGATATTCTCGGCATCCTCGACCGAATTCGGCGCCGAGCCGAACACCCAGGCCTCGTTGATCGATCTGGGCATGCCGGGTGTGCTGCCGGTATTGAATCGCGAGGCGGTGCGCATGGCGGTGCGATTTGGCAAGGCGATCGGCGCGCAGGTCGCCGAGCGCTCGGTGTTTGCCCGCAAGAACTATTTCTATCCGGACCTCCCCAAGGGGTATCAGATCAGCCAGTACGAGCTGCCGGTGGTCGGCGAGGGGAGCGTCGAGGTCGTGCTGGAAGACGGCTCCAGCAAGGTGGTCGGGGTGACTCGCGCGCACCTCGAGGAAGATGCAGGCAAGTCGTTGCACGAGGACTTCCACGGCATGACCGGCATCGATCTCAATCGCGCTGGCACCCCGCTGCTCGAGATCGTCTCCGAGCCGGACATGCGCTCGGCCAAGGAGGCCGTTGCCTACGCCAAAAAGATACATCAGATAGTGACCTACATCGGGATCTGCGACGGAAATATGCAGGAAGGCTCGTTCCGCATGGACGCCAATGTTTCGATACGCCCGCAGGGCCAGGCCGAGCTGGGTACGCGCGCCGAGCTCAAGAACATCAATTCCTTCCGCTTTCTCGAAAAGGCCATCAATTACGAGGTCGAGCGGCAGATTGAGATATTGGAGGACGGTGGCCGGGTCGTCCAGCAGACCCGTCTGTACGATGCGGACAAGGATGAGACCCGATCGATGCGCAGCAAGGAAGAGGCCAACGATTATCGTTACTTCCCCGATCCGGACCTTTTGCCGCTGCAGATCGATGCCGCGTTTATCGCCGAAGTGGTCGCCGAAATGCCCGAACTGCCGGATGCCCGGCGAGCGCGCTTCGAGACCGACTACGGGCTGTCGGCCTACGATGCCGATGTCCTGACCAGCAGCCGGGCACAGGCAGACTATTTCGAAATCGCGACGGCTGCCGGGGGCGATGCAAAACTGGTTGCCAACTGGGTCATGGGTGAATTGGCCGCGGCGCTCAACCGACAGGGCCTGGATATCGGCGAAAGTCCGGTGCCTGCCGCCGCGCTGGGTGAACTGGTCGCACGCATCAAGGACAACACCATCTCCAGCAAGATCGCAAAAGACGTGTTGGCCGCAATGTGGACCGGTGAGGGCGGTGCTGATGCGATCATCGAGGCGAGGGGTCTCAGGCAGATCACCGATAGTGGCGCCATCGAGGCGCTGGTCGATGAGGTGCTCGCGGCAAATGCTGAGCAGGTCGAGAATTACCGCAACGCCGACGCATCGAAGCAGCCCAAGATGCTCGGCTTTTTCGTCGGCCAGATCATGAAGAAGTCACATGGCAAGGCGAACCCGCAGCAGGTCAATGCGCTGTTGCGCAAAAAGCTGGGGGCTTAGCCTGCACATCTCACCGATTTCCTGCTGCGGCCCCCGATATCCTCGCCCTGACGGGGCATACTCGTTGCAGGCGCTTCGACGTAGTGTCGACTACGCCTTCGCCGCCTTCCACTCCGAGCACCCCGCCATAGCGGCGTCTCGGCATCCTCGTTACGAAAAACGGTGAGATATGTCTAGCCCGCTGTTGCAGATCCCGATATGGCGTATTGAGCGCCGCGCATCTGGGTCGATCACAAGGCCCCGGGCGCCGCGTGACGCATGCCCTCGGCGTCTTTTGTCGACACGGTAGGTGATTGTTGGTGAACCAAGTGCAGATCCGTATGGCAAACGAGTCGGACGCCGGAGCCTGGGACGCCTATGTGATGGCGCATCCGCGGGGCACCTTCTTTCACCGCTATGGGTGGAAACGCCTGATCGAATCCACCTATCGGCATCCCGGCCATTACCTGATGGCGCTGTGCGACGGCGCCCCGTGCGGCCTTTTGCCGCTTGGGGAAGTCAAGCACCTGCTGTTTGGTCATTCTCTGATCTCGGTGCCGTTTTGCGTTTACGGCGGTGTCCTTGCCGACGACGACGCCATCAGAGAGGCGCTCGAGGTGCATGCGATGCGCCTCGCGCAGACACTCGGTGTCGATCATCTCGAGCTGCGCAACGAGCAACCGGTACGCGAAGACTGGCTGCGCAAAGATAAGCTCTACGTCACGTTCCGACGCGCCCTCAGCGAAGATCACGACGCGAACATGAACGCCATTCCGCGCAAGCAACGGGCGATGGTGCGCAAGGGCATCAAGGCGGGGTTGACCAGCGAGTTGGACGAAGGCATCGACAACCTCTATCTCGCGTATTCCGAGAGCGTGCGCAACCTGGGGACGCCGGTCTTCGACAAGGCGCATTTCCGCGCTATCCGCGCCGAGTTCGCGGAGGATGTCGACGTGGTCACCGTTCGCCACGAAGGCCGGCTAGTGGCCTCGGTGATGAACTACTACTTCCGCGATCAAGTGCTGCCTTTTTATGGGGGCGGCATCGCCGCGGCGCGCGACCTCGCGGCCAACGACTTCATGTACTGGGAAGTCATGCGGCGTGCCGTCGAGCGTGGCTGTCACATATTCGATTTCGGCCGCAGCAAAGTCGACACCGGCTCTTATCGTTTCAAGAAGCACTGGGGCTTCGAGCCCGAACCCCTGTGCTACGAGTATTTTCTGGTGAAGGCGACCGAGATGCCGGATCTGAATCCCAACAATCCCAAATATCGCCACTTCATCAACACCTGGAAACGCCTGCCGGTGGGGCTGAGTCGTGCGATCGGGCCGTGGTTGGCGCGTGGTCTGGCCTGAAATCAGGCGACACTGACCCGGTTGCGGCCCTCTCTCTTTGAGCGGTAGAGGGCCTGATCGGCGCGATTGACGAACTCCATGACGTCCTCGCCGGCCTGAAACGTCGCGACACCGGCGGAGATGGTGATCTGCCCCAAGGGCTTTTTGTTGTCTGCGCGCACCAGTTGGGCGCTCTCCACGGCCTTGCGGATCGATTCGGCCACGGACTGGGCGCCGGCGCCGGGCGTCTCAGGCAGCAGCACGGTAAATTCCTCGCCCCCGTAGCGCGCAGCGCTGTCCTTGCCCTTGATGTTCTTCTCCAGCACTTGGGCGACAAAGCGGATGACGCGATCGCCGATCAGATGACCGTGGGTGTCATTGACCGATTTGAAATGGTCGATGTCCAGCATCACCACCGAGGGCGGCGCGTCACTCGGCATCTCTGCAATAACCCTATTCAGCTCTTCGAGCAGCGCGAAACGGTTGTAAAGGCCGGTCAGTGGATCGGTGTTAGCGCGCTTGCGTTCGCGCTGCAGTTGCTCGTGGAGCTCCTCGATCTCTTTCGATTTCGACTCGAACTGGCTGCGCATCCCTTGCGTGGCATCCTGCATGCTACGTGTCTCGGTAATGAGGATCTGGAGCATCTGACGAATATCCGACAGATCGTTATTCTCCGCCACGCCGTCGACCAGGCCACCGAGTTTGCCCTCGAATGCGCGCGCGCCATTGCCGGCCTCGTCAAGCGATGAACCGACATCGCTGAGGATCCTGTTGAGCTGCTCGCGCACCTGTTCGATATCGCCGACCTCGCGCTCGGCCACGAACTGTCGGTACAGTCCGGCGCATACTGCCTCGGTGAACGGCTGTTTCTTTGCGATCAGACGGTCGATTTCTGCGTTGAGCTCGGCATTCTCGCCGCTGACATAGGTGTACCAGACCGCGTAGTTCTGGGGTGTGGTCGAAACGCGCTGTCGTGACATCAACGGCAGGGCCAGGCGCAGATATTCCGCGGCCGTTTCGATGGTCAGCCCGTCGGCAGCAGCGCTCATCGTTTGTCCTCTGAAGATCGAGAATAGGGTGCTTGTGACGAACCTATCGGCAGACCTGCATCAGATCTTTAGTCCTACGCAATGCGCTTTTGCGCCATGGCTACCGTGTACTGCCGGCCCTGCTTTAACTTGCGATGATTGCCGAATACCTGTTCGAAGGCGCGCGCGATGAACTGGCGCAGACCGCTGATGACCACGACATATAGCCGGCCATCTGCCTCGAGATGTTCATATATGTCGTTGAAAAACAGATAGTAGTGTTCCTTGCTGGTCTTGGCAGGCAGGTTGGTCACGGCGAGGGTGAAAGTCTGCCTGGGGACATGGCGCAGACCGTCGCTGAGGATCGCGCGCGCATTGGGGATGTTGTTCGTTTTCGCATTTTTATTGGCGTAGTCGACGGCGACGAAGTCCTTGTCGACCATCAGGCAGCCGCCCTGCGGGGCCGACTTGGCAATCGCCAGCCCGAGCGGCCCGTAGCCGCAACCCAGGTCGATGGCACGCTCGTCCGGCCGAACCTCGAGGTGATCCAGCAGCAGCCGGGTGCCTTCATCGATGGCCCTGGGCGAAAACAGCCCCCAGGTGGTGTGGAAGATCAGCGGATGACCGAGCAGGGTGTCGCTGAACACGATATCCTGCCGCAGTCGGTCGAGGTCAAAGGGTTGGACGGGCTTTTTCGTCATCGGTGTCGAGCGGCCGGTTCAGTCAGGCTAGCATCTCGCGCCGCACACTGGGCAGGAGGGGTCCGGCCGCAGTTGCAGCTCCCGCCATTGCATACGCAGGGCGTCGAGGATCAGCAGGCGACCGCTCAGGGCCTCACCGATGCCACACAGCAGCTTAATGGCCTCGAGTGCCTGCATCGAACCAATGATGCCAACCAGCGGGGCGATGACGCCGTTTTCACTGCAGCTCAGCTCCTCCTCACCGTCTTCATCGTAGAGACAGCGGTAGCAGGGACCGGTGGGGCTGCCGTCAAACACCGTGATCTGGCCGTCCCAACGAATGGCCGCGCCCGAGACCAACGGTTTGTGGAGCGCGTAGCAGACCCGATTCAGGGCGAAACGCGTGGCAAAATTGTCGCTGCAATCCAGCACGACGTCGGCGTCGGCCACGGCGGCTTGGAGTGCGGTGTCGCGCAGCCGGATGTGGTGCGGCACAAGCCGCGGCGCGGGATTCAATGCGCGCAACCCCTGTTCGGCCGAGACGGTCTTGGCGAGGCCAATGCGCTGTGTGGTGTGCAGCACCTGGCGTTGCAGATTACTCAGATCAACTCGGTCGTCGTCGGCTAGCGCCAGGGTGCCGATGCCGGCCGCGGTCAGATACATTGCCGCCGGGGAACCCAGACCACCCAGCCCGACAATCAATGCGCTCCCCTCGCGCAAGCGCTGCTGGCCCTCGATGCCCAGCTCGGGGAGCATGATCTGGCGGCTGTAACGCAGCAGGTCGTCGTCATCCATCGGGGAAATAAAGCGCCTCTGCGTGGTCGACCGCCGTCACCCCGCCAGATCCTGCCAGTTCAAACTAGAGATAACGTCGCCAATGCTCTGGCCGATCGTCCTGACAGCCATGTTCGCGTTTGCGGTAACGATTGGCGAAGACCTTTTGCGTGCAGTTTGCGTCGCCCTTGGCGCAACCCAGATTCGCCCGCTGGGTCTCCTCGGTATAGTGAAACAGCGCGCGCCGGATCTTATACATGAGTCGGTTGTCGAGATGAAAGCCGCGCTGCTCTAGCAGCCCCTCGATATCTGCAAGGCAGATCACCAGCAGGTGATAACGGACGACCAGGTTAACGGCGTCAATCACATCGACGCGTTGCACCCCGTCGATCGCGATCAGAAAATCGGCCGCCGAGCGTGCCTGATTGTCATCGGGGTGCAGGGAGCAGAACGCGATCTCGCGCTGCCGCTGCAGGCTGTCGCCCTGGTTGTCCATGGTGGCAATGCTGGGCCGAAAGACCCTACCGGTCAAGGGCGATCATTGGGCAGCTGCGCTATGCGTACATCCGGCATGCGCCCTCCTGCGTGGCGTCCCAGGCCGGCCAGATCGCGGCGGAGCGCGACCTGCTGAAAGCCGCGGTCCTGCAGCAGAGCGACCACACGGCTGCCCTGATCGTGGCCGTGTTCCAGCCACAGCCAGCCGCCGGGACGCAAAAAATCGGGCGCCGCATCGATAATCGCGCGTATGTCGTCGAGACCGTCTTCACCGGCCACTAGGGCCTGCACGGGCTCGAAGCGGAGGTCACCGCGTGCAAGATGCGGGTCGTCTTGCGCCACGTAGGGTGGATTGCAGACGATCAGATCGAAGAACAAGCCGGCGGGCAGTGCGGAGAACCAGTCACCGCGTGCGAATTCCACGCCGGGCAGGCCCAGTCGTTTGGCGTTGGCACGGGCGATCTCCAGCGCGGCGGTACTCCGGTCAACGCCCAGGACGCGCCAGTTCGGCCGCTCGCTGGCCAGCGCGAGGGCGATGGCGCCGCTGCCGGTGCCGAGATCCAGGATATCTGCGTCGTCCGGCAGCGTGACCCCAAGTGCAATCTCGACCAGCCCCTCGGTCTCGGGGCGTGGGATCAGGGTATCGCGACTGACGCTGAGTGTGAGCGACCAGAATTCGCGCCTGCCGATGAGGTGGGCGATCGGATGCCCGTCGAGCCGCTGCGCCACCCGTTCGGTGAAGGCCGCGATCTCGGCCGCGGTGGGGGCGTGTCCCGGGTGCGCGTACAGCCAGCTGCGATCCTGCCCGAGCACATGCGCCAGCAGGATCTCAGCCTCCAGCGCCGGCGTCTCGACAGCAGCGGCCAGCACCTGACGCGCATCCGCGAGCAGGGCGCGGACGGTGTTCATCCCGCCGACAGGGCGGCCAGCTGTCCGGCCTGGTACTCATGCTGCAAGGGGTCGATGACTTGATCCAGGGCACCCTGCATGATCTCGTCGAGTTTATACAGCGTGAGATTGATGCGATGGTCGGTCAGAC